>JADZAA010000001.1 GCA_020852855.1 Bacteroidota bacterium
GTTTCGAGCAAACTCAATCATACCGCCTTAAAAATGAAACTCTATATCTCTGCTACCCAAACAGCTTTCAAACAATTACGTCATCTAAATGTTGTCAAATTCTTACCTACTGCGTAAGGTCAGTTACTAAAATCAATTTTCCATTTAAATGATAAGGGGAGAATGATTGCGGTGATTTATGATTCTTGGTTATACAGCGATTTTGGTAAATTTTTGAAAGAAGCATTTATTCGTTTTGGCTCTATTGAGGCAATCTATCATTTCAAGAAAAGTGCATTTCCTGATGCTGAAGTTGGAGCAACGGTAATTGACTTCAAGCGAATTCTAAATGCAAAGGAGAAAAACAAACTCATCAAACTCTTTTCCCTTAAAACTATTGATGATGTTAGCTCTTACGGTTTGAAAATAAAATTGCCATACAAGCAACTAACCATTCAAGAATTTTTTGAGCACAGATTCAATGAAGAAACAGTAATTGATTTCAAGAGCAGTTTTTTCAAGCCAATCGCCAAAATAGTAAACCGACCCATTCAGAGAGGGGTATCATCAATAGCAAATAAATATTTCATTCAAGATCAAAAAATATTTGATGAATCTATTCCTTTTGTGAAAGATGTAACCTCAATTGAAACATTTGAAATCCAAACCGAACTCTCTTATTTGCTTGCTTTGAATGGTCACGTTTCTGCGAAAACAAGAAGGCATCTTGACATTGCCAAGACAGAAATTATTTCTGAACCTGAAAAATTCAAGGCACTCAAAGAACAGATTGAACAAAACGGAAATTGGTATAAAGTGCAATTGAAAAAGCCAGGGAACATTTTATTCAACTATTACATGAGAAAGAACATTGACTTTCTCTTAAATGAATCGCTTCACTATTCATCGGATAATTTTTACATCATCAACATTGAGAAAAACTTACTTGCAAATCTTGCAATACTGAATTCTTCTTTCACAAGAATTTCTTTGTTGCTTCATTCAAGAAATCAGGGCAACGGACTAAGAAAGATTCAGCTTTATGAGTTCAAAGAAATTCCTGTTATTGATGTTAGCAAACTCTCCCAAGAAACAATTTCTGAACTTGAAGCTGTGGCTTTGAAACTTAAATCTACAAGTAGATTTTCGGATGGAAAGGAAAAAGTTATCAATGAGATTGATGAAATTCTTATAAAAGAATATAATTTGCATAACAGGATCCAACTAACAACAGGTCAACTTTATCAAGACATTCAAAATATATTCCCCTTCTGAAAATAAAAAATACTCAACCGCACAACATGCCACGACAAGGACAACAAAACTCAATACTGACAAAGGTTTGCAAGGACGGACAGACATAACACCGGCCGGTAACAGTGTGTTGCCGCAATTGGCACTGACGTGCAAAATTGAAGCTGAGTGCTACTATCGAACTTTTCGACAACACGCACACAAGCAGAAGATATGCGTTCTACATACGTGCCGTTTCTATTATTTCGATTTCGGCATCGGGAGGAAGTTCGGTGTAGCTGATAACGCTTGTCATCGGGAATGTGGTGCGTATCATTCGTTGGAAATAAGGGCGTATTTGTGCGGGCGTGATAATGACAGGCATAAAACCTGCCAACGAAGCATCGTCTATTGCCTGTGAAATACTGTTCTGCAAGTTACGCAATACGTCGGGGGCAAGTCCCAGCGATGTTGAAACTGTCGCTTGTTGGTTGTTTTGCAACGCATTTGTCAGAATTTGCTCCACTCGGGGATCCAATGCTATTGCGTGAATAACGCCGTGCGTGTCCTGATAAAGTTTTTTTATGGATTCACCGATACTGTGGCGCACGTATTCGGTTAGAACATCGGGGTTCTTCGTAACTTTGGCATATTCCAGAATCGCCTCCAATATTATCGGTAAGTCGCGTATTGGAATGCCTTCTTTCAGCAGATTCTGCAACGTTTTTTGTATAACGGGAACGAGGTCGGGCTGTACTTCTTCGACTATTGCCGGATAGTCTTTTCGTTGATTTTCAATAAGTTGCTTTACATCTTGCCTTGTTGTAAGCCGGTCGGCATTACGGCGTAACAGCTCGGTCAGATGCGTTGCCAGTACAGTAGCGGCCTCGACTACGGTATAGCCCATTATTTCGGCATTTTCTCGGTCGGCCACCGCTATCCACGTAGCCGGCAATCCGAATACCGGTTCGGTTACTTTCAGTCCGGCCACTTCGCCTTCGGCACTTCCGGGATTCATTGCCAGCAACATTCCGGGGTACAGCGTGTTGCGTGCGGTTTCGATTCCGCGCAATTTTACCACGTATTCTTCGGGTGCAAGCTGTAGATTATCGCGCACCCGCACCGGCGGCAGAATAATGCCGAGTTCGGTTGCCAACTGCCGGCGAATGGTTGTTATGCGCTTGAACACGTCGCCGCCCTGCGTTTCGTCTACCAATGCTATAAGTCCGTAGCCAAGTTCCACTTCCACAGGGTCTATTCGCAATAATTCTTCTACGGGCTGTTCCTGCGGCTTGGCCTGTTCCGCGCTTGCCGCAAGCTCTTCTTTCAGCGTTTCTGCGGCTTCTATTTTTTGAGTTTTCGACCGAATATATGCCAAGCCGCCGGTAACTCCGGCAAGTAATATGAACGGCACCGCCGGAAATCCGGGTACTACGGCCAGTGCGACGCAAGTTCCGGAAACTATGCCCAATGCGCGCGGCCGCCCGCCGAATTGCCCTGCCAGTTCGGTTTCGAGTTTTTCGCCGGCCGACGAGCGCGTTACCACCAAGCCGGCCGCTACTGAAATCAACAGAGCAGGAATTTGCGATACCAAGCCGTCGCCTATTGTCAAAATCGTGTAGGTGGAAAGTGCTTGCGCCACGTCCATACCGCGTTGCGCCACGCCTATGGCAAACCCCCCAATTATATTCACCGCCATAATAATAATCGCAGCAATGGCATCGCCCTTAACGAATTTCGACGCGCCGTCCATAGAGCCGTGAAATTCGGCTTCGCGTGAAAGTTTTTCGCGGCGGCGGCGTGCTTCTTTATCGTCAATAAATCCGGCGTTCAGGTCGGCATCAATACTCATTTGCTTGCCGGGCAAAGCGTCAAGCGTAAATCTGGCGGCAACTTCTGCAATTCGCGTAGAGCCTTTGATGATAACGATAAAATTGATTACCAGCAGAATTAGAAAAATAATTATACCGACTACGTAATTTCCGCCGATTACGAATGTTCCGAAAGCGTGTATAATATCGCCGGCCTCGCCGCGGCTTAGAATCAGCCGGACGGTTGCGATATTCAGTCCCAAACGGAATAATGTAGTTATCAAAAGAATTGTAGGAAAAGAACTGATTTCGAGCGGACTGGTGATATAAATCGAGGTCATTAACACAAGAGTCGAAACCGTAATGTTCAGCGCAAGCAAAATATCGAGTATAAGCGGCGGCAACGGCAGAATCAGCAATGCTATAACCAGCAATACACCAATGCCCAAAGCAATATCGGGATTAGATGATGCCACTCCCAAAGCGCGGCGAAGCGGCTCGGGTACGGGCAATGTATTGACAACGGAATCGGCCATATTGTATTATGCGTCTGTTTGCTTGTGTTTTTCGAGATGAAAAATTTTTCGTCGAATATAGATTACAGCTATTTCTTGCCGCGTTGCCGGTAAATATAAGCCAAGACTTGTGCTACGGCTTTGAAAAGTGTTTCGGGAATTTCCGCATCAACCTCTGCGGCAGAGTACAAAGCCCGTGCCAGCGGAGGATTTTCGACTATCGGCACATCGCTTTCGGTCGCTATTTCGCGGATTTTAAGCGCGAGAAAATCCACACCTTTTGCCAATACTTTCGGTGCGCTCATTCCGGGCTTGTATTCCAATGCCACAGCGTAGTGCGTAGGATTGGTAATCACTACGTCGGCTTTTTTTACGTTTTGCAACATAATGCGCTTCAACCTTTGCCGTGCCAATTGCCGTATGCGTTGCTTTACCTCCGCATCGCCTTCCGACTGCTTGTTTTCTTCTTTGACTTCTTGTTTTGTCATTTTCAGGTCGTCGCGGAATTTATAGCGTTGATAGAAGAAATCACCCGCACCTATAAGCAGATAAATCGCACCTATTTTCCAAAGTAACTCCATTATCACGCTACCTATAACAGTACCTATATGCTGATACGGTTGCGCGGCCAATCCGGCAATCTCGTCAATGCGGCGATGCAATACCTGATAGAGAACCGCGCCTACGAGCAATAGTTTCACGATACTTTTCAGCAATTCCATTACCGAGCGTGCAGAACCGAATATACGCTTCAATCCTTGGAAAACATTGAATATCTGCTTGAAATTCAGCCCTTCCGTGAATTTTTTTGTTGCAAACGTAAAACCGGTTTGCCCTATTTCTGTTGCGGCGGCAATCAATGCGATAATGCCGAGCAATGGCAATGCCAGCGTTGCCAAAGCAGCAATAACGTCGGGGTAGTATTTGGCTACGCTTGTATCGGTCAGCGTTATATGCGGTGCATTGGCAAACAATAAGCGCATAAATTCCATCTGCCTTTGCAACAAAGGAATTGTAAATGCGGCGGCAACCATTCCGCCGATAAGCAGTACAGCCGAATTTGTGGCATCAAGGCTTTTGGCTACCTGCCCTTTACTTTGTGCGTCGGAAAGTTTCTTACCCGATGCCGGTTCGGTTTTCTGTTGTCCGTCGGGGGTTTCCGCCATAGTTTTGCTTGTATTTACATAGTGTTTTCAGCAAATCAACGCTTCGGATTCAGCGTCATAATCACAGTATAAGTTTCGTTCTGAAAAAATGTTATGGCAGTTTTGGCTATCATTACGAATAGCGGTATTGTTACGAACAGCATTATCAGTCCCACCGCCACTTTTACTTGAAAACTCAGAACAAACACATTGAGTTGCGGTGCGACACGCGATAGTAATGCCAGCGAAATATTTACCAATAAAAGCGACAGCAATATCGGCGAGGCTATTTTTATGGCAATAATAGTAACGTTTGTAACCAAGCGTAGCAAAGTATCAACCGCAGAAGTAGTAACGCCGAAACTGTCGAGCGGAACGGCAACAAAACTTGCCGCAAGTGCTTCGAGCAGGAAATGATGTCCGTTCAGCCCCAGAAACACCATTAGCGTAACCATCATTTTAAGTTGCCCTATAAGGGTTGGCGCACTACTGTTGGAATCGAATAGCAACGAAGTTTGAAATCCTATATCGAAATCGAGTAATCCGCCTGCAAATTCTACCGCATACAATATCATTGCCGTAGAAAAACCTATCGCCGCACCTATAAGAAATTCCTTGACCACCAGCAACGACAGCGACCAAATATGGGTGTCAATGGCCGGTTGCTTGTCTGCAAAAGCAGCTGTAAGCATCATTGCAACTACGGCGGCCAAACCGATTTTCAGCATAGGTTGTACCGCTGCGTGAGAAAACACGGGTGCAGCGAATATCATTGCCGAAACGCGGATAAAAATCAGCAATCCGAATATGAATTTTGTAGAAAAGTATGTTATTGCACCGGAATCAATCATAAATGAAAATTGGAGAATAATAGCCTGCTTTATAGATTAGGCGTAATTTTAGCCAATAGTTTAATCTATTCAAGCGATGAAATTTCGAGTAAAAACAGGGCCTTTTATCATTCCCGGATATGGAGCGCAGAGGCACGGCATTATTAATAAAAAATATTGCGGCCTCTGTATGCTCCCGTACAGAAACAGATGGAAAATGTACGGTAAAATTCGGATTGTCCGCGTATTCTATTTAAGCGTAGGTATCATCTGAAATAATCCGAGAACAAAAGTTTTCATCGTGCCTATCATAAACGGCAGAGCAAGTACCGTAACGATAAATACCAATGCCAATTTCGGCACAAATGTCAGTGTTTGTTCATTGATGGACGTAGCCGCTTGGAATATGGCTATGATAAGCCCCAATATCAACGATAATGCAAGCAACGGACCGGCTATCAGCAATACATGATAGAAAGCATCACGAATAAGTTGTATTACAAGTTCGTCGGACATGAGTTTCCTTCCTTTGAAAAAGTTTTTATTAACCGCCCGGGCTTACAATGCTTTCCATAAGCGATTTGACTATCAGATTCCAGCCGTCTACCATAACGAACAGCAGTACTTTTATAGGCATGGAAATAAGCTGCGGCGGAAGCATCATCATTCCTAACGACATTAAAATGCTGGATATTACCATATCAAGCACCAAAAACGGGATAAAAATTATGAAGCCTATTTGAAAGGCCATTCGCAACTCGCTAAGCGAGTATGCGGGAATTACCGTAAGCGTGGAAACATCGTCGAGTGCAGCCGGTTTTTCCGCACCGCTGAGTTTGACGAACAGTGCCAAATCCTCCTCGCGAGTGTGGCGCAACATAAATTCACGGAACGGTTTTACTATATTCGTTACCGCTTGTTCCTGCGTGATTTCATCTCGCAAATATGGTTGCAGCCCGGTTGAATTTGCTTGATTCAGCGAGGGTTGCATCACATAAAACGTAAGAAACAGAGCCAATCCTGTAAGCAGTTGCGACGGAGGCTGCGTTTGAGTGCCGAGAGCTTGCTTTAAGAAATGAAACACGACTATAATTCGCGTGAAGCAAGTAGCCATTATCAGTATAGACGGCGCAAGGGTGAGAATGGTCATCACCGCCACTATTTGCAAGGTTAGTACCGCGTCTTTGGGCGATTGCGCTTGCTCTACGCCAAGCGATATTTTCGGCAAAGAAATAGGTGCGGCGGGCGATTGAGAATAAGCCGCAACAGCCGTAAATATCAGTATAAGGCACGTCAGCAATGCAAATGTAATTCTTATTGCGGCGGCGTATTTTTTCATCTTGAACAGGATTGAAATTCGGCGATTTTTCTATCGGAATTACAAGCATCGTGCCAATAGTGCAGACGGCTCGATTTTTTACGCTTTGAGCGAACCAAAACAAGCCGTTCCAACTTTATTTGCAACACTTTAAAAAATAATTTTGCCAATTGATGTTTTTTCATATTTTTGTTGTTGAGAAGAAAAGTAATAAGTGGCTATACCCGTTATAGGGTGCCGAACAAATCCGATGTCAGGAATTTCAGGGTTAAAAACAGATTTCTGAATCATTGTTCTTTTACTCAATTTTATGGAGTTTTTATTATGAAAACGGCGATTACCGCTATTGTGGCAGCGGTGCTTTTGTCACTTTGCGCAAACGCGCAGACAGCCGAGCAGATAGTGCAACAGAATTTGTCTGCTACTAAAATCAATACAATTGAATCAATTGTATTGAAAGGAGAAGTTACGGAATACGGAAGTACTTCTACTATTTCAATCGAGTGCAGAAATGACGGTAAAATGTTGAAAAAAACAACTGATGTAATAGGCACAACTATTGTTTGTTGGTATGGCAACGGCGGTTGGGTGCAGAATGAAATGGCCGGAGGGAGTAAAAAACGCCCTATAACAAATATTTTAAGTATGAACGGGTTTGAAGCGCGGAATATCGTGCGAGATATGGGATATATGCCGCGTCCGGACAAAGCCGAGTCCGTGATACTGTCTGAACAAACTATACTGAATGGAATTCCCGTGTATGTTTTACGCGCAACTTACGATGAGAACGAACAGCGTACACTATATATACGCCAAGATAATTTTTTAATGATGCGCGAAATACGTAAAGAATTGAATCAGGGAAATTTAGATGTTATTGTCGATTATTCCGACTATCAAACGACAAGCGGTATAACAATACCCGGAACGATAATAAAAACCGTTGCCGGAAACACAGTTTCCACGTATCGCATGAGCTCGGCTGAGATTAACACGCCGCTTGCCGACATCTTATTCGCGCCTTAATCTGCAATTTCCCGATTTACTTTTTTTAACATTTGCAAAGTTCCAACAATGAAAAAGAATATACTTTTTATAATCAGGTCGGCGATATTCACCTTAATTATCGCATTGCATGCGGCATTGTCTGCACAAGCACAACTTTCTACCAAAGGTACGGATTTTTGGTTTGGCTTCAGTGAAAATTTCACACCTACTTTAAAAGTATTTATTACAGCCGACGAGGCTACTACCGGCACAATATCTATACCGCTCGGAACATTCACGCAAAACTTTACGGTAGCTGCTAATTCTTCGGTTTCCTTTATTATACCTTTGGCGGAAGGATACAATACAGGTTCGGAAATAGTACGGCCGATGGGCATTCATATAACAACTCAAAAGCCGGTTTCTGTTTATGCACTTAATTTCAGGGATGCTACAAGTGATGCATCGGGCGTTTTGCCTACGCCTGCATTAGGCGTTAATTATCGTGTTGCCGGAGCACGCGCCGATGAAATAAATTATATTCGCTCTCAATTCCTGATTATAGCCACGCAAGACAATACGACCGTAACAATTACGCCGTCAGTTGCCACGCTCGGCGGACATGTTGCAAATACACCTTTCAATGTTACGTTGAATCGCGGACAAACATACCAAGTGCAAAGTGGTGCGGCTAATGCCCACTTGAACGGCACATTGGTAACTTCGTCTGCTCCTGTTGCAGTTTTCAGCGGTGCAATATGCACGACAATCGGTAATTGCACTGCTTGCGACCATATTTTCGAGCAAAATATGCCGACGAATCGTTTAGGGCAACGCTTCGTTATCGTACCTCTGGCACTAAGAACGGCAGCTATTGTTTATGATGCGGTAGCTACGGAAAATACCACGCAAGTATTCCGCGACGGCATTCTAAGTGCTACAATAAATGCCGGACAAACTTACAACTTCTCATCTACAAGCAGAGAAGTAATTACGACAAGTGCTCCCATTGCATTGATGCAATACAGCCCAGGCTCGTCTTGCGATTATGTAACTTCCGATCCTTTCTCGGTTTATGTGCCTCCGGTAGACCAAATGATAGATAAAATAACATTCGAGGCATTTGTAACTCCCAATATACCGAGTTACTTTATGAATGTCGTAACCGCTACCACAAATACGGATAATGTATTGCTTGACGGTCTGCCGGTCAACGGATTTGAACCTATTCCGGGCGACCCTACTTTGTCGGCTGTTATATTGTCCGGTATTCCGGGAGGAACTCACAATCTTTTTGCAGGAACGGGCGGACAACTTTCGGCGACGATATACGGCTACGGCAACTTCGACTCTTACGGCTATCTTGCGGGAACGAGTGCGCTTGCATTACGCGGTAGCGATATTATAGCCACTCCCGGCTTTGAGTATTGGCAGAATATACATTATGTTGATTATCAGTCAAATAATAATGATCTTGCATTAAATAATTCGGCCCCCGTATTGGGGCTAACCGTGCGCGACGGCGGTGCTACGTCGCCCGATGCCGACGCACTCCCCACAATACTGACCGATTTGACCATACAGGTCAGCCATCCGGGTATGGTACGCAGGCTTGCTCTTTTCAGCGGCGAAACAAAATTAGCCGACCTTCCCGTGCCGGAAAACGGCGCGGTTAATTTTTCCGGTCTAAATATAACTGCGCCCGATAATGCAACTGCCGAGCTATCATTTAGAGCTACATTTACGACAGCCGTAACAGACAATACTCAATTGACATTTACCGTAACGTCGGCTGTAGCCGGTGCGGGAGGAACCGAATTCCGCGATGAAAACGGCGGCGGTGCCGTAAGTTCCACCGAATACGACGATAATCGCCTTGAAGTTATAGCCGACAGGTTGCGCTTTATACAGCAACCGACAGATGTGCAGGTAGGCGCAATTATGCAACCCGATGTAATTGTTCGCGCAGAAGACGAATTCCAAAATGCGGATTTTGACCTTGAAAACACAGAGTTAAGCCTGTCGAATAATTTTATGTCGGGCAATCCCGAGCAAGCACTGCTTAGTCAGGAAGGTACTGCCGTATTCGGTACCCTTTCTTTCACGCAACCTGCAACTAATCAGATATTATCCGCAGAAGTATCATTCGGAGCTGGTGGTTTATACGGCGAAAGCACAGAGTTTGACATTTTAGGCGGCGAAGGAGATCCTTATGCACCAATAATGCATCTTATAGCTTCGGATATAGGTCAGGCGAATAATTCTTTGGTTCAGCTTTGGCCCGATGCCACAGATGCCGGTTCTGATGACCATGCCACACAGAACACAAGCTCGATGCGTCCTACATACTGCAATTCGGGAATTTGTGTTATCAACAATCAGCCCGTAGTTCAGTTTGCTGCCGGCAAAGGTATGGGAGTTGCGGCACGCGATGCTTTGACCGGCGGCGGTGCAAAGACAATTTTTCTTGTGTTTCGCACCGGCAGTAATGCTTCTACCAAGCAAATGCTTATAGAACTTGGCGGCGAGTCTGCGGGTTTCAATATGTACATAGACAATTTGCGTTTATACGCGGGCGCATGGGACAGCACGAGATGGTGGATAAATCGAATAATAGGCACAAACAGAGTATATCTGGCACAATTTGTTTTCGATGGTTCAAGTATGAAGTTATCAGTTTCTAATGAAGGAGTTACAAGCATTACGAGCACAAACAACAACCTTTATCTCGACCCGTATATAACGGCAAATTTACATAATGGCGGCATAGGTGCAACGTATGACCAAACGCGCTATCATAACGGTGTGAATATGATCTCGGGATTCAGCAATTCCTTTTTGGGAAGAATGGCGGAGGTATACGTTCTGAATACAACAAACGCTAATGTGCGAACGCAGATATTCAACTATTTGAATCAGAAATACGACATACAAGCGGGAGTTCAACCGTTCACGAAAGATAATGACAACGTTACGACAGGCTTATCTGCCGTCGAAACTGGATTGACGGTAGCACCGAATCCGACAAGCGGTCGTTTAGGCGTATTCTACAGATTAGATACGGATGCCAGCTATCGTCTTATGCTTCAGGATATGCTTGGTCAAACCGTTGCCGTAATAGGCGAAGGTAATAGTAGTGCAGGCAATTATCAAATAGAGTTCGATGCTTCCCGCTTATCTTCGGGGATATACCGTGCGACTCTTTCCACTCCGACAGGTACTGTAACTGTTCCGGTTGTAATCGCACGTTAATAATATAGAAGCAGTTTTTCTTAGCCTTGCAAACGGATTTTTTCTCTGTTTGCAAGGCTTTTTAATTAAAATTACCGGTAATTATCTTGCCCGGATAATTGAAAAACACATATTTTCTGCCGTTCCTTGATTCATATTACATAGAGTTCAATAATTTATTACACAAATCTTCTGCAATTCATTGTTTGGTTTCTGATAGTGCGAAAACATAGTCCAAAATGCCTTCTTCCTTTCTTCCAAACTTCTCACAAATCTATTA
>JADZAA010000002.1 GCA_020852855.1 Bacteroidota bacterium
CATAATAGATTTGTGAGAAGTTTGGAAGAAAGGAAGAAGGCATTTTGGACTATGTTTTCGCACTATCAGAAACCAAACAATGAATTGCAGAAGATTTGTGTAATAAATTATTGAACTCTATGTAATTACGGCTGTAAAACAGCCCTGAACAGGCATATAGATAGAAAATAACAGGGAGGTGCCGGGAGTATATTTATTCTATTTGCGTTTTGGCGCTGCCACCCGTTCACGCTCGATAATATCCCGTAAAGCCGGCTTTACCGACAAATTCTCTGAAATATCGGCAAGTACCCGTGCCAATATCGCTATTATGCTTTCAGGCGGAAGACGCTTGTTCAATACAATTATCTTTTCTTGGCGAACAATGCACGAACCGCCGCGAAACGTTCCTTTATCCCGAATAATCCGATAGCCGGCCTCGTTTGCAAGTGCGGTTAATTCATTGAGTAAAACGGAAGTTTTCATTAATTTTCAGCGTTGCTTATCGGTCAGTTACCGGTAATTTTTTTGCTTTAGTTTTTTTATCGCTTTTTTTCTGATTCGGCAAGAGATAATATCTGTTGCCGCAAAGTGATTAGGCCGGACTCGACCGTTGCGGGCTTTACGCCGAGGTCTGTTTCGGCTTTTAACGTTATAAGTCCGCCGCGAAGCGGGCGCTTTGCCCGCTGCCTGATGTCGTCAGTAACGCAGGGATGAATAATGTCGGAACTAAACTGAAATGTATGGGCAATTTTACAAGCAAATTCATAGCGATTGAGCCATTCGCCTCCCGCTGCATTGTAAATTCCACCGCGCTCTTTCAGTATTATGCGATAAACGACCAGGCCTAAGTCGTCGGTAAGTGTCGGGTTTGAAAATTGGTCTGTTACCACATTGAATTTTTCCCCTTCACGGAGTTTTGCCAGAGTCCATTGGGCAAAATCCGTATGTTCATAAGACGAAACACCATATACTACGTTTGTGCGAATAATGGCACAAGGGATATTAGATAAACGGCACAAATTTTCGCCGGCCAGTTTAGTCCTGCCGTAATAATTTATCGGGTTTGGCACGTCGGTTTCCGTGTATGGCCCGCGAAGCCCGTCGAAAACGTAGTCAGTAGAAAAGTGTATCAGTCGCGCATCGGTTATTTTGCACATTCTCAGTAAAAATTCCACCCATTGAACATTTGCTTGCCACGCCTCTTGTCTGTTCAGCTCGCAACCATCTACATTGGTCATTGCAGCGGTATTGACCACAACATCGGGCATTTCGCGCAGAAAAATCTCTTTGGTACTTTTCAGGTCATTGTAATTTGTCGGGTAAATCGAAATATATTCGCTGTGTTCTTCGAGAGAAACCCCCGAAGAAAGTAAAATAAGTTTCCACGCAGTTTCCGTTCGCAATATTCGTGTAATGGCTTCGGCAGTTTTGCTGCGTGCGCCTACTATCAGCACTTTGAACGGCTTATTGTCTTGAAAATTGAGTTCCATCGTATAATGCGTTCGAATGTACTTCCAAAATCAGTCGGGCAATGCTCCAATCGAGAGGAGTAGTGATTTTAATATTTCTTTCATCACCTTCTACAGTAGCTACCTGGAAGCCTGCGGCCTCTGCTAAACTTGCATCGTCGACCCCGGCAAAATTGCCCGCCGATGCGTATGCCGCCCTAAGTATTTCAGCCCGAAACCCTTGTGGCGTTTGTGCTTGGCGTAAATTTGAACGCTCAAGCGTATAATCAATAAAACCATCTGAACGGATTTGTTTTACAGCATCTTTGGGCATTATCACCGGAACAGCCGATCCCATCTCCGCCGCAGATGCAATTACTCGGCGCGTTAGATCCGGTGTGGCAAACGGACGTGCCGCGTCATGTACCAAAATTATATCGTCTTCGGCTATGGCCGGTGCAAGCAATGCATTGGCTATCGAATCTTTGCGTTCCGCGCCGCCGTGCACTATATCGGCTACTTTTGTCAAATTGTGAAGTTCTGTCAAATTCTTTAAAAAATCTTCCCACTCTGGATTTACCGCTACGACTATTGTATTTATTTCCTTGAGATTTTCAAACATCATAAGAGTTCGCACGATAACTTGTAAGCCGCATAAATCCAAGTATTGTTTAGGAACAGCCGTGCCGAAACGTTTGCCTGTTCCTGCCGAAGCTATTATTACGGACGTTTTCATTACTGCGCTAAATTAAAGTATGGCAGAAATCATCGGAAACAAGCACATTCTAATCGTTATTGTTCTTTTGTTTTTTTCTTCTTTTTCTTTGATTTTTTTTCAGAATTTTCCGGCGGCTTCGGCAACTCGTTGCCCGCCAGCAATCGTCCGAGTCGTTCGTCCTTTTCCGATACGGCAATTAGGGCTATTAGCTGTTGCGGCACGGTAAATCGTTTTTCGATAATCGAGCTGTAAATATACTCGCGAAGAACTTTCTTCTGATTTACGACCAAATCCGCTGTTGCCGTTACCGCAACCGAATCGGCTTCGTCAACTTTGGAAATAAGCACGGCAAGCCTTTGGCGCGCCTCAAAAGTAAAATGCTCGGAAAATGCTTCTTGCAGTATCGTAACGGGCAAAATTTTATTGCGTAACAAGCCTTGTATTGCACTATTTCGAGTTATCTGCATAGAGTCGTAAATAGCCGGCTTCAACATTCGCAATGCTGTGTCTGGCAATAACTGACCGATGGAGAATGCAGCCCTTGCCCGAACAAGCGGCTCTGCACCGGTAAGCGATTGCTGCAAGGCCTGCGCCGCAGAAATATCGCCGATTTCGCCGAGCTGCTGTGCCGCTGTTGCGCAAATTCGCCAATCGTCAGAATTTAATCTGCTTATCAACGTGGCCGCGGCAGGCATAAATTTTTTACGCCCTGCCGTTGTAGCGCACAGCCCAAAAGTCAGAATATTTTCCGAAGCAAGCGAGTCGAGAATAATAGATGATATTTGCACCGAATCTTTGTCCCAAATCTTAGGCAGTATTATCTCGAGCGCAAGCCTTTCGCGAGGCGATTCCGTTCCGAATTTAGTACGTAGAAATGAGAGTGCCGCACCTCCTTGTTCAATAATTGCATTGCGTGCCGGCTCTACGTTATACTGAAATTTCTGCGGTGCCGCCGAAGCCTGAATGAATAAACTGTCGAGGGTTGAGCGTAACGGCTCTTTTTGGTCGTCCGGCGGCGTAAGTGCCGGTTCGTTACGCTGTTTCGTTTCCGTTGCTATTATCTCGGTATCGTAAAACAAGCCGTAGGTTGATTTCCGTGCGATACGATTATTGCGTATAGTTTCACCGTATTGGTCGGTTCCGCCGCCGTCTGCAAATATCCCTATCATGCCGTAATTTCGACGAAAATCCGAATAACCCATTGTGTTGCCGGTATTTCTTGCAATGTAGCCGTCATTTCCGCGAAGGTCGAGAAAAAGCGATACGGCATTTGCATTCCCGCCGCCGAGCGATAAACTTTCGGCGTTATAGTCGTCGTCGCCATCTTCGTCGAGCAATGCACCCATGGCAATATCGTGCCCACAACCCTGAGAAACGCCATGCGATATATAAGAGTCCGAGCCTTTTGCGTCCCAAAGCGTACCGAAACCGAAGTGCACGCCGGCACCTTGCGCATATTGATAAGCCTGATAGCGGTCGTCACCGTCCTCGTCGTACAAGGCTCCCAATCCGAACCAGTATGCTGTTCCTTGTCCGTAAATATCGGAAATATATGTGTCGTTGCCGCGAAAATCCGCCAAAATTCCAATGCCGCCCGCGGCTACCGGGCGGCTGCCTAATGCAGCCCCCTGCGTAAAGGAAACGAAGTGGGCGTCATAGCGCAGAAAATCCTGAAAAGGTGAGCAAGCCGCATAAATATCATTGCCGGCGCGGTCGCATACAGCCCCGAAGCCGCGCGTAGAGCCAAAGCCTTGTGCATTTGATTCGGCAGTATAGGAATCGTTCCCGTCGTCGTCAATCAATATTCCCAGACCAAAGGCAGCAGCTCCTTGCGTGCAAATTTTTCCGATATATCGGTCGGCACCGGCAAAATCATGCAAAATTCCGATACCGAAAAGCCCGCAACCAAGCGAGAAATTTCCTGCCGAATATACATCGTTGCCGGCTATGTCAAACAGCAGTGAAGTACCGAATATCGCGCCGCCGAGCGAGAAATCGCCGCCATTGTAAATATCGTTGCCGCCCAAGTCAATCGTTATGCGAATAGGATGCCCGATGGCGGCTTTCTTGTCGTAATTCGGAAAATAATAGCGGTCATTACCGCCAACGTCAAGTATCAGTATGTAGTCGCCGTCATAAACGTCGTCGCCCGCTCCGCCAAGGGCTATTTTGCCGTATTGTGTCTGAATTACGATGGTTCGTATACTGTCGCGCATTAGTGCGAGTGCGTCTTCGCCCGGTGCAATAAGGTTCAAATATGCACGATAAAGCGACATTCCAGCCGAATACAGCCTTTCCGCATCTACTTGTGCCGCCGCCGAATAGAAATCTTTGGCCTGTTGCAACGAGCGTTCTTCGCCGGCTTTGAGTTCGTAAAGATTTGCCGTTTCGGTTTCCTTATCGAGCAATAGCAACGAATCGCAAAGTTGCAACAGTATCTCTTCGCTTGTAATTGACGAACGAGATCTTGTAATGGCGTTGAGAGCCGGAATTAGCGGCATAATAAAACGTTGCAACGTAGTAGCACCGATGAAACCGACCAGAGAATCCGGCGTAATTTTGAGAATTTCGTTTATTTGCCGTGTATTCGGTGCCGCTTCGTAATAGGCAGGCGTATAATTTCCCAGACCGGCGGCAGGCAGCAAAGCATAAGAAAAATCGTCTATATTATTACCGTTAAGAGATTTCAGCCGGTCTGTATAGAACTTAACGCGGTCGAAAGCGGTAAGCGGCTCGGCAAACATTCGAGCGACTTCCGGCATAATAAGCCTATCGGTTGCGGGAACGCCCCATGGCATTGCAAGGTCATATCGCTTCATATCGAGTAAAGCAAGCGATGAATCAAGAAGTTTCAACGCTTCCGGCCTTATCGCAGTCTGAGCGGAGGTATATAATGGAAACAGCGCGAGAATACAGACAAATTTTATGGCTGTGCGAATTATCGCGGCGTGGCAACGAATAATCATAATCGGAACCGAATAAATCCAAAGCAATGACGTAGGCGGCAAAAATACGCAATCCGTTGCTTCTTGTCGCTTAGACGGCCTTGAGTAATAATCGAAGCAGTGCCGACAGCACCGGATTTTAACGGGATGTTCGGAACGGAAGCAACTGAAAGAAAGGGGTATTCCCGTGAAAAAAATTAAATTCCGCAGGAATCATTATCGGCAAAGCGTACCGATATTCAATTTCTGCGGAATTATTATAAAGTATGGGCGAATTAATCGCGTAGGTTTATTCTAAATCGGAGGCTTCTATTGCGCGATGTCCGCCGGTCATGGCTGCTATTTCGTCGTCGTAATGGTCGGCTATGGTTGCTACCGAATCGAGAGAGGTCAGCAACTCGTTGTCGTCCAAATGAGCACCGGCTATGGTATGGTTAAATATAATCGTTCCGTCGAAAAGCATACCGAATGCACCAAAATGCAACTCGGCGTTTTTACGCAACAGATACTTCATAACTTCAGGCGTAATATTGCCGCCTGTTACAACATTGGCGATACATTCGATAGCCGTGTCTGTGTCGGTATATGGGCGTGCTACAACGACTATTTGCGACGAACCGCGTGTAATTGCGAATGAACCGCCGCCGAAATTCAGATAATCGGGATAGCGAGCAGCAAGAATTGCCTCTATGCGGGCAATCGTAGCATCTAAAAATTCTTGTGGCGTTTCCATTGGCGTTGCTTTCGCGTTAAATGATAGGTTTTCCATAATTAACTGCTCCTCTTGCTTAAGGTTGCTCATCTTTTGGCGTTGCGGGCGGCAACATTCCCATACTGGCTTTAAGGGCAAGCAATTCGCTGTCGACCGACGAATTGGCAGAAAGCAGCTTGAACTCGTCTTCGAGTTTTGTATTCTGTCCGGCAAGCTGTTCGAATGCTTCGGCTTCGGACTCTAATTTTTCTATTTTTCCTTCGAATTTATCGAATTTACTGAAAGCGTCCGAACCTACGCCGCTGAAACTTTGTGCTATTTGTTTTTGTGCTTTGGCGGCCTGACTGCGTGCAATTAGCGTGCTTTGGCGGCTGCGCGCCTCCTCAAGCTTTGCTTTGAGAGCGTCCAACTGCTGGCGCATTTTATCGGAAGTTGCCTTGGCAGTTGTATAAATAGGCTCTAAATCCTGAACGTTCTTGTCGGCAATTTGCTTTTTCTGTAGAGCAGCACGGGCTAAATCCTCGCGGCCTGCACCGAGTGCTTGCGCGGCTTTTTGCTGCCAATCGCCCGATTCGGCGCGTGCCTTGCCAAGTTTTCGGTCAAGCGATTTTTCATTGGCTATGGCATTTGCAACGGCAAGAGTGGTTTTATTCACCGACTCTTCCATTTCCAAAACCATCTGTTTCAACATTTTTTCCGGATCTTCGGCTTTATCCAAAGCATCATTCACGTTCGCTTTGAAAATATCCGTAATGCGATTGAAGATACTCATTGCATTGCCTCTCGCGTGTAATGTACGATAGTTGCTTGTATTATTTGAGCAATTTACCATTTCCAATAAATATGGCAAAACATCTGCGCGTAAATTGCTAATTTTGCCGGACGCGGCATAGAACACAATACGAAAATATATCTGCCAAGTTGCCGAATCCGTCAATATCTTCGTCGGTTTTTTTGTCCGTCTTATTCTATCCGATGTTTTTCGCGCTTTCGCATAGCACGTTTGTTCTGCCCGGGCCGATTATATCTACGTAACCTTAACAATGCATTACACCTCCGAATCTATTGAAGCCGTAGTCGAACTTTTTGCAGGACTGCCCTCCATAGGACGCAAAACAGCGCGTCGGCTTGCTTTTTTTCTGTTGCGCCAACCCGATGAAACAGTTCGCAGGTTTTCAGAAGCTCTTGCTCAGCTCAAAGCCAATGTAAGGTTTTGTTCGATATGCTTTAATTTTACAGAAAAAGATCCGTGTCCGATTTGTTCCTCCGCCAAGCGCAATCGCACGATAATTTGCGTAGTTGAAGAGCCTAACGATGTTTTTGCCATTGAAAAGACAGGTGAATATCGCGGCTTGTATCACGTTCTTCACGGCGCGATAAACCCACTCGACGGTGTCGGGCCGAATGACCTGAAAATTGCAGAGCTTGTGGCGCGGGTTGTCGACGAAGTGGAAGAGGTAATACTCGCGCTTGACCCCAATGTGGAGGGGGAAGTTACCACTCAGTACATTGCGCGTTCGCTTAAGCCGCTCAACGTCAAAGTAACGCGAATAGCACGTGGAGTTCCGATCGGAAGCGACCTCGAATTTGCAGATGAAGCTACGCTTTCGCGTGCGCTTGAAAGCCGTATAGCCGTTTAAAAAGCAATTTGAAAAATCAGTGGAAATAAAGACGTGAAAATATTTGCAGAATCGGTTGATTGTTCGTTGGGAAGCACGGTTTTATACTTGTATTTCGCAATCGTTTTTTTGTCGGGCTGCGGATTGTTTTCCACCCGCGAGCCGGAGTCGCCCGTAGCCGGCGGTCAGTCTTTTACGCCACCAACCATGCCGTCTTTGGTGATAGAAAATCTGAAAAATGCAGTTAAAGAGAAGAATGCCGAAAACTTTACTCTTTGCCTTGCCGATACTGCCCGCGGCGACTATCATTTTTATCGTTTTGAGCCTGCAGCGGAAGTGGCGGCGCGTTATGCAACATTGTTCTCGTCTTGGGGAGTTACGGCAGAACGTCAAGCATTTATTTCGCTTATGTCTAAAATTCCAGCAGACGTGCCGCCGTCGCTTGCTATTTCGGGCGGATATTTCGATGTGATTACGCAGGATTCAGCCGTGTATATAGGCGACTATTTGCTTGTGGTCAATCACTCGGCAACCGCAATTCCGAAACGCGGAACCGGCGTTATGCGACTGACCATAGCACCGAATTCCGGCGGGCAATGGAGCATAATCCGCTGGAGTGATGCAAATTCAGCCGTAGCAGATAAGGCTGCAACTACTTGGAGTACATTCAAGGCGCAATTCAGCAATTAGCAGGACAATCAATTTGCACGTGCTCAAAAAAGCCAAAGTCCGTAGTTCGGGAATTACCAATGCAAAGCAAGCGCAAGGCCGTTACGCGCCGGGTCGGGAACAAGCCGGAGAGCAATCTTGTCGTCTACGTTGAAATCGTAGAGATGTGCCGCCGTGTAAGAGTCTATTGCGGCGGCGACATACGTTATTATCAGAAATAATCCGGAAAGGTCGCGTAGGTCGCGATAATATTCGCGCTGTTGCCGCATCATAGCGATTTCGGCGGCTGATTTGCCGGCGGCCATGGCTGCGTCGGCTGCGTTGGAATACTTAATGAACGATGAGTTGTTTGCTATAATTCCGTAGAAACAAGCACCGGCGGCGCCTGCAAATAACGGGACTTTCCAATATGTTTGGGTATAAACCTGACCAAGTCCCGGAAAAGCAAGCGAATAGAGAACTGCATCTGTCGGAGATTTTTGCATAATAAATCCGCTGCGCACCGCCTCGGAAGAATCGGGTGCGGCAACGGCAGCCGCGGCTGCCGTGCCGAAGGCTATCATAATAAAAAGCGTTAGTCTTCGCATAGAGCGATAACTTCAATCTCTACAAGTGCGTCTTTGGGTAAACGTGCAACCTCCACCGTAGAGCGTGCGGGTTTCGATTTACCGAAAAATTCTCCATAAACTGTATTAACAGCCGCAAAATCATTCATATCCTTAAGGTATATTGTGGTTTTTACCACATTGTTCGGCGAGTAGCCGGCCTCGTTCAACAATGCCGAAATATTCGCCAATACCTGCACGGTTTGCTCGGCCGCATTATCGCCGTGCATGGCACCGTCCATACCCAGAGCGATTTGCCCCGAGAGAAATAAAAAACAACCGGTAGCCTTAATTCCTTGCGAATACGGGCCTATCGGTGCGGGAGCTTTGGGCGAAAACAGAACTGATTTGGGCATATTATAAAGATGATTTGTGGGTAATGGTACAATAAATAATGGCTAAAATTCCGACAATGTGCGATATTCGGCCGAAAAACATTTTGCAAACATGAGCAAAATGAAACATTGTACTTTTATTTGAGCGACAAAATTACGGAATGAAAAGATATTATGAGGGCAGTTTTTTTGAGAGAATCAGTGTATTGAGTGCGGCAGACGTTTGCGCCGGATTATAGGAAATGGCATCCATTACTTTGCGCATGATGTGTATTCCAAGCCCGCCGCTGCGAAACATTTTGAAGTATTGCTCCATATTTGGCGAAGAAACGGAAAGCGGATTGAAAGTTGCGCCCGAATCCATAATTAAAACCTTAAATTGGCTGCCTTCTATACGAATTGCCACACTTACGCTTTTAGATGTGTCGTTTTTGTAAGAATGGCGTATAATATTGGAACACGCCTCATCAACGGCCAAAGCGATAAGCCCCGCTTGTTCTTCCGAAAAGCCCCAGCGCTCGGCATGGCGGCGCACAAAATTTCTGATGCTTTCGAGCGATTCGGCCGCACCGGAAACTTCAATTCGGGCTGTGTATTCATTATTATCGAACGACGGCATAATCTAACCCCGATAATTCAAGCGGTGAATTTTGCAAGTGCATCGGCTTCGCTTTCTGCAATGTCGAATAGCATGGGAAATCCAAGCAAGTCGAACACCGTAAATACTTTAGGCTTCATTTCCGCAAGCTTGATGTCGCCTCCGCCGATACGCGCATCTTCGATGAATGCCATAAAAACGCCAAGCCCGGCACTGCTGATATAGTCAAGGTCGCGAAAATTAACGATGATGTTGTTCCGTCCGGCTTTCACAAGATTTCCAAGCGACGTTTCGAGTTGCGGCGCGGTGTGCATATCCAGATATCCTTGCAGATACAGTTTGTCTATCGAATTATCCGGCCGATGCTCAATAGTTAGTTTGGTATTTATCGCCATAGTGCCAATTGTTTCGAGAAATGAGCAAATTTTCTACAAGTTATAGAAAAACAGTCTAATTGCAAATCTGTTGAATCGAAAATTCCGTTGTCGTGCTTACAATACTCAGTTTTTCCGAGTTTTGTTCCGCGCTTTTCGTTCCGCGATATACAAAAGCGACGGCAGTAACGTCGTCGTGTTGTGCGGCTGTACCTTTGTGCCGCTCGGCGGCTGCGCCAATTTCTTTCAAAATCGCATCTGCCGATTGCGAAGCGGGTGAGCGCAGAATGTCTATAAGCGGTTCGTATCCGAGTTCGTCGCCGTTTTGATTGCGACTTTCACTAACGCCGTCGGTAAATAGCAAGCAAGCGTCGCCGGGCGCAAGCGGTACTGCAAATTCTTCGATTGTGCGGTCGAAAAGCTTTGGCGACGCAAGCCCGACACCCAATCCTTTGGGCGTTATTACCGAAACTCCGCCGTGTTGCTTAAATAATGCCGGCATATGTCCGGCGCGCGCAATGGTCATAGAAGCAGGATTTTCGCGCAGAACAACGCAAAGCAAAGTAATGTAGATTTGCTTTTCGATGTTTCCAAACAATGTAGCGTTTATTCGCGATAAAAAATCTCTTGCGCCCGATACTTCACGTGCGAGAGCGAGCGCAGCCCCTTTCAGTTGCGCCATATAAAATGCCGCCGGTATGCCCTTACCCGATACGTCGCCTATCAAAATGCACAAACTTCCGTCGCCAAGCCTCAATATATCATAATAATCGCCGCCTACTTCATAAGCCGGATATGAAAGTGCGCCTATGTCAAAGCCGTCAATAGTAGGAATTTGTTGCGGCAATAGGCGTTGCTGAATGGTTCGCGCTACTGTCATTTCTCGCTTAATACGCTCGTTTTGCATTGAATCATGCAGTAGTCGAGCATTTTCCAGCGCAATGCTTACATTATCGCGAAATGCGGTCAGCAGGCGCAGGTCATCATGCTCGAATCCGTAACTATCCGGTTTTACTACAATTAGAGTGCCAATTCGTGTCGTTCCCGAAAGCAAGGGCATTGCAATCAATGACCTGACGAAATCCGAACCCGATTTCGCAAGCGTTGCAAGGCGCGGATGTTCGCCGAGGGACTCTATCAGGCAAGGTGCGTCGCAATTGGAAACTATTGCGGCAAAATCGGGATTTATATGCACCCATTCAATCAATTCGTAAGATATTCCCTGCGGTGCGGTTACTATGCGTTCGTGCCCGGAATGCATCTCTATCCACGCGGCCGAGGCGTTGCAGGCAAGCCGTGCTTTTTCCGTAACAACTTCCGTAAGCTTCTCAAAATCAACGGTTTCGGCGACGATTCTGTTCAGATAAGCAAGTGAGTCGACTTCCGAGTTGCGTCGGTCGACTACGCCGGCCGTAGGCAAAGCCATTAAAGCCGCCAGCGTTAGCCGGGCGCAATATGCCGCTGCCAGCGTCGAGGAGGTTTTGAAGAAGAAATCAAGACCGGGCAGGAAAAAATTCAGTTTTATGTCCAAATCGGTTGCATGCGCCATAATCAGCACTCCGATAATTGTTGCGCAACTTGTAGCACCAAGCCAAAGCAGGCGGCGTTTTTCGCGCGATGTAACTGCATCTACCCATTGCAAACGGCGTATATTAAGCAGTCCTACTATAAGCAGATATGCTTGGGCGGAAAATTCCAATGCAAACGACGATTCGCCAAACAGAGCGAGAATAAAAAGCAGGGAAAATGCCGTTCCGCCGCCAATCAAGAGAATTCTGGTCAGGGCGCGTGTTTTATGATGTCGTCTGCGTTGCGTAACGCAATAATACAAGAAGAATAATGAAAGCGAAGCAAAAACGATAAGTGCGGCCGCATCGTCGAATATAATTGTAGAAAGAATATTGGTGGGCAAGCCTCGATTCTCGTCGGCAATTACTTCTGCCAGAACTCCGCCGATAATGACTATTAAAGTAAGATATATGGTTGTAGTTAAACGTCGCGATATATAATCTGCGTGGTTATAGCCGCTTTGTTCGTCAATATTTCCTTCACATTCGTGGCGGTAAAACAGATAGCCTATGGCGGTAGCGGCTGCAAGCGAAAGAAATGATGTAATGGCACGATAAACGTCCGTATAACTGCCGCCTGCAAAAAATGCCACGTCGAGAATAACTCTGAACACAAGAGCCAAAACTGCGGCAAGACGAAGAATGGACGGCGAAATCATGAGGTTTTATTTGCGTTTATCGAGAAATACGCAAGAATTTTTATCGTAAATTTGCTGTGTGCGAAAGATACGCGGTAACTTTCCATATTGTTGCGTCGTCTACACAACTTGACGCTCGATTTTTACAATATCGTTGCTGTTTCCAAGTGTTAAAATAAACTCGGGTGCGTTATTTTTCATCTGTGATGCGTTGAAGCAATAACACGTTGCGAAAATACGCCTTTTCTTCACTATGACGGAGAAATGTTATGTATGCGCAAAAGTATATTTTACCGGCTTTGTGTTCGATTTCCATTATCGTACTTGCAGGTTGCGTCTCCACTTCGCCGCGTTCAGAGTATTTCGGCTATAATAATTCGGCGGAGGCAATACCTGCGATTGAAGAAAGCAATCGCCGCAATACATTGACCGATGTTTCGCATACAGACGGCGGCGCGTATACTACCGATTACCGTGCCTACGGCTATATTCCCGTAATTGTGCCGTGGTGGGACAGATATTATGATTGGCCGGGATTCTCGCACACGTCTGCAAGAATTTCTTACGGCTATGCAAGGTACTATTACGCGCCGTACTATCCGTGGTATTCACCTTGGTACGATTACAATCCATTTTACGGCAGCACATTCTACTATCCCGACCATAGATTTTGGCGGCGGCCTTGGTACTCCGATTGGCAGCCGCCCGTTCCTGCCGCTCCGCAACGCACAGGCACCCGTAATTTTGGCGCGCAACGCGGCCAATTCACCCCCGAAAGCAATAATGACGGACGCACGAACAGCGGCACTATTATTACTACGGGCGACCGTAGCCGCGGCAATGTAACAGAGAAAAAGATAAGCGCACAAGACAAAATTAAAGCAACAGAGCTGAACGACGGAAGTGCTGTTACCACGGACAATCGGGTACGCAGTTCCGAACCGGAGAAAAAAGACAATGTACCCGACAAAATTAAAGTTATGGAGTATCGCGATGTTCCCGTGCTTGCTCCGGCAGGCGAAACAAGGCGCGAAAGCTCGGGAACAAATACCATGCGCGGCACACGTTCCCGTGAGGCGGTTGCACCGGCGCGTACTGCGGAAAAGCCGCAAAGCCCGCAACATACACCTGCAAATTCACGGCGGAGAAATCCATGACCATAAATTCTTTTGTCAAAGTTCTCCTGCTGTTCATAACGGCAGCTGTTTCGGGTGTCTATTCGGCGCAAGCGCAATTTATCGAAGACGCACTTAGATTTATGCAGTACAACGGCTACGGCTCGTCGAGAGCGGGCGGATTAGGCGTAGCATACAACGGCGTAGCCGATGATTTTGCCGCTCTTGGCTACAATCCGGCAGGACTTTCCATTGTCCGAAAAAGCGAAATTTCTTTCGGTTTGGACTTCTTGCGTCAATCAACGACCACGACTTTCTTGGGGCGGCAGGAAGTACTTGGCTCTAACTCTGCCGCGCCTACGCATCTGGGCATAGTTGCACCATTTTCAACAAAGCAAGGGGCTGCGTCCGTTGCCATCGGCTATGTTTACGAAAACTCGTTTTTTAACACGTATTCTTTCGGTGCATTTAATTCGTCCTCGTCAATTGTTCAATCTTTGATAAACGAAACCAATGTACTTGCCGACAATCTCGCTTTTCAGACGTATTTGGCGGATACCGTAAGCGGAAAATTCAAAACACCGATAAACGGAAATCTTTGGCAGCAAGGATTTATACGCGAGCGCGGCGGAATTCACAATCTTTCGGGCGGTGCGGGTTTTGACCTTACGCCAAATGTTTCGGTCGGATTTACAATTACCGGAAAATGGGGCGCGTATTCCTACTCTCGCGAATATCGGGAAAGCGATATATTGAACGTTTACAACAAATTTGACCCGGTTAATTTTGCTTCCGTAGATTTTAATAATTTAACTTTGGCAGAATCAATCGAACAGCAAATCGGCGGATTCGGCGGAACAATAGGTATTATGGGGCGTGTAGAAAATTTCTTTCGATTTGGCCTTGCCGTTAAAACGCCGACTTTTTATCAAATTGACGAGCATTTCGGCCGAACTCTTTCAGCCGTTTTCGACGATAACTCGAAAAATTCGGCCGAGCAGCCCGACACACGAAATTCCTATAATATAACAACTCCTTTTATGTTTAGTGCCGGGCTTTCTTTGCATGTCAAAGGCTTTACTTTTGCGGCAGGAGCAGAATATCGCGATGCTGCGCAACTTCAATTCAGCGATGCTGCGCCTTCGGTTGAACGGCTGAATATAGAAATGCTGCGTACATTGGTCGGACAAACGATATATGGACTCGGCGCGGAATATGAAATTCCTGAATCGCCGTTTGTTGCACGCGCAAGTTATACGAGTGTTACATCGCCTTACGCCCGTGATATAGCCGGAGCAAAAAACGATATTTTGGCGCTTGGCGGCGGCATTTATTTAGCTCCGAATATACGACTTGATATATTATTTCGGAAGTCGTCTGTTTCGGAACTGCGTGTAAATTATGGTGATGGCCAATCGCAATATATTGTTGATCAACGACCTTTGCAAATCTCGGCTCAGTTCACTTATCGCTATTAGCAAACCTATGCGAGATATTGCAGGTCAATACTTAAAAATGCGTTTTTTAGAATTTTGCACCTATTTTTGACAATTCTATACGCAATGAAATAGCACATGTCGCTATTTTTGTGCATTGTATCGAAGAAAGCATCTTCGACAAAAAGATAATCAAGTTCTATTATCTTGCTTTATGTTGTTGTTTAGTCGCATAATTGCAATATTGCTTTCGTTGGCGGTTGTGTCCGGTTCGGCCGGGATACCGCTGTTCGAGGCATATTGTTGCGATATACCCGAAAGTGTATCGGCGTATGTACATCGTTGCGACGACTGCGGCACGCCCGATAATTGTGATGAAAACAGCGGCGGCAATGATTGTTGCACAACAAAAGTCGAGATAAAAAAAGTTGAAAACAGCGGCTGGTTGCCCACAAAAGAGCAGCATACGGCCGTGCTTGATATTACTCCTGTCTTTGAGATAATTTCGGCTGATATAGCCGCATTTATTCCTGAAATTCTTCCGTTGTCCGCACTTCCCATACGCGGAGCCCCGCCAAGCGTTCGGCAAACGCTCGCCCTCGTGTGTAATTTACGCCTATAAGACTGCCCTTTCTCCAAATCTGCGGAATGTGCTTCGGTACGTGGTAATTTATTGCCGTTCACTTGCGGTTTTTTTCTGTAAACACAAGAGCGTACAGTAGCAGACGCATAGCTTGTAAAGGCTTGTATCCAAACAAGTTTTTACTTCCTGTCAATTAAAATCTCCGATTTCTTTTTTGCGCAATGTACTCGATATTGAGGCAGAGCGTTACGCTTGTGCGGCGTATTTAATCTATAAAACGAGGAACTCTTATGGCAACGTTTAAAATATTCGACATTTTGCATAAGTTCCGCACCTTTCGATTGGGCGGTGTGGCTCTTTTACTTTCTTTGGTTTCAGTACAAATATCAACAGCACAATCTTCAAAATCGTTAAGCGGTATTATTCGCGGAATTGATTCCGAAGCTACTAAGCCTCTTGCCGGTGCAACATTGCAGTGGCTCGGCTACTCTGCCGGAGCATTCGCCGATAAGGACGGTAAATTTAACCTGAAACGCCCCGACGGTGCAACGCGATTATTGGTGCGTTACGTAGGCTATGGCTCTGATACGTTGACGATTGCCCCAAATGTATCGCAAATTGAAATAGATCTGCGGGCTTCGCTGGAAACGGCTGCGATAACGGTAGAGGCAGAATCTGCCGTAATCTCGAAAGTTGCGGTAAAAACCGAAACGATTTCTTCGCGCGATTTAAGTAAATCGGCTTGCTGCAGCTTGTCTGAATCATTCGAAAAAAATGCTTCTGCCGAGGCTTCGTATTCCGATGCCATTGCAGGCTCCAAGCAGATTCAATTGCTTGGATTGAGAGGTATTTACACACAAATATTAACGGAAGCAGTACCATCTATACGCGGACTTGCCGTGCCGTTCGGTGCGGACTATTTCCCCGGTCCGTGGATGGAGTCTATCAGTATATCAAAGGGAGCCGCTTCCGTAATATCAGGTTACGAGTCCATTACCGGACAAATCAACGTGGAACTAAGAAAATCACAAATCGCCGACCCGTTGTTTCTTAACGGTTACGCTAACAATACGGGGCGTTACGAACTCAATGCCATAGCTACGCAAAATCTCGGAGAACATTCATCGGCAGCCGTTATGTTGCATGGCCGAAGCTTTGCGGAGAATACAGACCAAAACGACGACGGCTTTTTGGATATGCCCAAGTTCCGGCAAATTAACGGTTTGGCACGTTGGTATTACAATGACGATGCAGTAGAAACGCAGGTTGTAGTTCGCGCTTTAAGCGACCGCTACGATGGCGGACAAACGGATTTTAATCCCGAAACTGACCGAGGCTCGCTTGTGCGCTACGGAACGGGAACGCGAACAAACCGCTATGAAACTTATGCAAAAATAGGGTTGCTTAATGCGGCTTATGACCCCGATGTGGCACTTGCATTGGTGCTGGGCGGCACATGGCATGACCAGCAGTCTTATTTCGGTTCGCGGGAATACTCCGGATTGCAAAAAACCTTTTATTCGAAGGCATTGGCACGCATTGCTTTTAGCGACGCGCAGTATATTATGGCGGGTGCGTCGTGGTTACTTGATAATTACGATGAAAAATTCATTGATACATCGTTGCGCAGAGCCGAATCAGTTCCGGGAATTTTTCTTGAATACACGAGCAATTTAACGCCGCATCTTACTTCCGTTATCGGCGTACGTACAGATTTTCATAATATTTACGGTGCGGTTTTTACGCCTCGCGTTCATCTGAAATACGCACTAACAGACTACACGTCGCTACGTGCCTCAGCCGGCAGCGGCTTCCGCGTTCCGAATATTATAGCCGATAATTTTTCGGCTTTTGCCAATTCGCGCCGTATTTTTACCGAGCCGGATATTCGTCCCGAAAAAGCGTGGAATTACGGACTTTCGATCACCACGACATTCGATGTTTGGGATATGCCCACAACGTTCGACGCAGAATTTTTCCGCACAGATTTTACCGAGCAAATGATAGTGGATTTCGACCGAAGCCCGCGCGAGATTCATATAGGGAATTTACAAGGCACGTCGTATGCCAATAGCGCATTGGCGCAAATTATGCTCACCCCCGCAAAAGGCTTTGACGTTACTGCCGCTTGGCGCATTACCGACACACGTGCAACTACCGGCGGACTATTGCAGTTGCGTCCGTTGATGAGCGTTCATCGTTTCCTCGGTACGGTTAATTACGAGTTCGAAAATTGGCAATTAGGCACTACATTGATATGGAATGGCGGCGGACGTATTCCGCTCACGGCCGATAATCCCGACGGATTGCGTTTACCCGAAAATTTCGACGGATTTTTCCGTGCTAATGCTCAAATTTCTAAAAAATTCGGCAACTTCGAATTATACTTCGGCGTTGAGAATATTACAAATTATATTCAGCCCTCGCCAATCATTGACGCTCATAATCCTTTCGGGCAATTTTTCGACGCTTCGCTTGTGTGGGGGCCGCTTGATGAGCGAACTTTTTACGGCGGTTTCAGGCTTACGTTCCCGCGGGGCGAATAACGCATCTGCTTATATCGTCAAAAATATAAAAAACGCTTGATTTCTGCCATAATTTAATTATCCGATAAAATGCTGGATACAATTATTTCGTTCAGTATAAAAAACAAATTCGTCGTCCTGTTGCTGACTTTGGTTCTGATTATTTGGGGAGTATGGAGCGCGACCAAACTTCAGATAGACGCTGTTCCCGACATTACAAACAATCAAGTGCAAATCATAACGGCTTGCCCTACACTTGCGGGGCAGGAAGTTGAGCGATTGGTTACTTCGCCCATCGAGCGCGGGCTTGCCAATTTGCCCGATTTGGAAGAGTTGCGAAGTATTTCTCGCTTCGGACTGTCCGTAATAACCGTTGTATTCGACGAAGACGTCGATATTTACTTTGCGAGGCAACTGATAAATGAAAAACTCAAAGAAGCAACGCGGGATATTCCGCCCGATATAGGGACTCCCGAATTGGCGCCGGTCAGTACCGGTTTAGGCGAAGTTTATCAATATATTATACACCCTGCAGAGTCGGCAGAGCGTAAATATTCTGCAATGGACTTGCGGGTAATGCAGGACTGGATAGTTGCAAGGCAATTATACGGAACGCCCGGAATTGCGGAGGTGAATAGCTTCGGAGGCTTGCTGAAACAATACGAGGTAGCCCTCGACCCCAATAAATTGCAAGCAATGCAAATCACCGTTCCCGAAGTTTTTACCGCATTGAAAAAAAACAATGAAAATACGGGAGGAGCTTATATTGATAAAAAGCCCAACGCTTATTTTATTCGCGGCGTGGGATTAATTAATTCGTTTGACGATATTAAAAATATTGTCGTAAAATCAAATCCGAACGATATTCCGATTCTAATTAAAGACGTTGCGGAAGTTCGTTTGGGCAGTGCGCCGCGGTACGGCGCAATGACGTATAACGGTGAGAAAGACGCGGTAGGCGGAGTGATTATGATGCTGAAGGGTGCTAACAGCGCAGACGTAGTTCAGCGGATAAAAGAAAAACTGCCCGTTATTCAAAAATCATTGCCGCCCGACGTGATAATAGAGCCGTTTCTCGATAGAACAGATTTGGTTAATCGCGCCATTTCCACAGTGCAAAGAAACCTTGTGGAAGGTGCTTTGATTGTAATTTTCGCACTTGTATTATTTCTCGGAAATTTACGGGCAGGTTTAATCGTTGCGTCGGCAATCCCTCTGTCAATGCTTTTCGCGCTCGGAATGATGAACATTTTTGGCGTTTCGGCTAATTTGATGAGCCTCGGCGCAATAGATTTCGGACTGATTGTTGACGGAGCCGTAATAATTGTAGAGGCAACCATGCATCATCTGGGACTGCGCCGCTCTACGGTAAAATTAACGCAAGCCGAGATGGACCAAGAAGTTTATATATCCGCTTCAAAAATTCGTAGCAGCGCGGCATTCGGCGAAATTATTATTCTTGCGGTGTACATACCGATTCTTACACTTGTCGGTATCGAGGGGAAAATGTTCAGACCAATGGCGCAAACAGTCAGTTTTGCCATATTGGGAGCATTGATTTTATCGCTTACATACATACCCGTAACTTGCGCATTATTCCTGCCGAAAACCGCCCGCGGCAATGCGGGATTCAGCGATAGAATAATGGATTATTTATCGCAAATTTATTTGCTGTTGCTGGAAAAAGCCGTTCGTGTAAAAAATTACGTAATAACTGCGGCCGCTGCAATTTTTATTGTTGCGGCATATGTTTTTTTCGGTATGGGCGGCGAATTTATTCCGACTTTGCAAGAGGGCGATTTCGCTTTTCATTGTATATTGCCGCAGGGAACTTCGTTAAGCCAGAGTATTGAAACAAGTATGCAGGCATCGCGCCTTGCTCTGCAATTCGACGAGGTAAAGATGGTTGTCGGTAAAACCGGCTCGGCCGAAGTTCCTACCGACCCGATGCCGGTAGAAGCGACTGATATGATGATAATTCTCAAACCGCAGAGCGAATGGGAAAGTAATATTTCTTACGATGAATTAGCCGAAAAAATAGAACATAAATTCGACGATATTCCGGGCGTGTTTTTTGAAAAAAACCAGCCGATACAGATGCGGTTCAACGAGCTTATGACCGGTTCGCGACAAGACGTGGCCGTTAAAATTTTCGGCGAAAATTTAGATACTTTGCTTGCCTATGCAAAAAAAACGGCCGACGAAATTCGGAAAGTTCCCGGAACAACCGTGCCTATGATAGAGCGGACTGAGGGCTTGCCTCAAATTGCCATTCGATATAATCGTTCGCAAATTGCCAACTACGGAATGAATATCGAAGATATTAACCATATAGTCAGTGCAGCGTTTGCAGGCGGAAAAGCGGGCGTTGTATTTGAGAACGAAAGACGATTCGACCTGGTTGTGCGCTTGGATAGTGCCTATCGAAACGATATAAGTGATATAGGCAGACTTTTTCTGCCTGCACCCGACGGTGCGCAAATACCTCTTTCGCAGGTAGCGGAAATTAGTTATGAATTAGGCCCGGCGCAAATCAGCCGAGAAGCCGGCAAACGACGAATCGTAATAGGCTTCAACACGGCAAAACGCGACGTAGAAAGCGTTGTCCAAGATATTCAAAACATATTGAGCCGAAACGTGAAATTGCCCGAAGGATATTATTTTTCTTACGGCGGAGTTTTCGAGCATTTGCAAGTTGCCTCCAAACGCTTGGCAATCGCGGTTCCGATTGCGTTGGCTTTGATTTTTGTATTGTTATTTTTTACTTTTCATTCGGTTCGTCAGGCCGTGCTGATTTATATGGCAATTCCTATGAGTGCAATAGGCGGAGTTTTTGCTTTAATCATTCGCGATATGCCTTTTAGTATTTCGGCCGGTATTGGTTTTATTGCCTTATTCGGCGTAGCGGTTCTGAACGGCATTGTGCTTATATCTGCTTTTAACAATTTGGAAAAAGAGGGCGTTGCCGATATAATGGAAAGAATGAAAAAAGGGGCTGCCACGCGGTTGCGCCCCGTGCTGATGACCGCCGCAGTCGCTTCTTTCGGTTTCTTGCCAATGGCATTTTCGCATAGTGCGGGCGCGGAAGTGCAGAAGCCGCTTGCTACTGTGGTAATCGGAGGATTGATATCCGCAACTTTCCTTACGCTTTTCGTTCTGCCGCTTTTATATTTAATTTTTACAAATAAAAAAAATAAAAATAATAAACGACGAAAAAATACATCCTATATTCCAGCCGCATTATTTGCGGCCATTATTTTGCTGATAGGCTCGTACTCTGCCGAAGCGTGTAAAATTTCCGAAAAGCCCGTATTCGACTTGGAACGCATAGTCAATGCCGCGCTGAAAAATAATCTGCAAATACAAGCCCGAAAATTAAGTGTAAAATCATCGGAAAAAATAAAAAAATCCACGTTTGAACTTCCTGATACCGAGTTTAATCTGCAATACGGACAATACAGTAGTATCAATCGCGATTTAGGATTTACTCTGTCGCAAACTATTCCGTTCCCTATGTATTTTGCAGCAAAAGCAGATTTATTCGACGCCGAATCGCAAGAGCGTGAAATGATGTTGCAAGCTGCTTCAAGCGAAATAATAATGCAGATTAAAACACTTTATTACGATTATATTTTTCTACTTGAAAATAAAAAAACTTTTGCAGGTATAGACTCTGCGTATACGGATTTCGAGCGCGTAGCCTCGCTGCGGCATAAAACAGGCGAATCGGGCTTTTTGGAAAAAAATACGGCCGAGGTCAGGCGAAATATGGTAAAAATTCAGATTAAGCAAATTGAAACCGACATTGAAACAACGCTTAATTCATTGAAAACACTTGTTAATTCTTCAGAAGAGTTTGACGTTGCCGTACCGGCGGAATACAAGCCTATGGCGTTGCCGGAAATATTTGACACATCGCGCATTGCCTACAATCCCGGTCTGAACGTGCGGTATCGGCGCGCAGAATCCGCCGAACGCTCCGCAGAACTCGAGCGCGCCGCGCTTTTTCCGGATTTAGTGATAGGATATTTTAATCAATCAATAATAGGAACTCAAAATATTAATGGCCAAGAAATATATTTCGACCAAAGCAAGCGTTTCCAGGGAGTAAATATTGGACTTGCTTTTCCTCTCGCATTTTCCGGCAGTACGTCAAGAATCGCTTCTTTGGATCTACAGGTGCAGGCTTTGCAAAAAGAAGCCGATAACGAGAAATCGGTTCTGCGCGCACAATTGCAAAATCTTATTAAAAAATATAATTTAAATCTGCTGCAATATGATTTTTACAAGAGTTCCGCAATGCCGGCTGCGGAGTCGGCGGTAAGTGTGGCTGCGCTTTCGTATCGGCGCGGCAATATCGGCTATGTGGAGTATCTGCAAGCATCGCAAAACGCCTATGAAATCCGATTAAACTATTTGCGCTCAATCGGCGATATTAATCGGGCGGTAATTCAAATCAATTTCATTCTCGGCATATAAAAATAAAAAATGAATATGAATAAAAAAACAGAAAATATGAAAATATTCCTCGGTGTTTTCTTTATAGTTACTGCCGCAATTGCCTTTGCCGCGTGTTCCGGTAAAAGCTCTGTGCCGGGGCATACTCACGGAGGTGGCAGCGAAGATTTATCGGCGGCGACTTTAACCGCACGGCAGATGAAATCTATAGGAATAGGATTCGGCAAACTCGAAAAAAAACAACTTGCTGCATCAATAAAAGCAAACGGAATACTTAAAGCGCCCAATCAAAATAAAGCGAATATTACGTCACCTATAAGCGGAATCGTAAAATCAATTTCGGTTCAAGCCGGAAGTGCCGTTGCCAAAGGACAAATTATTGCCACGATAGCAAGCGTGCCTCTAATCGCAATGCAAGAGGAATATTTAAGCATAGCATCAAAACTCGATTTGGCAAGAATTGAATACAAAAGACAATCGGAGCTGCAACAAGGCGATGCAAACGCGCTTAAAATAATGCAACAAGCCGAGGCCGAGATGAAGGCTTTGCTGGCGCAGTCCGTAAGCCTGCAAAAACAATTGGAGCTTATCGGAATAAATGCAAAAACACTTTCACACGAAAATATACAAAGTATTGTTTCGGTGGTAAGTCCTATCAGCGGTGCATTAAGTCATATTTCGGTCAATATAGGCAGTTATGTAGATGTAAATAATCCGGTAGCCGAAGTAATAGACAATAGCCGGCTTCATCTTGATTTATTTGTATATGAAAAGGACATCGGCAAATTAAGAGATGGGCAAATCATACATTTTACTCTTACAAATAATCCGGGCAAAGAATACGACGCAAAAATTTTTGCAATTTCAAATACCTTCGAACCTAATACGAAAGCTATTGCCGTTCATGCCAACGTCGAGGGAGATAAACAAGGCTTGATAGACGGTATGAATGTTACTGCATTGATTAGTTTAGACGCGGCGGTGCTGGACGCTGTTCCGAACGAGGCAATAGTCAATTATCAGGGTTTGGATTACATTTTTATTGTTTCGGAAAATAATACGCATGAAGGCCATACTCACGAATCGCATGAAGGCCATACTCATGAATCGCATGAAGGCCATACTCATGAATCGCATGAAGGCCATACTCATGAATCGCATGAAGGCCATACTCACGAATCGCATGAAACAGCTTCGCCGTCAGATGCAGAGGAAGGCGATGCGTTAACGTTTAAAAAAATTCTTGTTAAGAAAGGTGTTACGGACATAGGTTATACTGAAATTACTTTACTTGAAGACATTCCGTCGAATGTAAAAATAGTTGTAAAAGGTGCATTTTTTATTATGGCAAAAATGACGAATCAGGGTGAGGCTCACGGGCATTAGCGTTTGGAAACGGCAGGTGCCGTTGTAGCCTTTCGTTTTGCAGACTTTTGCTTGGATTTTCTAATAGATTTTGCCGTTTTTCGGGAATATATGCACTTTTTGCCATATTTTTGCGGATAGTTCTTCCGCCGGCTGTGCAGCAGCAGCCTTGCCGTGCGCTATCGCCTTCCGATTTATGTTGAGAAAATCTATGACACGACAACGCTTTCGGGTGCTTGTTATCCTATCGGTACTATTGATATGCTCTGTGCCGGGTTCGAGTGAAGTTCCCGTTGTTTTGAAACGTTCTGTTCAATCGAGTTTATCCGCATCGGATTCGGCGGCTGCGCTGGGGTTGCTTGCGGCACGGCTTGATGCCGTCATTCAGTCGGTCAGGCTTTCGGGTGCTCGCAAAAGCTTATGCGTCTATTCTATTGACAATCAAGCCGTCTGCTACGAGCGACATTCGAAAACTGCACTTACGCCGGCCTCTACAACTAAATTATTCTCGACTTTTGTTGCATTTGACCGTTTTGGCGCAGACGGAACCATTCCCACAAAAATATTTACCGATGCAAAAGGTATTGATAACGGCGTGTTGAGGGGCAATATTTATATTGCCGGATACGGAGATGCGTTGCTTTCAATAGGCGACATTGAAACACTTGCCGACAAGTTGGTTGCTCTTGGCATTAAGAAAATCGAGGGTGCTGTTTATGCGGACGGCTCATATTTCGATGCTATTACGGAACGCCATATTTATAGCGGTGACGGCGAAGTTGTAGAACCTTTGCCGCCTATAACTGCATTAGGTCTGAATCGCAATTCCGTACAAGTTATAGTCAGCCCGGGCCGGCCTCCGCGTGTTCAAACAATGCCGCCTTCAGATGCTTTTCGTATTATTACGAATACAACTTCGCCGCTTGCAATAAAAAATACCTCGCCGAAGCAAAAAACGTCAGCATTACGGAACCTTCCGGCCAAAAAAAAGGTTATAAAACAGAAACGGCAATATATTAAACCCAAAAAGCAAATATCCGGCAAAAAGCCTTCAAAGCGCGTACAAAAAGCCAAGCCTATCAAAAAACGCGGCTCTAAGCGGACAATTTCAATATTTTCGCTTATGCCTGCGGTGTCGCAACGTTACGGCGACGCTATGCCTTTGCCGCCACATAGTCCGAGGCGTAAAACACGCAAAGCGGCAACGCCGAGAGTAATGGTGCAGACTCGGTTAAACGAATGGGGAATACAAGAGTTTATGGTAAGCGGAGGCGTGGGGCGCGGCGGAATGTATTCGGCCGCATTTGTTATGAAAAATCCCGATATAGTAACTGCCGGCGCATTGCGGAATCGCCTGACATCGGGGGGGATTGCTGTAAGCGGCGATGTGGGGCGGCGCGTAAAACCAGAAAGCACTACGGTGCTGGCCACGTTCGAGCGTCCGCTTGCGGAAATGTGCGCGGCTGTAAATAAAAACAGCGATAATTTTTTAGCCGAACACGTGTTCAAGATGCTTGGTGCACAAGCCGGCGGACAAAAGAATACTGCAAAACGCGCTACACAAGTAGTAAAGGAATGCTTGGAAAAAGAAAATATTTACAGCGACGGACTTTGTATGACGGACGGCTCCGGATTATGCCGTAAGAATTTGATTTCTGCAGCCACAGAAGCGGAACTTTTGAATAGAGCGGTAAAACTATTCGGCGGAAAATTCGAGGCGACGCTGTCTGTTGCGGGTGTAGACGGAACTCTGCGCCGACGAATGAAATCCACGTCTGCCGAAGGTAATGTACGCGCAAAAACGGGAACGCTTAGAAATACCAGCGCACTTGCGGGCTATGTTCGCTCGGCTGATGGCGAGCATTTTGCTTTCAGTTTTATTTTCAATGGCGGCTCGGTCGGATTGTACAAGCAAACCGAAAACAAACTTGCAGAAATATTGGCAGATTTTTCTTATGCCGGTGCCACTGCGCCGGAACAGCCGAGCGTTGCGCCTAAGCCTATAAAAAGACCGAATAAGCGATAAACAAAAAAAAAGCATATTACCCTGTTCGCAAAAAAAATAGGCGATATAGGCTGAAAAAATACTTGCTACGCGGATAGTAGAAAAAAAATCCGTATTTTACTACCCTTGTCGATACTCGGTGTCGTCAAATTGATATGTTGTTTTCGCCGAATACGAATCGTGAGAAAAGCCACGCCGCAAAAAATGTATTATTCCATAAGCGAAGCCAGTACTTTAGCGGGAGAGGAACAGTATATTCTGCGGTACTGGGAACGTGAGTTTGAGGAATTGCGCCCGCGTAAAAATCGTGCGGGTAACAGAGCCTATAATGAAAAAGACCTCGCCGTTTTATTGGATATACGCAAATTATTACGCGAGGGAAATTATTCGATTAAGGAAGCAAAAAAAGAGATAACCCGTCGCTACGGTCAGCCGAATACAGCCGTGAAAACAACGGACGGGAACACGGCCGCCGCACCTCGCAAAGAAAAGTACGCCGGCAAAGCAAAAAAGAAAGCGGAGATTACGACGGAAATAGTCGTTGCGCCGCCGCCTAAGCACGCCACAGTAGTGCTGTCGCGGCGTGATGTACTCGAACTATGTTCGTTGCTTAAAGATATGGCACTGCTGATTCGCTCGCTGTAAAAACCTCAATTGCAACAGATTATGTCAATATTATTCGTTATTTCTTCCATTTTTCGAGGTCAGTATCTATGAAACGATGCAACCATTTGTATATGTTTCTCATTATCCTTGTTGCAGCGGCAGTCGGACGGCTCGACGCGCAGCAAAGAGTCTATGAAGATAAGGTCGTGGGCAAGCATGCCGACGAGGTTCTCGGAGTGTTCGTAAATGGTGCGAACACTAAATTTGCCACGTGCAGCCTTGATGAAACCATCAAAATCTGGAGTTTGCCTGCCGGCAAAGAGCTGCGCTCGCTTACGGGGCATATAGGGCAAGTAAATAACCTTTCCTTCTCCGGTAACGACAAGCAACTCGCCAGCGGCAGCAGCGACCATACGGTTCGCGTATGGGATGTGGAATCGGGCAAGCAATTAGCTGTGCTTACCGGGCATACGGCCGAAGTTATCGGCGTTTATTACAGCCAAGACGACTCCAGCGGATTTATCGCAAGTACGAGTTTTGACCAAACCGTAAAACTTTGGGACGCAAAACTTTACAGCGAAATCAAAACTCTGCGCGGGCATACTATGCAGACTAATAACGTGGCATATTCCTACGATAACAAGTATCTCGCTTCATGCAGCGACGACCGTACAATCAAAATTTGGTCTACCGATATGTCGACCAAAACACCGTTGCTGACGCTTGAAGGGCATAATGCGCCTGTTCTGACCGTGCTGTATAGTTTTGACTCAAAATTGCTTGCAAGTACCGACCAAGACGGTGTAATAAAAATTTGGAGTATGCCGTCTGGCGAATTGCTTCGTACTATCAATGCTCATTCCGAGCTTGCGCAGGACGTAGCATTTGCCGCCGACAATCAAACTTTGGTTTCCGGTTCGCTTGATAAAACCATAAAACTTTGGAACATTAAAACCGGCGAAAATATCTCTACCATCAATATCGGCGCCGAAGTTTGGTCGGTGGATATAGTCAGCAATGCGAGCATTATAGTGGCGGGCTGTGCAGACGGAACCGTACATTTGCTTACCGAGAAAAAAAATCCGACGAAAGGAGGAAAATAACATGAAGAAAACACTTAACATTATTTTGACAATATGCGCCGTCGCCGCTTTTTCATTTACGGCACACGCTCAGGTTATAGGTTCGGTAGTTACAGTGCGAGGTATTGTTCTTGACGAAACCACTCGCAATCCGGCTTCGGTAAACTTGACTTTCTTTGACGAGCAAAACAAGAAAGTCAATTCGTCGCGTAGTAATGTAAAAGACGGCGAATATTTAATTACCGGGCTTAAGGCCGGAAAAAAATACACGGTGCAAATCGAGCATCCGGACTTTTTCAAGGCTGAATATGTGATTAAACTTCCGCCGACGGATAAATACGCTGAAATTTCGCGTGACTTTCTGGTTAGACCGCTTGCAAAAGATGCGCGTATGTTTATGCGCCTTTCGCCGTTTGAAGCTAAAAAATCAAAAATTCGCGTTGGTGTTAGTGATGTGCTCGACGAATTCAGGCAATCGCTTATTATGAATCCGGGCGTAACCGTAGAAATACAATGCTACCCCGATACCGATGCCGATAAAACCGCCAATGGCAAATTGACTGCCGAGCGTTGCAAAACTTTACAGAATTATTTCGTAAAAGGCGGAGTTGCCGATTCACGAATAAAAATTAAAGCATTCGACGCTACCGACCCCGTAAATGCGCCGCCGCCGCTTTCGAAAAAAATGGCCAAGGGCAAGCGTTATATCGGCTCTACTTATATTGTAGTTACAAAAATCTGACGCTGAATAGTATAATTGAAATTAAGCCCGACGATGCTTTTATCGTCAGGCTTAATTATTTTGGAAACAAACATTTACTTCACAAACATCATTTCGCGGTATGCAGGTAAAGGCCAATGTTTATCCGCAGTTAATCGCTCGAGCGCGTCGGCGGCAATGCGTGTTTCCGCCATAGCCGGAATAACTGAATTGCGAACGTGATTTGCTTTTTCATGAGCGGTTTCGCCGCCGAGTTCTGCATTTGCAATGCGAAGTTTTTCAAGCGCAATGCCAAGCCGTTCAACCGACGATGCAATTTCTCCGGCTATTCGCCCGAGTGCAGATGCCGCTATTTTTACCGCGGCTAAATTGCCGAGTGTAGCGGCAAGTTCGCCTAAATATGCCGCAACCTCGGGCAACAGCATGGTTTGGGCTATCCATTCGGTAGTTTCGCCTTCTATATTTACTGTCTTGAAATACTGCTCCACGTAAATCTCGTATCGTGCCTCGAGCTCGCGGTGCGATAGAGTTCCAAACTTTTGGAATAGTTCAATATTTTTATCGGACGGCAACAATTCAAGTGCTTCGAGTGCTGTCCGCGTATTGAGAAGTCCGCGCCGCTCGGCCTCTTCGCGCCATTCGTCGGAATATCCGTCTCCGTTAAAAATAATGCGTTTATGCTTTGCGTAGACTTCTTTGAGCGTCTCGCGAAGCGCAATTTCTATAGCCTGCCCACCGACAAGCCGTGCCTCTATCATATCGGTCATTTCCTTTATGGCATCGGTTGCAATTATGTTCAGAACGGTAACTGGAAATGAGATTGATTGACTCGAGCCGACGGCGCGAAACTCGAATTTGTTTCCGGTAAAAGCAAACGGCGATGTGCGATTACGGTCGCCTGCATGACGCGGCAAGTGTGGCAGAACAGGGGAGCCGAGCCCGAGAAGCCCGCCGCCCGGTGACTCTCCGTCGGCACCTCGCATGAGTCTTTCATAGATATCTACAAGTTGCTCGTCCAAAAAAATGCTGATAATTGCAGGCGGTGCTTCGTTTGCGCCAAGCCTATGGTCGTTGGCGGCAGAAGCAATTGAAGCGCGAAGTAAATCCTGGTGCTTGTCTACGGCCTTGATTACGGCGGCACAGAAAAACAGAAACTGCATATTGCTGTGCGGCGTGTCGCCCGGTTCCAAAAGATTTACGCCGGAGTCTGTGCTTATTGACCAATTAACATGCTTGCCCGAACCATTTACGCCGGCAAAAGGCTTCTCGTGCAACAAACACACCAAGCCGTATTTTCGCGCAGTATTTTGTAATGTCTGCATAAGTATCTGCTGATGGTCGGCCGCTGCATTGCAATGCTCAAATATCGGCGCGATTTCAAATTGTCCGGGTGCAACTTCGTTATGGCGGGTTTTTACCGGAACGCCCAAGCGGTGAAGCCGCTCTTCAACATCGGTCATATACGAAAGAACACGTTCGGGTATAGAACCGAAATAATGGTCTTCGAGTTCCTGTCCGCGGGGTGGTTTTGCACCGAAAAGCGTACGGCCGCACATCATTAAATCAGGCCGGCGAAAGAAAAACTCCTCATCAATCAAAAAATACTCCTGTTCTGCGCCAACTGTGGCAATTACAGAATTCGGAGCGACGGATCCGAGCAAAGACAATGCGCGTTTTGCCTCCTTGTTCAGTGCTTCTACGGAGCGTAACAGCGGCGTTTTGTGGTCAAGCGCATCGCCCGTCCAAGAAGCAAATGCTGTAGGAATACACAGCGTTGCTCCGTTTTCGTGGCGCATTAAAAATGCAGGCGAAGTCGGGTCCCAAGCTGTATAGCCCCGTGCTTCGAAAGTGGAACGCAATCCGCCGCTGGGGAACGACGAGGCATCGGGTTCGCTTTGAATAAGATCCTTACCGGAAAATTCGGCTATTGCACCGCCGTCAGCATTAGGAGCAACAAAACTTTCGTGCTTTTCGGCTGTACTGCCCGTAAGCGGCTGAAACCAATGTGTGTAATGCGTGGCACCTCGCTCGGTAGCCCATTCTTTCATGGCAAGCGCAACTATATCGGCTATTTGCGGATTAAGCGTTTCGCCGCGTTCAATTGTTGCTGCAAGCGATTTCCAGACCGACTTGCTTAGATGTTCGCGCATAGTGTCAAGCGAAAAAACATCAACGGCAAATATAGAGGAAATATCTTTGTTCGAACGGATTTCGGTCCGGTCAACGGCAAGCGAACTATATGAGCGGCCGCCATTTACGCGCCAGCTTTTTGCGGCGGTCAGAACGTCGAGATTATGAGATTGCAACATTGAGTATAATGTTTTTGTGAATATATGATTCGTAACTGACCTTACGCAGTAGGTAAGAATTTGACAACATTTAGATGACGTAATTGTTTGAAAGCTGTTTGGGTAGCAGAGATATAGAGTTTCATTTTTAAGGCGGTATGATTGAGTTTGCTCGAAAC
>JADZAA010000003.1 GCA_020852855.1 Bacteroidota bacterium
GCGTTTTGCACGGACGCTCGCCACCGAAGGTAAAAGTTTCTCAATTCACTTGAAAAATAACCTGTTGCAAACTTTTACTTTCAACCTTTTCTAAACTCCTAATTAACGAGAAAAATCAAAATGAAAAGTCTAATTTATGTTCTAATTTCAACACTTGTTATTATTGGTGGTATATTCGGAGCAATAGAGCCAATTTATGCACAGGATCCTCCCTCTTACCCGTTACCTACCTGCACAAATGAAGGTGACTGCAAGGAGGATGCGTATTGGACACAATACGGAGCATTTTATACAGCGATTCCGTGGCCCGGTTGCCAGCCATGTAGTGTTCGAGTAGCCTTTGCTATTCGTGAAAATTGCCCGGAACGCGGGTGCGAAGTAAAAATAGGTGCTATTGAATTGATTGACGATTGCCCGAAAAGGTGTACCGATTATCTTCAATACGCAGTATTTGATGATATAATAAAAAAATTAGCCGAGGAAAACCCGAATTTGTGCCCTTATCCGAAAAATCCCGGAGATTGTTACGATGAATTTTACGTAATCTCTTCTACTTGCTATGTTTATACAACTAATCATCCGCAATTTCAAGGTAAAAAAACCGCTTTGCCTTGTACTCCTAATTGCTGTCGACGAAAATATCGAATTTGCCTTGACCAAGACGGCGTAAGGCACGCCACGTTAATAGAAAGACAACGCGACCTTCCGCCCGATCCGTCGCTTTGCTTAAATCCTTACGAATCTACACCGCCGAATTGTGTTGATGTTTGCGGTACGCTTGAATAACTGTTTACAACACGGGAGCGATTTTGATTTTTATACAGAAGTCGTTCCCGATATTTTATGGTTTGCAAACTTCTTTTGATGATGCTTTATGAAATATATTTTGATTTATTTAATCGCATTTTTAGCGATGTACGGAAGAATATGGCCACAAAAATGGAAACTGGTTTGTCCGGTTACTCAAAGCCCACCGCAATCAATAAACGACATTCACGCTTTTGATTCCTTAAATGCGATAATTGTGGGTGATTTTCCCGGGGTTGGATGCACAAGCGATGGCGGACGTTCTTGGAACTATACAACAATACCATCGCCGGATACAAATGTTGCGAGTTATAACAGTATATGTTTTTCAGATGAAAAAAACGGCTGGGTTGCCGGCACGCAGTTTAGCGTTGCTCATACTACCGATGGAGGGCTAACTTGGCACTGGAAAAGGCTTATCTCAAATATATTTGGATATTGGAATAGTATTTTCTTTACAGATTCGTTACATGGCTGGGCTGTAGGAATACGATTTACAAACTATGAGTGCGGAGTATTTGCCCGAACAACCAACGGTGGTGTTTCATGGGAAATATCTGAACCGGATACTACATTTTCTGGAATGAATGTATGTGCTTTTGCTGATACTCTTCGCGGCTGGGCTGGCGGCGGCAGAGAATGTTTAGTTGAAACAACCGATGGAGGACTAACTTGGAAAAGAATAAACGATAAGTCTATAGCCTCAATTTATCAGTCTATAGATATTTCTCCTCAGGGCAGGATTACCATAAGCGGGGACGGTTGCTCATTTTCTACAGACAGAGGAAAAACTTGGAGCGAGCGCAAACTGTTGCGCAATTTTACCATATTTTTAAGCGAACGGCGCGGTATATCTGCCGGCTCAATACGGAGTCGTACCTCTTTTCCTCCCGATTACTATATAACCGATGATGGCGGCCAGACCTGGCAACCTCAGAATTTTGCACCTGAATTGGAATTTGCCGATGTCGATAGCGAAAACTCGTTGCGTAAAGCAGATGACGGAAGCTTATGGATAACGACAATGCGCGGAAAGATAATGCGCTCGCTTGACAGCGGATTTACGTGGCAGAGGCTTACACCAACTTCTGAGCGATTCAATGAAATTGCTTTTTCAACGCCGTCCGTTGGATGGGTACGCGGTGAATACGGTGGCAACTCATTATGGAAAACTACTGATGCAGGCTTGACTTGGTCGCAACAATTCCCGCGCGACACCGCGCAATTTATTGTTAGGGGACCTGTTTTTGCCGACTCCGCTAATGGATGGTATATTCGCAAGGGTACCCCTACTACATTAGAGCGCACAAGAGATGGCGGGGCAACATGGCAAACGGCGACATCCACTTTACCAAATCCTTCGGTAATAGGTCTGTATGCGATTTCACCGGCATTGCTTTATATCCGGGCTATCGGGCAACCAAACGAATGGTATCGCAGCAAAGATAGCGGAAAGACATGGGAGTTTTACGATCCATTTGTTGTTTCAAGAATTTACTCCATAGCGGTAAAAGGAAATATTGGATTTGCCGCCGGATTTATCGGCGAAATGCTGGCTTCGCACGACGGCGGCTATACATGGAGCTATTTAGAAACACACTTGGAACCAGAGCAAGTATATTCAGCGGCTATTATTGATAGCTTTCGATGGTGGATAGGCGGAAAAAATGGATATTTAATGAATACAACAGACGGAGGCCGAACTTGGACGAATAAAGGAGGCTCGAAAATATCCGGGAACCTATTCAACATAACATTTATTAATAACCGTATAGGCTCAATGTACGTTTCCGGTGCCTATATTTATAGTACGACAGACGGCGGAGAAAATTGGAGCGTAATAACTACGGAGCCGTTTCGGGTACGAACAATAACCAATGATCTGACATTATCGCCGGACGGAACATTTTGGGCTTGCGGCGATAATGGTATGATAATTTCATGGAAACCTGATATTGCTTCATCGGTTGCCAACATATTTGAAAGTAACGATTTAATTATATTTCCCAACCCCGTTTCGGATTATTTCAATGTTTCCACACCCGATAATTCCACCGTTACGGCTCGCGATGTGTTCGGGCGTGTTATGTACTCGGGCGATAGTGGTGCTGTTTCCGTTTCGGGCTGGCCGCAGGGTATTTATTTCATAGAAACTACGGATAGCTCCGGCAGGCGAAACACTGCAAAAATTATAGTAACGCGATAATTTCTGCGCATACGCCCCTGCTTTCAATGTAAAAAACATCTCGAAAATAGGGGCGTTTTTGTGCCAAATAAAAGGCAACCTTGCAAGTTCATAAATATACTTTAAAATTTGTTTCTTTATTTGTAAAGGTTTTGTATTTTTGCCGATATTATTATTTGGCCTAATACAAGAACCGAATACCGATGCTTTATGAATACCCGGCTACTTGTAAATTATCCGA
>JADZAA010000004.1 GCA_020852855.1 Bacteroidota bacterium
CGTATGTGTAGAAATTATCGCGTTACTATAAGTTTTGCAGTGTTTCGCCGGCCGGAGCTATCCGTAGTTTCTATGAAGTAAATACCCTGCGGCCAGTCTGAAACGGAAACAGCACCGCCCGCTCCCGCGTACATAACTCGCCCGAAAACATCGCGAGCAGTAACGGTGGAATTATCGGGTGCGAAAACATTGAAATAATCCGAAACGGGATTGGGAGAAATAATTAAATCAACATTTTGAGTTGTCATAGATTGCTCTTCCACATCAGTATTTACCGAAAAATCAAAACGTACAACAGTAGATTTTTTGCCTACTGCCCAAGCAATATTCGATGCCGGGTAGGAATAACCGGCTAAATCTATTCCATCGCCGAGAAATTTACCGTAGAAATACGTATCCTTCCAAGTATCGCCGCCGTCTGTAGAACGATAGGTAGATTGGCCCCTTCCTTTACATTGCAAAAAAAGGTTACGTGCATCGGCTGCTATAAATTGAACCGGTAACTTTGAAGACAAGGGGCGCATTGGCAAAGGCGAATCGCCCACAATAATGCGTCGCCATGATTTTCCGCCATCTTCGGTTTTGAGTATTATCGGGCCAATTGGCGCATTTCCAATGTCGAATAACGGTATCCAGCCGGTTTTATCGTCAGCAAATGTAATATTGCCGAAAGTCATTGCAAGATCGTTTTCCGAAAAAAGTCCGGGTGGAGTTGCATCAAACCAAGTTTCGCCCCCGTCTGTAGTTCGGTAAAGCATCGGTGCATCCAGGGGCATCCCGTCGGAATCAAGAGCCGTAACGACAATCCATCCATTATCGGGCGTGGTAAATCCGGGCAGTTGCGTAGAATAGTATTGAGGCGGAGAAATTATATTTATTTTGTGCCAAGTTTCTCCGCCGTCTGTTGTGCGCAGGGTTCTAAATTGTTCGGCATAAGACTTTCCGCCTGTACCTACTCGACAATATGCGATATTAGTGCTAACCAACTTAAGATCAGAGATATTATCGTTTGGGTCATCGGATATATATTTAATTACCCAAGATTTACCGCTGTCGGTAGTTCTAAAAAAGAAATTTGTATCCTGCAAAAAAATTATACCGTATCCATCATGGAAACTCATCCTGCTGGAATTATGCTCTTTTTGAAATTCATGCAATTTTGATCTCTTCCAAGATTTACCAGCATCACGGGTGGTAGCCACAGTTCCGAAAGCGTCGAAAGTAAGCCCGTGATATTCATTAAAAAAGTGTGTTGAACTAATATTTATACCGATATTTTCAGTATCCGGTGCATCGGCTTTTGCCAATCGCCGGCTCCAAGATATTTTGCCGCCATTATCGGTAAATAATGCTTGCGATAGCCGTTCATCAGGATTGAATCCAACGGCTGCAATATGATTGGAATCAATAACCGAGAGAGCACTCCAATATCCGAATTGAACGGGGTCGTTAAATCCTTCAGGACGAAACGGCAGCGGTTGATACCACGTTTTGCCTCCGTCGAATGTATGGAATACGCGCATATAATGAACTGAAAAAGGAGACAGCCAAAATCTTCCGCAAGCAAATCCGACATTTGCATCAAGGAAAGAAATAGAGTAGATGTCGTTCCAAGGATCCGTTTCACCATATTCGTCGTATAAGTGATACGGCTCGCTCCAAGTTCGTCCGGCATCCTCCGAGCGAATCAAGAATGTGGAATCGCCGCCGGCAATGCAAGTATTATTCTCGGAGAAAGTAATGGTAAATATATCTGCCGTCAACCCGCTTTTAATGCGAGCCCAAGTTATGCCGGCATCTTCGCTTTGCACAACTGCCCCGCCGCGTCCTACTGCAACAGCCGTCTGCCCGCGAACTTTAACTGCCAATAATGAAGCATCTGAATTTGAAATTATACGTTTCCAAGAATTTCCCGCATCGGTTGTACGTATAATTAAACCATTATTGCCGACTGCAACAGCGGTGAAATCGTCAACGCGGGCAATGCTCCAAAGCGTATCGGCAAAACCGGAAGTGCGAAGCGTCCACGAATTGCCACCGTCGGAAGTAATCGCAGTAATTCCGTGCGCTCCAACCGTAATACCTTTAGATGCTGTTAAAAAAGCAAGACCATGCAAATCGAGCTTTGTGTCTAACTTTGCACGTTTAAATGTGCGGAAACCGTCATCGGTAGTCAGAATGCGTCCGTAATCACCAACAGCCACCCAGCGAGCAGTATCGAATGTGTGCAGTACATTTAAAATCCAGCCTTGTTCGGGAATAAGTGTATGCTCCCATTGGGCAATACAACGCTGCGAATAAACAGCAGTCAAACAATACATTGTAATAATCAGAAACACACGGTTAAGTATTTGCTGTTTCATCATGACGCTCGTAAATTATTGGCAAAAATTTAAACGACAACCGGGAATATTGGATTGAGAGCATATAACCGGCGGATTATTTATTATTAAATCCGTGCGATTAATATTTCCGTTTTCATCATAACAAAAGCGCACTTCGCGTTTGCAACATTCTATTCCGCAAGGGCGCATAGAGAGTTGCGCAGTATTTGGATCTCCGCCTTGGGCAACAACATAATCATATCAATTAAATGTAGGATGCGTGACTGAACTCCACGAAATCTCATGCAAAGTATACGAGTTGCTAATCGGATCATATGTGGAAAATACAAGATAATCTGCATAACAAGTAGATTGAGTTATTTCATACAAAACTTTAACCTTAGGGCATTTAGCATCTTCTATATCATATTCATCTTCAAAAATCTTTGTTGTAAAAGCTTTCAAACATAGATCCCAGACTTGATTTACTTGCTCGTTAGTATGTTGATAGCAACCAAAGGGAGATTGCGAATTCATCATCCAGTTGATATCTTCAAATATGACTTCATCACAACGCTTGCGACCGTAAATCGTAACATTTAGCGTACAGATTGTAGGAGTTGTAAGAACTATTGTTACCGTTTTGCTTATCCATTTCCATGGCTCTGTACATGTGCTGTTGATATTATAACACAATTGCGCATTTGTAGTCGGCGACATTCCCGCAAAAGCAACTACTGTAATAATCAAAGAGACGAAAGTGAATAATTTAGTTTTCATTTTGATTTTTCTCGTTAATTAGGAGTTTAGAAAAGGTTGAAAGTAAAAGTTTGCAACAGGTTATTTTTCAAGTGAATTGAGAAACTTTTACCTTCGGTGGCGAGCGTCCGTGCAAAACGC
>JADZAA010000005.1 GCA_020852855.1 Bacteroidota bacterium
ATTGTTACCCAAATTGAAAAACAAAAAGCGATTATTGAAGGAGCGGATTTGGTTTTGAAAAATTGGGAGATTGACGAAACAGCTTTTGCGAATTTGCCTTTTTCAGAACTTGATAAACATTTAACGTTTGTGTCGAGTGGAGCTACACCGTTGGGTGGTTCAAATGTTTATGTTCAAGAGAATGGTGTTTTATTTATTAGGAGCCAAAATGTTCTCATAAACAAAACTGATTTTTCAGATGCTGTATTAATCCCGAATGAAGTTCACCAAAAAATGAAAAGAACGCAAGTGAGAAAGGGTGATGTTTTTTTAAATATTACAGGTGCTTCAATAGGTCGAAGTGCAGTAATGAAGGAAGAAAGAGAAGCAAACGTAAACCAACACGTTGCAATTTTAAGACCTAATGAATCAATTTTGCCTGAATACTTATCAGCAGTTTTAAATACCCCAAATCTTCAAAGACAAATTGATAAACTTCAGACAGGTTCTTCAAGACAAGGACTAAACTTTGATCAAATTAGGAAATTAATTATTCCTATAACTGAAACAAATTCACAACTTGAAATTATTGAGAATCTTAAAACTCAGTTACGTGTTTTAAATGGAATAAGCAAAATGAAATCTGAAGCCCAAAAGAAAATCAACCAAATATTGTCAGATGTTTGGGGAGTTGAATTTATTGAACCTATAAACGAATTAGTAGAAGATGAGCAAGAAAATTAACGAAGCCACTTCTACCGATTTACCAATCATACTCAAACTTATCAATGAGTATGGCTGGAAGATAGAAGACACGCTGTTGTATCAGCAGATTTATGATATTCCTGAAAATCTGAAAAAGGATTATCCCAATCTTAAAAACATTCGTCCCGATATTGTTTTGCAAGATTTGAACGGTGAAGTATTAGCCGTTATTGAAAATAATCTTGACAAAGAAAATAAAGACTTGTTGAAATTGCGTACCGTAGTTACGCATTTACTCAAGCCCCGTTTTCTGTATGCTTGCAGTGCCGAACGCATTTTGTTCTACGACAACGCTTGGAAAGGTTTAGACGCAGGAGAATTTAAGCAAGTAACCAACTTTATGAGCTTGGAAGAAATGAAGCTCAAAGTGGAACAGCAGAAAAAAATCGCTTCCAACAAAGAAATTACCATTGACACCACTATTGCAGGCGGTTTTGACCCTAGTATTGGCAAAGAAAGATATTACCAACTGCAATGCATTCGCACAATCATAGAAAACTACAAAGCAGGGAAGCAAAAAATGCTTATCCATATGGCAACAGGTTTGGGTAAAACCCGAACAGCCGTTGCAATGGTAAGAGCGTTATTAGGTAGTGGTTTGTGTAAACGCATTTTGTTTGTGGTGGACAGACGAATGTTAGCCAAACAATCGGTTGATGACGGTTTTGCTTTAATTAGCAGAGAACACACCAGTAGTTGGATAACCACTTCAAATTTCAGGGCAAGAAAACACGCCAGTATTCACGTTGTGGTAATTGACACCTTGGAATTAATTCACAGCGATTTACCTTCCAACTTTTACGATTTAATAATTGTGGACGAGTGCCACAGAAGCATAAACGTAAACAGAAAATTAATCTTCGACCATTTTCTTTGTCCAAGAGTTGGTTTAACAGCCACACCAAGAATTGCCACACCCAAAGAAGGAACAGAAGTTGACGAAGAAGACTTAGCAATCATTGACACCTATAAATTATTTGGTTGCGAAACAGGCGAACCCGATTTTCAATTTGATATGGAAAAAGGAATCAGCGAAGGTTTCCTTGCACCCTACAAACCCATTGAATTACTTTCTTCACTCATTCAAGAAGCAGAAGAAAACGGGATTTCATTTGACCACGTTTTAGACCCACAGGAAAAATACACCATTGCACTCGGAGCAGAAAAGAAACTAAAATTGGAGCAACTCAACCGCAAATTTATTTCAGAAGAAAACTGTTTACGCATTGCGGAAGAACTGAAAAAGAATACGCAATACGGTGAGAAAGTAATTCTGTTTGGAGTTAGTCAGGCACATTGTATGGAGCTAACTAAAGCCATCAATAAAGTTTTTGAAAATGATTATGAAGGGGGCACTCATTACAGTGAATATGTGATTTCTGAAAATAATGAAATGAACGAAACACTGAAAGCTTGGTTTAAGAAACCTTATCAAAAGCCATACATAGTTACTTCGGTGGATATTTTAAGCACAGGCGTTGACATTCCTTGTGTGCGTTACATAGCATTTGCCGGACTTACAAAATCCGTTGGCAAATACATTCAAATGGTTGGACGTGGCACACGTCTTGACCCCAAAACAGGCAAATTCAGTTTCACCGTTTTAGACTTTGTGGGCTTATGCCGCAGAATGGAAGACAACGGAAAAGGAACGCTAAAAGAAAACAATAAAGTTGTAAAACCAGGCGACCAAACACCAAGATTGCCAGGAACACCACAACCCAAAGGCGACTACTTTTTAATTGACAACCCCGACCCTGCTCATTTAATTCAGCGTGTAGAAATTCACGGTGATTCAATTATTGTAAAAGACAATATTCCAATTGAAGAAGCTAAACGCATTTTTGAAGAAGAATTAAAGAAAACACAAGAACCTGTAATGGCAGACTTGAAAACAAAAGCAGAACAAGCCGACTATCAACCGACAGATGAAGAAATGGCTAAACTGCTTGACTGGTTGAGCAAGCCAAACACATTTCTGGACGAAGGACATTTGCAAAAAATGTACGACTTCCCCGAAGGTTCGGCTTGGGACTTCTTGCTTCACGCTTTAGGCAAAAAGAAAATTCCGACACCAAAAGAACGAATAGAGAAAAACTATCTTTCCTACATACACACTTACGACTTTACAGACGAACAGATAATTGTATTGAAGAAAATCAAAGACATTTTCGCTTCCAACCTTGCTTCAAAACGTAGCATTGACGAAAAAGACATTTTTGGAAATCCGATTTACGAAAGACTTATTGGTTCGTATAACGATGTTAATAAAAAATTTAACGAACAATTTAGCGCAGAGTTTAATAAGCTGAAAACAATGTTCGTAAACAAACCAAGCGCGTAAGAATATTGTGTCGTCTTTGTGAAAGTGTTGCAAAGTGATTTTGTTTGATTTTTTTCTATTATTTTTAAAATGTGAGTTACAAAATCACGCTTGTATTTTCATGCGGTATATTGTTTTTGCAAATTCCGCAAGCAACAATGAGTATTTAAAATGTTAATTTATACAACAGATAAACTATAAAAAAATAATGTCAAAAAAAATCTTAGAATATATCGAATCGGGAGCAATGAAGCCCGATGATGCAATTTGTGTATGGTGCGTTTCGGCTTTGGTTGTACAAAATTACGATACTCTTAGCGATGGAATCGTAATGGCTGTTGAAATGGGAGTTTCTGCTTTACGACTGTACGAAATTTTATTGCAAAGTTATCTTTTCGCCGGATTTCCGGCGGCAATCGAAGGTTTATCGGTTCTCGCCGTGCAATTACGCGCACACGGAATAGAATTTACGCCGCCTCCGGCCGAAGATTACGACGCAACTACATTCGCCGCGCGTGGAACTCCTTTATGCGAAACGATATACGGCGGCATATTTCAAAAGATGAGCGAAACTGCGATTTCTTTGTCGCCTGATTTGTATTCGTGGATGATTATCGAAGGTTATGGCAAAACGCTTTCGCGAAACGGTGCGCCGATTGTTCTGCGCGAACTTGCCACCGTAGGAATATTAGCTGTTCTTGGCTGGCAACGGCAGCTTTTTTCGCATATAAGGGGCGCGATAAACGTAGGCGCAACTGCAGACGAAGTGCTCCACGCGGTATATGTCTGTCATTTCTTGGCCGAATCGAAATACGCGGTTGCACTTGAAACGTTTAACGAAGCAATTCGCAAAAAATAATACTACAAAAAATAATACCAAAAATTCAACGTCCGCCAAAATACGTGTTATCAAAAAAATCATCATCGGAGAACTGTTCCGATTTTTTATTTTCGTCGGTTGCTGCTCCTGTTTCCGAGACGAATTTACTGCCGGTTAATTCGTGAAATAAATCGCGTCTGTATTTAATTTCGCGCTCTTTTTGTTCGATTTGTCCGCGTAGAAAATTTTCTCGTTCTTCAATCCATTCCTTCCGGTTTAATTTATCGACAAACGCAAAAGGTTCCTCGTTACGAAGTCGCGATATTTTTCGTCGCTCAATTTCCACTTTTTGCCGCAGGTCATACTCTTGTTGCTCAAGCTCGGCAAGTTCATCTTCCGAACTATTAAAACGGGTGTCAAATTCGGGCAAGTCGTCGCCTGCGAGTACAATGTACAAAGCCCGCATTTGAGCGGCGTTTTTTGTTTCAAAAGCATTCTGCGCCACATTCCAATATTTTTGGAAATTATCCGTAGCATCGGAAACGTCGGGGTGTAATTTTTTCACAATAGTACGATACATTTTCGGTATATCGTCGTCAGAGTGTTTTGTCGCGCTCGCACTTTGCTTGGCGTTGTAGCCGTCAAGGTCGTCGTAAAGCCGTTGTCTGAATTTCTTGAACTCATTATCAACTATGGCGTTAACTAATCGGATAATATCGCTTGTAATATGCTCGCCACGTTGCTGTTTCATAGCCAATAATTCAGCACGCCTGCCTATGTCGGCTGCTTCGAGTGCCTTGCGCTGAATTTCAATTTCGAGGTTGCCGAACAAAGCGTCATATTTGGCCGTTAATTCCGGGCGCAATACATTTTCCAAAGTAAACCATTCTTCAATCAACGACTGCAATTCTTTGCGCAAAGCCGATATATTTTCGCGCTTTTGTGCTGTATCTTCGTGCAACCGTAAGAAACTCGACATTATTTATTCTAAGTTATCTCAATAAACTACGGCAAAAGGCCGCACTAAAGTATGTTCACCTGCCATTATTCGGGCATAATATTGACCGGATGGCAATTTTGATACGTCAAAACGCAAAATTATGTCTCTGCCGTCAAGATTTTTGCGTGACTGTGACGCTACGATATGTCCCAATACGTCGTAAAATTCGACGACTATTTCGCCTAAGTATTTATTCGATTTAATTTTTGCTTCGAGTGTTCCTTGCGTGGGTTGGGGAAATAATTGGGCATCAAACTCTAAACTTTCTACGTTTTGATTACTGTTTATACTGCTTGCAAAAGTGAGAGTTGTAAAAGAATGTGGGGGCAACGTAACATAGCCGCTATAATCAAGATAATCCGTTTCCGGTTTTATACGTTCGGGATTATTTGGGTTATTTATATCTGAATATTTTTCCGAATTAAGAACAGTACGCCGCATTGCGCCTGACGCAGAGTCGAAATAAAGTTGTACCGATATAGCCGAATCCGGATGGCGATTAACCAAAGCAATATAGATAGAATCGGATTTGTACGCCGCCGAGCCTGCTATGTATGGTATACCGTCCAATCCTTCAAAATTATATGAGGGCGATTGAATGTCGAGCGGTAAAAGTTCGCCGCCTCCCAAAGGGCGCAACATCAAAGCGGCGTAATATCCTGGCGTTTTATATAAAAAGCGGGCATTTGTTTTCGGATTTATACAGCAATTTCTAAGCCCTACAAAGGACGTTCTGTTCGCAAGAGAATAAAAATTCGATAAATTAATGAAGTGCAAATATGTAAGAGCGTTCCAAAGTCCGCTCGACAAGCTGCCAAATCGCGGGTCGTGATATAATCCTGCATTTCCGTTATATTTATGCCACCATTCCGTCAATGCAATTTTCTGGTTTGGCAACAGCCCGGAGACTGTTACGGCTTTTTTCAGCAATTCCATCCACATATTCAGGAACTTAGAGTCGGAAACAAGCATAGTGTACCAAAAGTCGTCGGAAGTAATAGAATCGTCTATGCCGTAACCCGTTCCCAAGTGAAGCGAAAACATATCTATGTGTGGCTGTGCATTTCGAATTACCGAATCGTTCCAAGAGAAACTCCACGTATCGCCATTGAATATAGAAATAATATCGGGCGAAACGGCTTTTATTGCCTGCGAAAATTCAACGGCACGTTTGGCGTATAAATCGGGCGTAGTGTGCCCTACTTCCCAAATTCCGTATTGCTCGTTGCCGATTTCCACGTATTGCACATTGTACGGATCCGGATGTCCGTTTGCCGCACGAATTGCTCCGAATTTCGTATCAACCGAGCCGTTGCAATATTCTATGTAATTCGCCGCATCTTGGGGGGTGCTGCTGCCGAAATTGATTGTTAATTGCGGTTTTGCTCCTATGTATTTGCAGAACGCCATATATTCGTCCGTTCCGAAATCCATTCGCTGATAATCTCCCACCCAATCTATAAGCGGCGAGCATCGTTGGTCTCTGTCCCCTATGCCGTATTCCCATTGAAATACGTTCTGGTCGGAAAAACAGCCTCCCGGATAGCGAAGCAGAGGCGGCGCAAGTTCTTTGTAAAATTCGGCGTATTCGCTTCTTATTCCGGCAATATTATCGTCGGGCATCAGCGAGGCCTCGTCGAGCTGCAAAATACCCGCATCGCTAAATGAAAATACAACCTTAGCTCTGCCCGAAATCGGCACAGGCGGAACAGTAACCGTAGTTTTTTGCCAAACATCTTTCGCGTCTATTTGTACGCGCTTGGAAAACAAAACATCTTTTTCGTCCGTCGAAATAATTTTCATGGAAGCGCGTTGCGCCGTTCCGCGTGCATAAACGTAGAACGTATGCGGCACATTTCCGTTTATCACAATATCTTGAGCAATTCCCGACTCCGTTTGCGAGGAATCATTTCTTATAATTGTTTGGGCATATACTCCGCGCTTATTATAGCCGCCGGAATCGAGGCGGTAAGTCGTAGCGGATATGACTTCCGTATCGCCGAAAGGTTGCCAATTTTCAGATATACCTTCGTATTTTCCTTTGCGGTCGAATCCGCGATGCAGAATTTCTTCGGCATACATTCCGAACGGGCCGTTCATCGTATCCCAAATAAATTCAATGAAACTACCGAACAGTTCCGGCGGAATTGTCTGTTTGAAATACGGCGAAGGTATTGGCGTAATAGTTGCTTTTATAGTTTGCGAAAGCGACTTTTGGCTACCGAACACAATGCACAGCGCGGTTGCAAGTGCGAATAGAAAAAAACGTTGAGAAGTCATTAGCAATTATGAGAAAACAGGTGTCTGACGGAAATGTCGGATGAACCGTCGTTTTATGTAAAATTTGGCATAAAGGTCTACGCTACGTAATTTACCGAAAAAAAATGCAACAGAAGTCAAAAAACCTCATACAATTCCCCAGTAATGAATTTGGAAAGCAGCGAAAAACAAGGCGAAAATAAGAATAATTCCGGCGCAGTAGCGGCGGCTATGCGCGTAGACTATGTAGCAGGTTCTTTGGACGAAGCAGACATTGCCGCAAATCCGTTCGAGCAATTTGCCGCTTGGTTCGATGAAGCCATGGTGTGCGTACCCGAGCCGAATGCCATGATATTGGCCGTTGCCGGCGCAGACGGCCGGCCGTCGGCACGAGTGATGTTGTTGAAAGGATTTTCGCCCGAAGGATTTGTTTTTTATACAAATTACAGTAGCGCGAAAGGGGGTGCGTTGTCGGAAAATCCGCAGGCTGAAATTCTGTTTTTTTGGCAGGAATTGCAACGTCAAATCAGAATTTCGGGCGAAGTCTTCCGTATTTCGGCGGCAGAGTCGGACGAGTATTTCCGTAGCCGTCCGCTTGGTAGCCGTATCGGTGCGGTAGCGTCGCCTCAAAGCGAAACAATAGTATCGCGAAATGTACTCGAGGAGAGATTCGGTGCAGTTGCGGCAAAATACGGCGATGATGTTCCGCGCCCGGATAATTGGGGCGGCTTTCGGTTAATCCCCGATAAAATCGAGTTTTGGCAAGGTCGCGCAAGCCGTATGCACGACCGCCTGCGTTATCGCCGCGAAAATGACACGTGGATAATCGAGCGTCTTGCTCCTTAGAGCAATTTCCATATAATCCAATCTAAAAAACTTGACAAATAATATCGAAAAAATAATGGACGTTATACTCGAAGTAAAAAATTTAACTACGGAATTTCGCGCAGAGCGTCAAGTCGTAACTGCCGTCAATAATATAAGTTTTTCGTTGCGGCGCGGAAAAACTCTTGGCATTGTAGGCGAGTCCGGCTCGGGCAAGTCCGTTACTTCGCTCTCGATAATGCGCCTTATACCCGACCCTCCGGGGAAAATAGTCGGCGGGCAGGCTTTATTTACGGAAAAGGGCGGCGAGCAGACCGATTTGCTTGCATTGCCCGAATATCAAATGCGCAATTATCGCGGCAATCGCATTTCGATGATTTTTCAAGAGCCGATGACCTCGCTAAATCCGGTGTTCCGTTGCGGCGACCAAATTATCGAGGCAATTATGCTGCATCAGAAATGCAACAAAGACGAAGCCTGGCAAAAAACGCTGCAACTTCTTAAAGAAGTTCAACTGCCGCGCCCCGAAACTATGATTTACCAATATCCGCATCAGCTTTCCGGCGGGCAAAAGCAGCGCGTGATGATTGCAATGGCTATGTCGTGCAATCCCGATATTCTTATTGCCGACGAACCTACGACTGCGCTCGATGTAACGGTGCAGGCTACGATTCTGGACTTGATGCGCGATTTGCAAAGTAAAAGGGATATGAGCATTATGTTCATTACTCACGATTTGGGCGTGGTTGCCGAAATTGCCGATGAAGTTATCGTAATGTACAAAGGCGCGATAGTCGAAGCCGGCTCTGTATTGCAAATCTTTGAGAATCCGCAGCATCCTTACACCAAAGGACTTCTTGCATGCCGTCCGCGATTGGATAAAAAATTGAAAATTTTGCCTACTGTGCGCGATTTTATGGAGGAAACGTCCGACGGCGCGATAATAGAACGCGAAAACGTTTCCATTGATGAAAAATCAATAGCATTCACAAGCGAGGAAATAATTGCAAGGAACGAAAAATTATTCGCAAAAGAGCCATTGCTCAACGTAAAAAATTTGGAGGTGCATTTTCCTGTGAAAACAGGGGTTTTCGGTGCAACAAAGGGATATGTGAAAGCGGTCGACGGTATTTCGTTCTCCGTTATGCCCGGCGAAACACTTGGGCTTGTGGGCGAGTCCGGTTGCGGAAAAACTACTACGGGACGCGCTATTTTGCGTCTTATAGAGCCAACCGGAGGCAGCGTAATATTCGACGGAAAAAATATAAGAGATTTATCGAGAGGCAACTTGAAAAATTTGCGAAAAGATTTTCAAATTATTTTTCAAGACCCGTACAGTTCGCTGAACCCGCGCTTGTCCGTTGGCGGCGCAATAATGGAAGTTCTTAATGTACATAATATTATGACCAGCGAAAAAGAGCGACGGGATTACGTGTCTTATTTATTGGAAAAAGTTAATTTATCACCGCATCATTTTTATAATTATCCGCATGAATTTTCCGGCGGTCAGCGTCAAAGAATTTGCATAGCCCGCGCATTGGCATTGAAACCGAAATTTCTGATTTGCGACGAGTCCGTTTCCGCACTCGACGTATCGGTGCAGGCGCAAGCGTTGAACCTGCTCGTTTCGTTGCGCAACGAATTTAATTTGACGTATATTTTTATTTCTCACGATTTATCGGTAGTAAAATTCATTTCCGACAGAATCGCTGTTATGAGCAAAGGCAAAATCGTGGAAACAGGATATGCAAATGATATTTACGAGAATCCAAAAGAAGAATATACCCGAAACCTCATCGAAGCTATTCCAAAAGGCTCGATAGACGAGATAAAATTGCGGAAAGGATTCGCCGCATAAATCCTACCGAGTTTTTCTAAATTAAAAATAATTTTTTACGGTGTTTTATTCTTTGATTTTACAGCCATAAATTACGGCATTTTAACATCAAGCCGATGATTCGCTTCAACAGTCCGATTAAAAACTTTGCCTACTTTTGCTATCGCTGGATAGCACCCGTTATTGACCCGATAAAATTACTGCGTTCAATACCGAATTATTTTGGTTTCTTCGCAGATTGGTTGCGCTATAAATCGCTTGACGGTGCAGAGCGGGTGAAATTATCGGACTTATGGCCGAATATTCACGACAAAACTTCGACTACGCCATTTTTACGCCATTATTTTTACCAAGATGTATGGGCGGCGCGGAATATAGCGCAGACGGGCGTTGTAAGCCACGTTGACGTAGCGTCACGTATTGATTTTGTAGGATTTCTTACTTCTGTTACTCACGTAACTTTTATTGATATTCGGCCGCTCGAGGCCGACTTGCCGAATTTTACGGGCAAAGCGGGCAGCATTCTGGCGATGCCGTTTGCCGACGGCGAAATAGCGTCGCTGTCATGCCTGCACGTGGCCGAGCATATAGGCTTGGGGCGTTATGGCGACCCACTCGACCCGCAAGGAACAATAAAAGCCTGCAAAGAATTGGCGCGTGTACTGGTGCCGGGAGGGCGGCTTTATTTTTCAACTCCGATAGGCGCACCGCGCTTATGCTTCAATGCGCATCGTATTCACAGCGTAGATATGATTTTAGAGTATTTTTCCGACCTTACGCTCGTTCGATTGGACGGCATTGACGATGCAAACCGCTATCACGACAATATTGACCGCTCTTTGCTCGACGGTGCAAATTATGCTTGCGGGCTGTTTATTTTCACAAAATAGCGACATTCTACAGAATTATTTCAGCGCAGGAACGGATTGCCGCACCGTTCGGCACCAATATCGGTAGGGTCGCCATGCCCGGGAAATACTTCGATGCTATCGGGTAAAATAAGCAGTTCGCGCCGTATTGAATCAAGTAATTCGTCCATATTGCCGCCGGGTAAGTCAGTACGCCCTATACTTCCGGCAAAAAGAGTGTCGCCCGAAAAAATAAGCCCAAGTTTATGCTCGACAAAACAGATGCCGCCTTCCGTATGTCCGGGTGTATGCCGAACTTCTATGCTAAATCGCCCAAAAGTCAAAATGCTCCCATTTTCAAGGTAAAAATTTGCCTCAGCCGGCTCTATTTCAAACGGTAATGCCCAAACTGTATGTTTATTCGGCTCTGTAAGACGATATTCGTCGGCACTATGAACATAAAGCGGTGCGCCGAGCCTGCGCTTTAAGGCGGCGGCGGCGGCTGTATGGTCCCAATGCGTATGCGTCAGTAGAATTGCGGCTACGACATAACCCTCGCGTTCGCATAGTTGTCCGAAAATTTCGTCTGTATGTTGCGGTGCGTCAATGATTAAGGCCGTTTTTGCCGCTACGTCTGCAAGGCAATAGCCAAAAGTTAATGCCATTCCGGTTTCGGCGGCATACAAGCGTACTCCGGGAGCGGGTTCGTATTGAATTAAGTCGGATATAGTCATAGAGCTTAGAGAAGATTGAATTGTACGAACAACTTATAGAATCATTTCGAAAACAGGGCTAAAACTTATCGTTTTCTTGCAGACTTGCCCATTCAAATGCGCGGCGTATTTCTTCTATGCCATAGCCCGCGCCCAAAGCGCACATAAGTTTTATACGCGCTTTCTGTCCGTTCATATAATCGGCAAAAATAACTCCTGCCTCATACAATTGTTTGCCCGCGCCTTCATAAGCATAAGTATGTTCGATGCGCCCCACCGGACAGCGTGAAACCAAGACAACGGGCAGGCCTTGCTTTACACACTCCACCAGATCGTAAAATACCGGCGGTGGTACGTTTCCCGCGCCGAATCCTTCAATCACAAATCCGGCGGCACCGTTTTCGCGACATAATTTCACCAATCCGCCTTCCATGCCGGCATAGCATTTAAACAGCGGTACAAAAGCGGGTAATTCTTTTACGTCGAAATGGTCGCGGTGAACAGGCTTGCGATATAAAAACAGCGAAGAATTGGATATTCGTCCAACCGGACCAAAGTTCATACTTGCAAATGTGTTAATATCGGTTGCGTCGGTTTTTGTAGCTTCCGATGCCGCATTGATAACGTCGGACAAACATATAAGCGTACCGTAGTCTTGTGCTTCATGCCGCGAAGCTATAATCACGGCATCGCGCAGATTGCGAGGCCCGTCCCAATCGGCTTCGGCCGAATTTCGCATTGCACCCACCACAACTACGGGTTTCGAGGTTTTGAGTGTGCAGTCAAGGAAAAAGGCCGTTTCTTCGAGTGTGTCCGTGCCATGCGTTACGATAATTCCGGCTACTTCCGGCCGCTCGGCGTGATATTGTGCCAAACGCGAGAGTTGCAACATAATTTCGGGCGTAATGTGCGGGCTTGGGTAGCGTCCGAACTCTACTGTTTCCACGCGGGCAATATTCTCCAAATCGGGAACAGAATTCAGAATTTCAGCGGCTGAAAGTTTCGGAACTACACCGCCGGAGCCAGCGTCGGGCTTCATTGCAATCGTGCCTCCGGTAAATATAGCCGTTACCAATGGTTTTTGTCGGTTCATGTTATTGCTTGTCGAAATATGATTTTTAGGGCAAAAATACCGAAAGTGCGCTCAACGGCCGTCCGAATTGCGGTGATGATTGGGAGAATAATAGCCAACGCGCTAATATTCGCCCGACAATGGATGCCGCCGCCGACCGGCAGGCATGCCCCAAGCCATGTGTAAATTTTCGTAAACTATTGTTGTTAAAGGGTTGAGCAGTTTTTGTACATTTTCTTTTTCCTGCTGGCATTACTTTTGTTTTCTTGTGCGCAAACGAATGCCGTATTTCTTGGAAAAAAATATGCTTTTGCGCGACCACCTCTATAACAAAGGCCGGCTCAACCTGATGAACAGAGCTCTTGATGCTTATGCCATGCGTCAGCAGGTTTCGGCAAAAAACATAGCAAACGCAACGTCGCCCACCTATCGTCCGCAGCACGTGAGGTTCGAGGAAGAATTTAACGATGCAGTAGTGGTGTTGCGCGGTTTGCGCAATGACGAGCGTCATATTCCCGTAGGCGGTATGCGCGACGATGAAGTAACTGCCAATTCGGAAGATGCGCCTGTTCCAAGACCGGAAGTTCTGTTTTCGGGAGAAAGCCACGTGAATGTGGACAAAGAAATGGCCGCACTCGCCCAAAATCAAATTCGTTTTCGTTTTGCTTCACGTATGGCGGCAAGGTATTTCCAGGGTCTTCAAACTTCCATACGCGGTTCGGTATAATTTAAGGAAATTCGCCATGGCAGAAAATATATTCAAGTCGTTCGGCATTAGCGGCCAAGGATTAAGCGTACAACGCCTGCGTTTATCGGCTACCGCAAAAAATATTGCCAATGCAAATACTACGCGCGGTGCGGACGGGCAGGTTTACAAGCGGGAAATTGTAGTGGCGCGTGCGGTTCCGGACTCTTTTTTTGAAAGAGAATTGCAACAACAGATAACGCTGACCGGCACAAACGGATTGCACGGCGGCAATACGGGATTTTCCGATAAACCTGCGGGCATTAAGGCGGTAGAAGCTTTCACCGCTACCGATTCGTCGCCTGCACGCAAAGTCTATGACCCGTCGCACCCCGATTCAGACGGCGACGGCTACGTGGAGATGCCCAATGTAAATATCGTTACGGAAATGGTAGAAATGATAAGTGCGCAACGTGCATTTGAAGCGAATACATCGGTTTTCAGTGCAGCCAAGAATATTGCCAAAGAGTCATTGGAAATCTAAATAATCATGAATATTGCCGCAATAAAAGCATATTCGGCGGCGGCCGGTGTCAGACCTACGCTTCCCGTGCGAAATACAATTACCGACGATTTTGACGATAACGGCAACGGCACGGCGCAGAAACACGCAGAAACAATCGGCAAACGTTACGAGCCGGCCGGCGGCAAAGAATTATTCGCTCTATTTAACGCTTCCGGCAGGCTTGAAACTGTTTCGAGCATTAAAGGCGGCATTTTTGACGGTAAAGCATAAGCGAAAGAAACATCTATGATAATCAGCGACATTCTTGCTGCGCGGCAATTTAACCCGTTGCAACAACAACGCCTTAATGCCTCGAACGATGTTGCGGGCAATGCTGTTCCGCAAAATCCCAACGACGACGGCACAACTTTCGCCGCCACATTGCGCGAATTTATCGGCGACGTAAACGACTCGCAACATAAATCGGCCGAAGCGACTGAAAAACTTATAAAAGGCGAACCTGTTGATATTCACGACGTTATGATTTCGGCAGAGAAAGCCAAAACGTCGTTTCAACTTCTTCTTGAATTGCGCAATAAGGCTCTTGATTTATACCGCGAAGCAATTCGCATCCAAGTGTGAGCATTTATTGCAATAACAATACGATATTACTCTAAAAAAATACATTATGGCTGAGTCGCCTTTACAACAAGCGCGTAACTTCTGGGGAAAATTATCGCGCATACAGAAACTTACCATTGCCGGAGTTGTCTTGCTTGCAACTGTGGGAATTATTGCTGTGGCATTGGGAACAAATGCCGATTCCAAAGCGGTATTGTTCTCGGATGTCGACCAAAAAGACGCGGCTGTTATAGTGGAAAAACTCAAAGAAAGAAAAATAGAGTACGAACTTGCAAAAAACGGAACTGCCATACTTGTTCCGCAAGAGGCCGTCTATGAAACGCGATTTGCACTTGCCGCCGAAGGGCTTCCGCAAACGGGAACGGTAGGCTACGAGATATTTGATAAAACAAATCTCGGAATGTCGGATTTTGTACAAAAATTAAATTACCGTCGCGCACTCGAAGGCGAGCTGTCGCGCACGGTAAATTCTATTGAGGAAGTTCATAAATCACGTGTTCATATAGTAGTTCCTGAAAAGGCATTGTTCGATAAAGACCAGAAAAAGCCTACTGCATCTGTAATATTGCAATTAAAATCGGGGCGTAGCGTAAGCAAAATAAATATTGAAGGCATACAAAATCTTATTGCGGGAAGTGTGGAGGGAATGGATCCCGGCTCGGTTACGGTAGTCGACCAGAAAGGTCAGATTCTTTCGGAAATTCCGCGCGATAAAAATACACTTGCCGGTATGACCTCTACGCAATATGAATTGCAACAGAAAATAGACCAATACTTGACCTCGAAAGCGCAAAGTATGCTGGACGGCGTGATTGGCGCCGGTAATGCAATGGTGCGTGCTACGGCAGAATTGGATTTTACGCAAATAGAAAAAACTACCGAAGATTACGACCCGGATAAGCAGGTGGTGCGCAGTGAGCAAAAAGTAGACGAAACTTCCCGCTCGGCCGATTCGCTGAATTATCCGGCAACCAATTCGGCAAGCCAGCGCGGAAATGTTATCACAAATTATGAAATATCAAAAACTATAGAAAAAGTTGTTTCCAACGGCGGCGGCATAAAACGCCTGACCGTAGCGGCTCTAATTAACGGAAATACGAAAATAATCGAAGGCGAAAATCCAACTTTGGAATATAAGCCGCGCACGCCGGAACAAATGGATCAACTGAAAAAAATCGTTATGAATGCCGTTGGCTACGACCCGTCGCGCAACGACCAAATCAGCATAGAAAATATTCAGTTCGACGCAACACAACAGGAAGAAGAGCTTAAGCAACTGAAAGGCTTGCGCCTGCCGATGACTACGGAGGAGATTATCGAAAAAGTATTTATCGGTCTGGCTATGCTTCTGGCTATATTTATGATACGCAAATTGTTCGCTTCGCCGGAAGTTCGCCGCCGCATTGAATATGCTCTTGCTCCTGCCGATGAAATACAGCCTGCGTTGGCAGCCTTTACGCCGGAAGAGCAACAGCTGCTTTTGGCGGCCGGCGAAGTTCCGCAATTAACTCCGCAAGGTGAATTGCCCGCGCCGGACGACCGCGAGGCTATTGTGGCACGTGCCAAGGCTAAGGTTGAAAAATCCATGCAACGCGATATGAGTGAAGATGAATTAGTTTCGCTCGAAATGCGCAATCGTGTTCTGAAATATATCGAAGAAAGTCCGGGCGATGCCGTGCGCTTATTTAAAATAATGATGGCCGGCGACGAAGAGGCTGCAAAAAAACGGTAGATTAGATGAAAGCGTATCGAAAATAAGCCGAATAATACGACATGAAAGACATAGAAAAAATAGATTTCAAGGCTTTGACCGGACGGCAACGAGTGGCTATTTTGCTGATGACGGTAGATATGGATGTGGCGACGCATATTTTTCGTATGTTTGACACCCGCGAAGTAGAGCAAATTTCCGTAGAAATTACCAATCTGAAAGGTGTACCGGACCGAATTGTGCAACAAGTAGTCGAGGAATACTTCCAAATGATGACGGCGCAAGGCTATATCATGGAGGGCGGGCTCGAATATGCCACTATGATTTTGCAGAAAACGTTCGGAATGGAAAAGGCCAAAGAAATTATCGAAAAAGTGAGAATGTTGACTGCTATCCGCGGTTTTGATATTCTGAAAAAAGCCGACCCGCAACAACTTGCAAGTTTTTTGTCCAAAGAGCATCCGCAAACCGTTTCTTTGATACTTTCGCATTTGCCGGCAGACCAATCGGCCGAAATTCTGAATGAATTTTCCGACGAACTGCGTTCGGACGTTTTGATGCGTATCGCTACTTTGGGTAAGGTATCGCCGCAAGTCGTTAATGAAATCGAACAAGTAGTCGACCAAATCGGTGAATCTGTTCTGGCGCAGAATCTGGCGAAAACCGGCGGTGCGCATTTGGTTGCCTCTATCTTGAATAAAACTACTACCGCTACCGCAAAAACATTGCTTGAAAGTATCGAGGAAAAAGACCCTAACATGGGAATGGAAATTAAACGATTGATGTTCCTATTCGAAGATATTGTGCTGATAGACGACAAAGGTATTCAGCGTTTGTTGCGCGATATTGATAAGCGTGACCTGGCTTTGTCGCTAAAAGTCAGCGACGAGAAAATACGCGAAAAAATATTTAAGAATATGTCGGAGCGCGCTTCGGCCGTTATCAAAGAAGAGCTCGAATTTATGCCGCCGGTAAAACTCAAAGATGTAGAAGCTGCGCAAATGCGAATAGTGGAAGTAGTGAAACGGCTCGAAGAACGCGAGGAAATCGTCATTGCCGGGCGCGGCAAAGACGCAATGTTCGTATGATTTTTAATTTCCGATGTAAATTCTTATGATAAAGCGGCTTAGTATACGTTCGGTACGCCCGGTGAATCGTGTGGAAATTCTGCGTGGCGGAGATGACGACGTTGTAGAAGCACCTATTTTTGAAGATCTTGCGCCGCCGTCTATAGAAACGGTTGTTGAAGAGCCGATGATACGGATAAGCGATGCCCGCAAGCAAGTACAAAACGGATATGACCGCGGATTTGCCGACGGAAAACAAGTAGCCACCGCCACAATGCTTGTAGAGGTGCAACGGCAGTATGAAGTTCTGAAAAATTTCGACACATTGCTTGACAATCTTCACGATGAATTCACAAAATCGTTTGCCGTAATGGAAAATACGGCCGTCGAACTTGCATTGATTGCAGCGGAAGCCGTTATCGGGGAAGAAGTACGCCGCGATAAATCTGCCGTTATCGCTCAGATTAAAAAATCGCTTGAGGCATTGCGCGGAGCCGACAGCATTACAATTCGGTTGAATACAGACGATTACGATGCTTTGGCGCAAGCAAAAAGTACGTATATAGATGACCCGATTAAAGCGGCGAAAGTGAAAATTATTGCCGACGATTCCGTGGAGTCCGGCGGTTGCATAGCGGAATCTTCGCTTGGCTCCATAGATGCGCAACTACGTTCCCAATTTCGAAGAATTGCAGAGGCTTTTACGTCAAATATCAAAAAACCGTTCGCAGAAAATTGATATATGATAACGACCGAAGGCATATTGACAAAATATCGTTCGCTTGCGCACGAAGCTGCCGCCATATTGCCTATAGGCAGAGTAACGCGAGTAATGGGATTGGTCATAGAGTCGGCCGGACCATACGCGCCGATAGGCGAGATTTGCGTTTTGCGCGATAAACGCGGATCCGAAGCGGCGCGTTGCGAGATAGTCGGATTTCGAGATAACTTCATACTTTCAATGCCGATAGGTGAAATTCGCAGTATAGAGCCGGGCATGGAAATAGTAGCGACAGGCGCAGGATTAACCGTAAGTCCGAGTAATGATATGCTGGGACGTGTATTAGACGGATTAGGCAATCCGATTGACGATAAAGGCGAACTTCCGCCCTCGTCGCGACGTAGCATATACGCACAACCGCCGAACCCTATGTCGCGTCGGCGTATAGTCGAGCCAATCGAAACCGGCACACGCGCCATTGATGGCCTGCTGACTATGGGCAAAGGCCAGCGTATCGGGATTTTTGCCGGCTCAGGAGTGGGAAAATCAACTCTGATGGGAATGATAGCCCGCAATACCAACGCCGATGTGAATGTGATTGCACTTATAGGAGAGCGCGGCCGCGAAGTGCTGGATTTTATTGAAAAAGACCTTGGAGAAGACGGCCTGAAACGCTCGGTTGTTATTGTATCTACAAGCGATACGCCGCCGCTGGCGCGCATTAAAGCGGCATATGTTGCCACGACCATAGCCGAATATTTCCGCGATGAAGGACTTGATGTTATGATGATGATGGACTCGGTTACACGGCTTGCAATGGCGCAACGCGAAGCCGGATTGAGCATAGGCGAACCACCTACCACAAAAGGATATACGCCGTCGGTTTTTGCAATGTTGCCGCAACTGATGGAACGCGCCGGAACCTCGGCGGACGGTTCTATAACCGCACTATACACCGTATTGGTGGAAGGCGACGATATGAACGAGCCGATAGCTGATGCAGCACGAGGAATCTTGGACGGGCATATAGTATTAACGCGCAAATTAGCCGCTATGGGACATTATCCGGCTATTGATGTACTTGAAAGCATAAGCCGCTTGATGGGCGATGTAGCCGCGCCCGAGCATCGTCGTATTGCCCGACAATTCAAGGAGATGATGGCTGCCTATCGTGAGGCAGAAGACCTGATTTCGGTCGGTGCATATCAGCGCGGCAGCAATGCACTCGTGGATAAGGCTATTGATAGAAAAAAAGAAACCGATGATTTTCTTCGGCAGGATTACGACGAATATTGTGCGATGCGAACCGCAATCGAGCAACTTGGTAAGGTTGTATAATGGCCAAAAATTTCCGATTTACGCTTGAATCTCTGCTAAAATTGCGCTCTTATACGGCAGAAATAAAAAAAACGGCATTGGCGGAAATTATTCGGTTGCGCGAAGACCAAGACAGACTTATTCAAGAAAAACAGCAATATCTTGTATCAATTACGGATACCGGATATGCACGAACAACAGTTGCGGGAGCAATGCAGGCGGCACACACACACCGTGAATCCGTGAAAGGCGAAATAACCGTTCTATATCGGAAACAGAAGCAACTGTCGGAAATAGAACAGCTTAGGCGAAAAGAATATTCAGAAGCCTTGAAAGAGGTTAAAGTCTTGGAAAAGCTTAAAGAGCGGCAGAAAGATGCGTATAGGGCGGAGATGAACCGTGAAGAGCAACAGTTTCTGGACGAAACTGCACGGCGCATCGCAAGCATTAAATAAAAATAGAAACAGCGATGGAATATTTAAATGAATTCCATACTTCAAACATTCATGGCGATAGCCGTAATTTTCACCGTAGCATTCGGTTTGCTTGCTGCGGTTTATATAATGCGTCCAGAGTGGTTGGGATTGCCTTCGGAATTATCGGCGGATTCCGTGCAACAGCAGCCGACAACAATCTCTTTGGAAGTACCCGCTTACAAGTTACTGGTAAAAGAGCGTGATTCGCTAAAAAAAACGCTTGCCAAAACGACGGATACAGCGAATAAATATCAGGCGAATTACAAGGCGGCAATTCAAGATGTTTCAGATTTGCAACAGCGGCTATCCGTTCAAGACCAAGAGTATATGCGAAAAATGGATTCGCTGGAAAAATTTAACTGGAGATTATTTGCTAAAATTTACGACAAAGCCGAACCGAAAGAAGTAGCCGAAATTCTATCGGAACTTGACGAACGCGATGCTGCTTTTATTCTGAAAAGCATGAAGCCGAAGGTTGCGGCAAAAGTATTGGAAAATATAGCACCCGAAACAGCCGCGGCTATTATGGCGTTAAGCAGAACGCAAAGGTTACAATAAATACTATCGCGGATTCAGGCAGGCAAGGATGCCGCCGTACCGCTCGCAAGGAAGCGAAATTATGACTCTGAAACTCACGTCGGAACTGCCCAAACTCCTGCAATTTGCGGGAATACCCAATGCGACGATTTCTTCGCCGGCCGCCATAGATTTCTCTGATATTTTGGCGACGGAATACGATGGAACGGCCTATGTAAATTCGTATGCCCGTATCCCGGCCGACACGCAGTTTGCCCAGATGCAAATTGACGGTAATCCGCTTCCGCAAGCCGTTGCTTTTTCCGAATATTCTTGCTCGCTCGACAAAACAAACAGTGAAAATAATGCGAATAATAACGCAACTGTATTCGTAGAAAACACGTCTTTAACGCAGGCGGAACTTTCTCGGATTATTCTTCCGAACTCTGCCGTTTCGGTTGTAGAAACTGCAAACTCCGTAATTCTTATAGCACCTCAAAATACGCTTGCCACGCTGAAAAAAATAACGCCGAATAATTCGGAATCCGCAATTGTAAATTTGCAAGGCATTGATATAGAGGTGATTCCGACAGGCGATACATCTGCGATGCAGTCAAAATATCGGGATTTCTTCGATAAATATATTACAAATACGGCAAATATGCCGCTTAGTGAAAGTATTGCAGTAAAAAATGTCGCAAGCGATGATTCCGAAATAAACACATCGGCATATACATCGCCGACTAAGGCGCAAAACACCGTAGAATTTCCAGATATAAACGCGAAATTAAATACTGTAAAGACCGATAAAATTGTTTGGCAGGCGGATAGCATTGCGGTTGACTCGGCTAAGAGCGAACAATTTGTAAACAGTAAAGGTTTATCTGATTACGAGCCTTTGCAAAATAAAATAGATAATACCGAACGGGATATTGTTGGAATCGGAATAAATACAGACAATTCTAATTTAATATTACAGGCACCGGAAAACGCTAAGAACAACAAATTTGAAGATAATAATTCGCCTGTATCCGAAATTATCGCCGCAGCCGATAATTTAATCAATTCCGCGGATATTGCCGCAACGCCAAATGCAGGGTTGCCGCCCAAATCAGATTTATCGAAAAATAATGCAGGCGAACAAATTTTCGCACGGGTAAAAGGCAAAAATGCCGTTGCGTCGAATTTAACGGTGCATAATATTTTGAACGCCGGCGAGATGCCCGTTCCACACGACGGAATAATATATTCCGAGAGATATCAATTAAAAACCACGTTTTCTGCAAAAGACTATCCGCAAAGCCCGTTTTTATCAGACGGTAAAGAGATAAGTGCCGAAATACCGATTACTTATCAACAAATTGCAAAGACGAATAATAAGTCGGAGGTTGATGTAGCTGCCTACAATAAAAAGGATGTTTCTTATACAGTAGAGCAATCTGACGCTGCTGCTTTGCAATCATCCGTAATGCTTCGAAACTTTGACGGAAATACGATTTTTCAAGCAGACGATACACAAAAATCAGATGATAATTCTGCCGGAAATACATTCGGTCAAATGTCCGGTAATTTAATTAAAAACAGCAACAACGTATATATACAGAGCAATAAGCCGTTGCATAACTTCACGGTAAAAGCTGAGCATTCCGAGAAAAAAAATACTCACTCTTTGAGCGCACATTTATCGCCGAATGTACCGCCGGATTCACGTGAATTACGGACGGATATTTCCCCGACCGACGGCAGCTATATTTCCGATATTGAAAACGGCAACGATGAGGATACCGATGTTTTTAATAAAGCCTCCGCTACAACAGAAAACATAGGAATCTCGGTTGAGTTAACGACAATAGGCAATGCAAAAATTTCTAACCTCGCATCAGAGGTAGAACTACCGTACAATAATGAGGCTCACGTTGTAAACGATAATGGCATAAAAACAAAAAATAATGCCGAATTCTTGCAATACAAAGAAAATGCGCCGCCAACAGATAATTCTGCAAATGATTTGTTGTATACATTGTCTCGTGAACAAGGGCGTATATCTGCAAATAGCGAGCCGGAAGAAGAGGTGAAAAAACAAGATACCGGTAATGTTAAAGTTCCCGACATTTACAGAAGTAATCTGCAAAATAATTTGCCGATTAATATTGAGGACATTTCTTCCGGCGGACAATTATCGAACGTGCGCCCGGAATTGTTGATTACGTTACATAATGCGTTGGCACAAATTCCTATCGAAAATATATCGGATATTGAAGCAATAATCATTTCCGTTCCTAAAAATACGGCTGATAATACAGTTGGCAATACGATGCAAAATTCGGCGGATATTTTGCCGAGCGAAACAGCGGCCGCAACTAAACCGGAAATACAGGTAAAAAGCGATAATAGTAATTTCAAACATCAGAATTATTTTATTGGCAATAATTATTCGGTATCTAAAATATCGGACATTACTTCTGAGCCTGCTGTCTTGCCGTTGTCGAATACAGACGTTCCTATGCAAAAATTGGGGTTGCGGCAGACCGACGGGCAAATTGTGCCGCAACATCTTGTTGAGCCGCAATTCAAAGATAAAAGCGAAATGTTGCCTGAAAAGCTCGTAAGCAATAGCGGCAAAATTGCCTCTGTGCGAAGTTATGAATTATTCGACAAGACAAAACAAATTACGGAGAATAAGCCCGTAATACGTTTGAATAATGCCGCTGACACTACAACGTCATTACCTATGAAAGACGGACGCAGACAGCAGGTCCTTTCGCCGTTGCAAGCTGTTGCAGCAGCCTCAATACCTTCCACGTATTTCTCCGTTCCGACTGCCGCCGGTAATTTGCAGAGCAACACGTCCGACAAATATCCGGTTTTGCAACAGAACATCGGCGACATGCCCGACGCGCAACAATTAGTTTCCGATAAATACGCGCCTGAAATTATTTACACCGCGACACAACGACCTGTTGCTGCCGTTTTGTCGGGCACAGAGTTTTTCAATGAGATCGCTTATAGTCCTGAAACGCAAATCGGCAATATATCGAAAGAGGTAAGTGAAAAGTCGTTGCACCGACCAGCGGTACAAATGAATGATATAACGACTCAAAATAACCTCTCAATAAATGAAATTCTGTCGACGGACGCTACATTTTCTCAAAGTACGTTAAACAAATATATTGCAGCAGAAAATACAATAACGAAAAATGATAGAAATACAGATATAACAGATGCACCATCATACGATTACGCAACAGAATTTATAAATTCTGTAAATAATGAAAGTAACGATACGAAATATGCACGAGAAAATGTACGCAATACCCATTTTATGTCAATAAATAATAATGAACAATATAGTAACAAGACGTTGGGAGTAACAGCAAAAGATGGCGTATCTAGCGGTGGTAATGAAATATATCGCGGCAATATATTGACTGACAGTGTATCAAGTTCGCAATCGTTCGCAACTTATAGTTCCGAAACAGCAGAGAAAATAAATAAACAAGATAATTCCTCTAAATTATCCGGCTTAACGGAAAATAAGGACGAACAAAATCGAGTGATAAAAAATAACGATGCTCCTGCAATTAAAACAACCATACCTGATGCAATCTCGTTGCAAACTACTGCTGCGATAAACGATGCTTCCGTCGGATATTATTCGGAAAATACGGACGACGAACAAATAGCGCAGACTTTAACAAAGCAGAATAACGATAATTACATAGGAAAGATAACACAGCCGATATCATCGGGAAATATTGTTGCAAATTCATCTAAGTATATTTTCGAACAAAATGTTGCAACGCTGAAAATTACGGACGAATCTTCTGACAGGCATCATACTGCGGAAAATACGCCGGTAAATAAAACTGTATTTTTATCGAATGACAGCACCGAAATAGAACCAAATATAAAAACAGTAAATACCGTAAAATCCGAAGTTTCCGGCAAACCGGCAAATACTGTCTCGATAGATTCCGTTCGTGAAGACGAAGCGCTTGCAGCGGCAGAAGTATTGCCGAGAGCAGAGCAAAAAACGGAGTCGAAAATACCGGCAAAATTACCGTCCGAAAACCACTCAACCAGTAAATTACCGGCTGAAAATACCGTAAAATCCGAAGTTTCCGGCAAACCGGCAAATGCTGTCTCGATAGATTCCGTTCGTGAAGACGAAGTGCTTGCAGCGGCAGAAGTATTGCCGAGAACAGAGCAAAAAACGGAGTCGAAAATACCGGCAAAATTACCGTCCGAAAACCGCTCAACCAGTAAATTACCGGCTGAAAATACCGTAAAATCCGAAGTTTCCGGCAAACCGGCAAATACTGTCTCGATAGATTCCGTTCGTGAAGACGAAGTGCTTGCAGCGGCAGAAGCATTGCCGAGAGCAGAGCAAAAAACGGAGTCGAAAATACCGGCGAAATTACCGTCCGAAATAAATCGTTCCAACGGTGCCGATATTTTTAATTCGCAACCGACAGCAATAAATGATTTTGAGATATCCGAAAATCCGTCGGGTAGTTCACCTATGCCGAGAACTGAAAATACAGCACTTCATTCTTTGGAAACTCGCCCGCAAGTACAAGCTGAAAAGGTTTTCAGAACTTACAATACGACGGCTCTGAACGACTATACTTTGCCGTCATTGTCAGTTGCGGCGGATTTGTCGGGCGATGATTTATCGGATATTTCAAGTGCATCTGCCGCGCTGAATAAGCAATCTGTACGCATACTCCAGAGTGGGGCAACGCAATCTGAACCCATGTTGAAAAAATCACGGCGTACTATTACTGAAGATGTAAAAATACTATCGTCTGCCGAAAACTCTGTAATTACCGAAACAGAACGGCAAATCGCACCTGCGCAACAATCATTTGATAATAATCGGAGCTATGAACGACCATTTTTCAATGGTAACGGTTATCTGCATGGGCGTGAAAACATATCGCCATTTGCACTAAATACGGCAGACCGTGCCGAAGTGCCTCAACACACAGAACAGCAACAAACGACCTCAGAAATGCAGCCGGCTGCTCTTTTTTATGAACAGCCTCAGATTTTTCAGCAGTTGAATATTGCGCCGTTGATGCGCACATTGCCTAAGAGAAACATGATACAGGAATTTCGACAAGTGGACGCAACGCGAACTACAGAGTACGCAGTACAGCTTGCAGAAAACACGCCGTCCGGTTCTAAGTCTTCGGTTGTATTGCACTTGCGGCCGGAGTCTCTGGGTGCGGTAACGCTTTCGGTAGCGGTGAATGGATCCGGCGTGTCGGTTGCAATAAATGTAGAAACGGCTGATGCGCGGCAGGCTGTAGCGGCACAGGTTTCATCGTTGCGCGAGCAATTGGCAAAATCGGGTATTTCGGCGCAATCTATTGAGGTTCGTCAGCAGCCGCAAGATGCCACGTTCCAGCAGTCCGGCGGTTTTATGCAATCGCATGGGGGCGGCGGGCGCGATGACCAAGAGCAACGCCAAGCATATTTGCGTTCGTTCAGATTTGCCGCCGACAGGCATGAGGTTGCTGAGAATACCGATAAATCGGCAAAACAGCGAATTATTTCTGCCGGAGCAGTTGAACAATATATTTAATTTCTTCGGATAAAAACATTTCATAGATAGGAGCAATCATGGCGACAGAAGCGATAGATTCCAAATCCGGTGCGGCGGAAGTTTTTGCTCGGATTCGTCAGCAACAGCAAGCAAAAACAGCAAATAAAGAATTGGGGAAAGACGAGTTTCTCAAATTACTGACTTATCAGATGAAAGCTCAGAATCCTCTTAAACCGCAAGACGGACAAGAGTTTGCGGCACAACTGGCTCAATTCAGTCAATTAGAGCAATTAGCCAATATAAAGCAATTACTTGCTGACCAATCGAAAGCATCACTGTTTCTTACGCAGACTGTGGCAAACTCAAGCGCACCCTCGTTTATAGGTAAAACAGCGCGGGCAACTGCACAGCAGGTATATTCCGACGGCTCTACGCCTATAGATTTCGGCTGGAATTTCGACGAAAATCAGCAATCGGCTTCGGTGGAAATCAAAACTCCGGCGGGTGCTCTAATACGTTCTTACGAATTAACTCCGGCGCAAATTCGTGCCGGTGAGCATACGCTTCAATGGGATGGAAAGAACAATCGCGGCGAGAATGTAGGAGTGGGGAAATATGTTGTTTCCATAAAGGCCACACCCTCGACGGGCGGTACGCCGGTAACGGTTACGCCTTTTATCAACGGAAAAATAACGGCTGTAAAATTCCGGATAGACGGTAGTGTTGCCGTCATCAACGGATCCGAGATTCCGCTTTCGGATATTCTCGACGTTTCACTTTAATTTTTTCTGTTATTTACGGCAATATACACGTATTTTTTTAAGGAGAAATAAATATGAATAATTAAATTATTTTCCCGTAATCGTTGCAGCGTGTCGGAATTTAAGTTGCAAACGCACATTGGGAACTGAAAGGAGGTGAAAACAAATGTCTGAAATTAACGGTGTTAATTTACCGTTTTTGCCGATTGGCGGGGCACGCGAGTTAGAGCGCAAGCAACATATCTTTACGAACGATACAAATGATATTCCATCGTTTCGTGATATGTTCGAACGGGAAGCCGGCACTCTCAAATTCTCGGCTCATGCCAGGGCGCGAATAGCCAGCCGCGACATTTCGCTGTCCGACGACGATATACGTCGGCTTGAGCGAGCAGCCGAGCGGGCAGAGCAAAAAGGAGGTAAAGACTCGCTTGTGGTATTGCGCGATATGGCGTTCATTGTCAGCGCAACCAATCGCATCGTTATTACGGCTATCGGTGGTGCAGCAGCAGAAAACATAGTGTTTACAAATATTGATTCTGCGGTATTCGCCTGATTTTATCAACGAGGAATCGGACTGTGCGGCAAGGTACTTCGCAGAAATTCCTCCCGATAATTAAGAGCGGCTTCCGAACGACCGACGAAACGCTCTAAAACATTTTTTAATTTTTTATTTTTTCTTTACGGAGGGCATCATGCCACTAATTCGTTCACTTACATCGGGTTCAAGTTCCCTGAAAGCACATCAGCAACGCCTTGACGTTATCTCGAATAATATTGCAAACGTGAATACGACGGGCTTTAAGGCCAGCCGTGCCACTTTCAGCGACCAATTCAGCCAAACTTTTAATCTTGGCAATGCGCCGAGCAATATTGCGGCAGGCGGCATAGGCGGTATTGACCCGTTGCAAATAGGGCTTGGAGTTAAACTCGGGGCGGTTAAGGTTAATTTTATGCAAGGTGCAATTCAGACTACGAACCGTCCGCTTGACCTTGCATTGCAAGGCGAAGGCTATTTTGTATTGCGCTATAACGGTCAGGAGCGTTATACCCGCGCCGGTTCGTTCTCGTTCGATACCGACGGCAATCTCGTGGACGGTGCTACAGGCGCGTATGTGCAGGGGTACAATCTCGAAACAGACAGCCAAGGGCGCGTACTAAAAGATTCCAGCGGCAATAATCGGCTTAACCGCACGGTGACAAATGTGCAAGTGCCGCCTACGTTCAAATCTGCGCCGCGCCAAACGCAAAGCGTTTCGGTTTCGGGCAATTTGAATGCAGGCTCGGCAACCGGCGATTCGTTCAATACAAGTATTACGATTTTCGATAATCAAGGCGGAACGCATCAACTCAATCTGCGATTCTCGAAAAGTGCTACCGTAAATCAGTTTGATTTGCAAGCAACCATTGATAATTCTGCGACTCCTATCGCAGGCGTTCCGGCGACCATAACGTTCAATGACGACGGCACGTTGAATACGCCCCTGGATTTTACGATGACAGCCGCCGACCTTAATACCGCACTCGCTACTTCCGCGCCGTTCGACGCAACTACACCTAAAAACGTAGTGGTAACTCTGGCAGATTCCGGCAATGTTTTGGGCGGTTTAACGCAATTTGCCGGACAGAACACCGCAACAGTGCGCGAACAAGACGGTTACGGTTCGGGCGAACTTTCTCAAATCGCCGTTGACCAAGCGGGACGATTAGTCGGCTCATTTACCAACGGACAATCGGAACTGTTGGGGCAAGTGGTTATAGGCAAATTCACCAACCCGGGAGGATTGGTGCGTAACGGCAATTCGTTCTTTAGTGTTTCGCCAAACAGCGGATTGCCTAATTTGGGAACAGCCGTTGAAATTTTCCCGTCAAGCAGCATTTCCAGCGGTTCGCTTGAAGAATCCAACGTAGATTTAACCGAAGAATTTACCGACCTGATTTCTACACAACGTGCTTTCGAGGCCGCATCGCGCACCGTTACAATCAGTGACCAATTCCTGCAGGAAATAAATCAGTTGAAACGATAAGCGGTTTAATTAGCCGGTTACAGGATATTTTCAACATAATAAGAGCCGGGTTTTCAATAAAGCCGGCTCTTTGTATTTCGACTTAATCCAAACGGTTGCAAATTGTAATGAAATAAAATTTACGTTCCGTTCCCAAATAAAATATTATCTGCGCTAAATAACTTCTTTTTCAAATTTGTACTTATTTGCGGCAGTCGGATTCACGGGCAATGTAATGATAAAAGTAGTTCCTTTGCCTACAACGCTTTCGCAACGCACATGCCCGCCAAGCAACTCCGTAAGTTTTTTGACTATGGACAGCCCAAGTCCGGTAGAATTTTCGCCTGCCGTAGGTTTGGCTGTAAGACGCGAAAATTTGGTGAATAATTTACGCAAATCCGTATCGGGGATACCTGGCCCTTCATCGCGTATACCTATGGAAATCGTATCACTTTCGTCCGAAGCCGTAATAAATATATTGCGATCGGGCGGTGAAAATTTTATGGCATTGCTCAATAGATTATCTAAAATTTCTTTCAAACAACGTTTATCTGTAATTAGCTCCAAATTATTGCCGACAGAACAAAAAATACCTATTTTTTTTGCATTGAGCCGGCTACGGTATTCGTCTGTCAATTCCAATATTATAGGCTCAACGGCAGCAGACTCGTAAGTAATATTTATTTTGCCGGATTCAAGTGCATTAACATCAAGCAGCTTCGTAACAAGTTCCTTCATCGAGTCGGTAGTGCGAAGTATCATACGCAACTGTTCGTTAAGTTGATTATTCGTCATACTTTTACGATGCTCGAATATCAGCGAAACAGCAATGGCTACGCCCGCAAGAGGATTTTTTAAGTCATGTGCCACAACCGCCAGAAGCTCGTTTTTCTCTTTATTCAGGCGTGCAAGCTCACGATTTGCATTGGCAAGTTCTACGTTTTTAAGGCGATATATTTCCGTTGATTTTTGTGCTTTTTCTATTTCATAACTATAAATAAGATTTTGCATCACTTGCTCTGATTGCTTAGTCATCATCGCTTCTTTAATCGAGTGAAATTCGTGAAAATGCTCCAAAGCTTTTTCGAGGCGGTTGGCATTTCGATATAATTTATAGAGCTGCTCATGCGTTTCCATCATTATTCCGTTTGCGCGAATCTCTTGCCCTACGCGCAAAGCGTCGGACAGATACGCTTCTGCCAACGTGAAATACTTGGGTTTGGACATTTCACCGGAGAAAAGTTCCGTATATATTTCTCCAATTGCGCGCCATGCTTTTCCTTCTGCCCATTTATCGCAATTTACGATGGCTAACCGTGCGGAAAGCCAAAAATTACGAATGGAAACAGAAGCATCCTGCTTGCGCCCGTAAATTTCACCACGCAAGTAAAGTGAGCCGCAAAGGCTGCGAATGTCATTATATTGCTTGCAAATAGACAGCGAACGTTCGCAATATTCCAATGCTTTGCCGAAATCTCCAAGATACAGATAGGCGCGACCTAAATCCCAAAATATTGTGTTTTCAGCAGTTCTGTCAAGCAACGATTCGCGCAAATGAAGCGATTTGTAGAAATAATCAAGAGCAGTTCTATAGTCATGTAAGTTGAAATATGCACGGCCTATAAAAGTGTAGCATTTAGCTGTATTATCCTCATCTTCGTGTTCTTCATATATTTGAAGTGCATCCAAAAAAAATTTAAGCGCGACAGCGTAATTTCCGGCGCGTAAATGAACAAGTCCTATCCATATAGTAGAGCGACTTATGCCTTTCGGCCTGTTGATTCGGTAGAAAAGCTCGCGCGCCCGCAAAAGATCTTCGAGAGCAGAGTCGTATTCGGAAGTATTACGGCGATAAATGCCCCGCGCAAGCAGGGCATTTGCCATTCCTTCTTCATAACTTAATTCTTTTGAGAATGCAAGTGCTTCTTCGGCCAGGGAACCGGAACGAGAACTGTCCAAACTGCGCAACTCCCACGAAAGTTCATTCAGCAAATCTACGAACCGACGACTTTTTTCTCCGCTTTGACGTGCAACGTCAATACGATCTTCAAGAAATAGTATTTCGGAGGAGTATCCTATGTTAACAGAAGACATTTTCTGTTGTCGTTTCGGCTCGTTTAACATTTGCAACTGCTTCCCACAATAATTGTGCCAAGCGGGCGATTTACCTGCGCCTGCCGAGTAATCTAAGCAATAAAAGGAATAAGTTGATAAAGTCAAGGTAAAGCGTAAGTGCGCCGCGAACGGCGAATCGTCCGGCTAGAAATTCACCGTCGGTTCCTGCTATTTCCAAATACTGCTCTTTTATACGTGCGCTGTCATATACCGTGAGTCCGGCAAACACTATCACACCTATAATTGTTGCCGCAAATCCGAACGGGCCGCCGGGGAAAAATATATCCACTACGAAAGAAAGCATTACGCCGACCAACCCTATAAACAGAAAACTTCCCCAGCCGGAAATATCGCGTTTTGTGGTAAGTCCGAATAAAGACAATGCAGCGAATGCCAACGCTACGGTTGTGAATACATTGAAGATGGAATCCGACGTATAAACAAAAAATATGGAGGAAATCGTAAGGCCGGTCAATGCAGAGTAGGCGAGAAATACTGTGGCAGCAACTCCCGTGGACATTCTTTGCACCCAGCCGGATAATGCGCCTACAAGCAGTATTTGTCCGATGAATAAGCCTATCAATATTATACTGTTGGAAAAAACAGCCTCTAACAGTATCGGTGAAGAAATCGTGAAGTAGGACGAAAGAGCGGTAGTCAAAAGCCCGCCAGCCATCCAACCGTACACTTTTGTCATGTAGTCTTGAACGCCGGATTCGGCTATTGCACCGGCGGTTTTACGAGAAATTTCGTAAGCCATAACAGTCTCTTTCTTTGAAAATGTGATTGTAATTACTTCTTGTTGATTATTTAGGTCCGAACGGATTAAAAGGTGATTTTTTCAGCAATTCTTCCGCTTTTTTCTTGGCTTCTTCTTCGGCGCGTTTTTTTAATCTGTCTTGCTCATCCCGTATTTTTTGTTTTGCTTTTTCTTCTTCCTCTTTAATTTTTTGTCGTAATTTTTGCTCTTCGTCGCGGGCATGCTGCTCCAATTTTGCTTTTTCTTCGTCAATTTTGCGCTTCGCTTCGTCCTGCAATGCTTTTGCGGCGTTTTCCAGTTGCGATGCCGCTGCATTATCAAGAGATACGGAAACCTGCGGATTATCGAATGTACCTTTGAACAAAATATTCACGGGAACAGGCGCGTTGCCGAATGTCGCCATGTCTTTTTTTAATAAACCGCTCAAAGCCCGATTTGCGCTCTGCGACATAGAGCCGGTCGGCACATTTACTGTAAGCGTATAATCAATGCTTTTGTCCAAGCCGTTGGAGCCTTGTATAAAACCGTCGTAACCGGCAAATTTCAACGAAGTTCTCGAGATGTTGAATTTGCCTTTTTCTATTGCGAATCTCGATGCAATTTGCGTAAGCGAGGGATTATTTAAAAACTCCATTTTCAAAAGTCCGGCCGCTTGCGTAAACGGTTTGAAGCCTTCTACTGCAATTCTCTCGATATTTAATCCGCCCAAACTCGAAAGTGTCGAATAATCGGGCTTTAACTCACCGTTGAGGTCTGTTTCAAGGCTCATTTTCGCGTCGAAATTACCTCGCATATACTCTAAAAACGGGGCAAATGTTTGTACCGTTCCAAATAATTTATACGCCTCGGCAATATCTATTTTTTTAAGCGATAATTCAAAATCGGAACGCGGTTTTTCTTTTATTCGCGTATCAAACGAACCTTTAATTGCTATATTGCCGCCGGCCGCGTCCATCGAAGCATTCTCTATCGTAAGTATTTTGTTTTTAAGACGCAATCGTGCCGTAACGTTCCGAGCCGTTATATTGTCGTATAATACTTCAGCGGCATTTGCAACGAATGTGAAATCTACTTTATCGGGTAATTCTATTGGCTTCGATGTCGTTTGCTCTTGTTTCGGCTGTGTTCCCGGGCTTAGTCCAAGCCATGAATTGCAGTCAAATTTTCGGGATTGCACCGTAAGCGAACCCGTCAAAAGTTCATCTGCAAGAATAAACCCTATGATATTGTCTAACTGCCCGCCGGCGCGAAAATCGCTTGCACCAATTGAGCCGTCCAAATTTGAAAGTACGGCAAATTCAGGACTTAGCGCAAGCGCGGCCGTTCGCAGAGTAAGCGGCGCAGGCAACGCCGAAGCTGTTGCAGTAAAATTACTTAATACAATTGTTCCGGTAGCCGTAAATTTATCGAAATTTTTCGATTTAATCGCCGACATTTTTCCGTTCAAGGCAGCGTCGGTCGTGATTTTTCCGTCTATATTACTGCCTGCCGGCAAAGTCAAATTATTTTTCCAAGCGGCAAGATTAATTACCCCTTTCATTGCGGCGTCAATAAACGGGTCGGAAATGGGGTTGCGCACTGTGGTACGCAAAGAAAACGGATCTCCGCCTACATTCAAAGTAAGGTTTTTCAGGTCAATAATCGTGTTGTCAGGTTTTCCGTCGGGATTATTTACCGATAAATTCATCTGAATATTCTGTATGCCGACCGGTGCGCTTTTACCTTGAAACGAGCCGTTGGAAATTATTACGGCAAGAGAAAATCCGGGAATATTATCGTCGTCCATTCGTCCATTCAATTTTGCTGTTGCCGACACATTTCCCGAAACGTATTTTAATTCTTCGCTTTTTGACGGCATTTTGGGAACTATCGAAAGAAACTTGCCGAAATCGGACGAAGGCACCTTGATGTTAAGAGCGAAATCCATATATTTTTCGGCCATATCCATAGTTCCGTCAACCGAAAGCGGCAACTCGTTAAGTTTGAATTGATTGTCTTTCAAAATATAATGCTGTTTGCCTATATCTATCGTTACCGATGCCGTGCCCGATGTGCTGACCGCGTCAAGCATGGTAAATCCGCCTTTTTCAAAAGATGTAATTGCCGAAACCGATGCGCTCAAATCGCAAATATTATTACTGTAATCGGCTTCGCCGTTCATTGTAATGTTGTTCATTGCAAAGCGTTTACCGCCGGCCTCATCCCAAAATGCCAGCCGTCCGTTCTTAATCGAAATGTCACGCAAGCGAATATTCATGTTTCCCGAATCTTTTTTCTCTTCAGATTTTGCGATATTCCAATTTTTTGTGCTGTCGCGTGCTATATGTGCGAATATATTCGGACTGTCTAAATGAAGTGCAAGAATCTCGACGCGCGAGTCGGCTATAAGCGTCCAGAGGTCAAGCGAAACGCGAATCGCTTCGGCTTGAAATAAAGTATCATGAAATGGAGGCAAATTCGCAATGGAAATATTCGATATTTCCACGCTGGCACGAGGAAAATCACGCAATAAACTTATGTCCGCATCACTGAAATTCAATGCGGCATTCATATTGTCGTCAGCCGTTCTTTTTACTATGTCAAGAACGGTGTTTTTCAGAAATAAAGGTGCAATAAATACAGCCGATAATAGTACGGCGACAATCGAAGCGGATATTAAAAGCGTCTTTTTCATTTCTTGATACAAACAAAGATGACTTTACACAATGACAAAATGCAATATAGCGTAATTCTGCGAAAAAATAATGCTTTTTATTGCCGCAAAACCCGATGCTGTCGGATAATTATACAGTAAAATTCAGAATAAAACCAATTTATTAAACTTCGCATAAAAATACGGCGAAAGAAAGTATGCTATGAAAATACGGTAATAATAAGGCTGTGTTTCGGAAAAAATGCAACTGTTTTTAACGAGAACAACAGTTGAAAAAGTTAAAATGCTTGTACAAGCCGTATTTTTGCAAATATCACTCGTAAATTATCGAGGTGTTTTTCTCTTGTTCTACAATCGCAAATTACATTTATGACTCAATTAACCGAACTTGTCGAGCGTCATTCGGCCGTACTATCCGTAGCGGCGGCAGCCAACCGTTCGCGTGAATTTTACGCGCATTGGCCGGAAGCACCGAGCGGGAAAATATACGGCGAAACGGCAAATGCCGACGGAACAGCCGAATTTGAAGGTTATTTAAATAAATTTTTTGACGGACTTAATCAAGAAGGTGCAAGCGGCCGTTGCGGAAACGAAGTGTCGCCTTACGGATTTTCGCTTGGTATCACATATCCGGCTTTTGATGCCGACACGTTGGTGCAACGCGCAAAAACAGCACAAAATTCTTGGCGCAAACTATCGCCCGATGAACGTGCGGCCGTGTTGCTCGAATGTTTGGAACGTGCCGCAAAGCATTTTTTTACAATAGGTTATGCGACAATGCACACTACCGGACAAGGCTTCGTAATGGCATTCCAAGCTTCCGGTCCGCATGCATTTGACCGTGCGTTGGAGGCAGTGGCTACCGCACTTGCCGCACAAAAGGAATTTGCCGGACAAGTCGAATGGAAAAAGCCCATGGGCAAAACGGAAATAGTGCTGGACAAGCGTTTTCATATAGTACCGCGAGGTATAAATCTGACCATAGGTTGCTCTACTTTTCCGCTGTGGAATTCTTTTCCCGGGATATTCGCAAGTTTAGCCACAGGAAATGCTTCGATAGCCAAAACTCATCCGGGCGCGATTTTGCCTGTGGCAATTTGTATAGCAAGTTTCCGCAGAACAATCGGCGAATTAGGATTAAATCCCGATATAATTCAACTTGCCGCCGATAATGCCGATGCGCCCGTAACTTGGGATTTTGTTCTTCACAAAGATATTGCGCTTATTGATTATACGGGCGGTTCGGCGTTCGGCGAAGAATTGGAACGAAAAATCGCGGGAACACACAAAATGCTTTATACCGAAAAAGCCGGTGTAAATTGCGTTATACTCGACAGCACCGAAAATTTAGATGCCGCTCTCGATAATTTGGCTTTCGGTGTTTCTCTTTATTCGGGACAAATGTGTACGGCACCACAGAATATTTTTATTCCGAAAAACGGTGTAACAACACCCGAAGGCCTTGTTACTCCAGAAGATACAGCGAAAAAATTTGCTGAAAAAATAGATTCCTTAATATTTAACGAAAAAATTGGGCCGGGAACTTTGGGAGCTGTTCAAAATGAAGTTACGGCTAATCGAGTTGTCGCCGCCGCTTCAATCGGTAAAACGATTCGCGAGAGTGCGCCGACGGTACAAGCCGGATTTGGTAATGCGCGAACGGCTTCACCTTTGGTAATTATGCTTGACGAAAAACAAAACGACGTTTACGAACGCGAATGGTTCGGTCCGATTTCTTTTATTATTCCCGTGGATTCTTTTGATGCGGCAGTCGAAAAAACGGCTGTTATTGCACGTTCCCACGGTGCTTTGTCCGGTGCTGTCTATACGGTTGAGGCGGAAAAAAAAGATAAGGCGGAAGATATTCTTATTCAGGCTGGGGTTCCCGTATCATTTAATTTCACCGGGCCGATTTGGGCGAATCAATCGGCCGCATTCAGCGATTTTCACGGAACAGGAATAAATCCGGCAGGCAGTGCGTCGTTTGCCGATTACAGATTTGTTGCCACACGCTTTGCCATCGTAGGCAGCCGCTCGAAATAACATCGAAAACAGAAGTAAAAAACGGGGCGATATATTTTTGTCCCGTTTTTTTTTGTCAACCATGATGATAAGCGACGGCGGTTTTGCTATAAAGCCGATAATAATGAGTCGGCTGCGATGCCGAATTCAAATCTCTTACTCGTAATTTCTTCCAAGGTAACGCTTGCACTGCGCAAATACGAGCGAATATCTGCTCTGTCCTCTTCGGAAATGTGCAGAATATCTGCTATTTCTTCATGTCCGTCTGCCAATAATATAGAGCCGTGTTGCAAAAGTACATTTCCTGCAATGCGTTGCGCACTTCCTACAAGCTTGCGCCCGTGCCATAGCAATTCGTGCCGTGCCGCACTTGCAAAACACGCCGCAGAGCGAGGAGCGCGATATTCTTCGCGGAAGTCGGGTTGATGCTTGGCAAATTCCACGTCTTGCGCACCCAAATTTGCGAGTCCGGCGGCAATCCAAAGGTGAACGTCGCGGTAAATATCTTGCGAATGAACAGCTTCGCTCAATCGAATATGAAGAGAATATGTTATTTCTCGGGCATGAAGCACAGCCCGTCCGCCCGTAGGGCGACGAACAATATCGAAGCCTCGCTTTTTACATTCCTCGGTGTTTATATCGGACTCGCGTTGATGCCGGCCAAGCGATGCGGCGAACGGTTGCCAAGAATACAAACGCAACAGCGGTGCGGCATCTGCTTGTTCTTGCATAAAATTCAGATATGCCGCGTCAGCCGACATATTATATTCGCCGGAACGTTCTTCCTCGACGCGTATTTCGAGCGGAGCATTTAAATAGCCGAATTTATCGGTTGCAGTTCTCATATCTTAATTGTAAATACGGAGTTACAAAAAAGACATATTTAATCGTTCCTGTTGCATATTAATTA
>JADZAA010000006.1 GCA_020852855.1 Bacteroidota bacterium
TTACGTTGGTGTGTCCGTCATCGTGAATAATCATATTCATTTTGGCGGTTCGGGCAATTTGGTCGTTTATCTCAATGCCAAAGAGGTTTTTCTCTGCGAAGTCGTGCCAATATTTGTAATGGTCTTTCTCGTCTTTGATTGGGTCGTAAAATTCGTTGGCTTGTTCTCTCACTTTGTCCAAAGCGTAAAGCAAAAAGCCACCACTTCCGCAACTGGTGTCGAGCACTCTTGATTTGTGAGTAATCGGCAAACTATCAACAATGAATTTTACAATCGGTCTTGGTGTAAAATATTGTCCAAAGTCGCCCCTGAAATAACTGCCCATAAAGGTCTCAAAGGCTTTGCCTTTGCTGTCAAGGTCAGTTTTATTGAGGTTGATACGCTGAAAGTATTTTACAATCGTCAGCGTTTCTTGTGCCGAAAGTGTAATGCCATCTTTGAAAACTTCTGGTGCTTCTTTTTCGCCAACTGCATAAATTTTCTTTATGCGTTTTAGCAAATCTTCCGGGTCTTCGTCACGGAAAATTTGAAAGTCGTATGGTTCACCTATTTTTCTTGGGTGTTTCTCGTCCCAAATTTTACAGAAGATAAGTTTATCCAATTCGTCAAACGCAACGCTTGGGTTTCTCTGCCCACCGCCCCAAAGTGCTTGATGCGATTGAATGAAAATCTTTGTCAGTTCGCTTTCGCTTACAACCTGTAATTCAAAAAATTTCCGTTTCGCATTTGGATTGGGCTCAGAAACGATGTTTGACTTCTCATCTGTATCAGTCTGTGAAATACCGCCTTTCACATATTTGTATGGCGCAAGTTTGTTAATACCAAATTGCGGAATATCGGGTATTTCTATTCTGCTTTTCGGCTTCTTGTCGGGAACTTCGTAATACTGATTTTTAATGCGTGAAGTTGTCCAAACGTATTTTGCACCTTCGGCAACTGCGTAGCTGTATGCCTGGTCAACTGCAATGTTAAACTGCTGGTCGGTTAAATCTTCTTTTTTGCACTCAACTAAAATGTAGGTTTCTTCACATTCATCGTCTGAATAAACTGCAATGTCGGCTTCCTTTGTCTCGGAACCCATCTGAACAGGAATGAACTGTTTAATTCTGTTTTCAGGATAGCCATAAATCAGAACCAAAGTCAAGAAAGTTTCGGCTTGAACTTTTTCTTCGGGGTTATTATAATTCCGTTTCTTGTTTTGGTGAACGTATGTTATAAAGTTTCGTTCTTCGTCAAACCGAATAAGTCCTTTTTCTAAGCCTGTGTCTATTAGGCTCATTTTGTTTCCTTCGTATTTTTTTTAGGTCGCAAAGTTAAGTTTCTGGCTTTCTACAAGCGAAAACATCTCTTTTTTGGGGGATATTTTTTATCTCATAAACAGGAGTAATAAAACTCCCAGAATAATTCGGTAGACTACAAAGGGCAAGACTGTATGAGATTTAAGGTAGCGGAGTAAAAAAGCGATTGACGCATAGCCGACCAAGCCCGAAGTTACAGCTGCGACTGTCATAGAAACGGCTTGATGCGAATCAATATACGGTATTACTTGTTTAAGTTCCAACAAGCCGCTGGCAAGAACTGCGGGTATGCTAAGCAGGAATGAAAATCGTGCGGCTGCTTCGCGAGTCAGTCCCGCGAAAAGTCCGGCTGTTATTGTAGTGCCGCTTCGTGAAGAACCGGGTATTAAAGCGCAGGCTTGTGCCGCTCCAATCAAGATGGCATCTTTAAGCGTAACGTCGTTTACACCGCGGGCAAAACGTGCGGAACGTTCTGCAACAAATAATATTACGGCAAGAACTATAAGCGAAGTTCCTATAACGGTTGCGTCTTTTGTCAGATGACCTTCGATAACTTTTTTCAGGCCAAGGCCGGCTATAACTATAGGCAAAGTTCCTATTATGACGTACCAGCCCATTCGTGAGTTATGGGATTGTCGTGCTAATGGTATTCGTTGAAGATTCTCGCGAAAGAACGACAGTAAAATTTCGCGTATATCGCGTGCAAAATAGATGAGAACGGCAGCAAGGGTGCCAAGTTGAATAACAGCAATAAAAGCCGTCCATTCTTCGGGACGACTATCGGAAACGAGTCCGAGAAGTTTGCCCGCTACGGTAAGATGTGCCGTACTGCTGACGGGTAGAAATTCGGTTAGTCCCTGCACAATGCCAAGAATAATCGCCTCTATAATGTTCATTGTGCGACGTTATCCGTATATGGTAACGGCATTTGAACGGCCGAGCGAGATTTGCAAAGCACCTTTGGCATTGTTCATAAGGGTTTCCGGCGAGTCTATATTGCTCATTTCTGCCACACCCAAAGAAACAGTAACCGTAAAACGGCGATTGTCCAATTGCACCACCGTGCTGGCTATTTCCTTGCGCAAACGTTCTGCCCACAAGCGTACTTTTTGTATTTCCTGCCCCACAAGAGCCAAGGCTATGGTCGCGCTGTCGAGTTCGCCGATAATATCGTAAGGCTTAATCTGCTTACGGATAAGTTCTATGATATTTTGAAGAATAACTTCGGCGGCATCGCCTGCCGCATCTACCGTATCATATTTATCGAGTTGAATGAGGCAAAGCGTCATCGGCACGGTAAAATCTACGGCACGTTGCAATTCTTCGTTAATTCGCTGGCGGAAAGCAGTAGGGTTAAGAATACCTCGCGTTTCATTTACAAGCGACATCGAACTCAGCATATCGTTAAATCTCATTTGCTCAATTATCAATCCGGTTTGCTCGCCAAGCACTTCGAGTATTGCCAGATCCTGTGCGGTCATCGGCGGATTATTTCCCTCTACGAACAATGCGCCGTAGTTATGCGAGAATGATTTGAGCGGAACGGAAGCGAAGAATCCGCTTTCGATAGGCTCTTCCGACTCGGTGCAACGCAGGTATCCCGGGTACATTGGCGCAACCAAATTGCTTTTACAATTTTGTATGGTATAGCCGGCGAGTGATTTATCCAGATTCACAATTCCGCCTAATGCGCCCGGCGTAATATCGGCACGGCACATTGTTTGCGCCACTTTCCACTCGCCAAGGCGTGTATCATAAATAACTATGCCGAGAGTTGAGTATTCGACGGTTTTGCTCGCTGCTTCAAGCAGTGCAGTGCAAACATCTGCAACGCCGGATTGCGAAGCCGAAACAAGCGAACGGAATTGCGTAATCGCCTCAAGAGCGCGCGTTGCCTGCATCAAGTCGTATTTGTCGGTATACGAATGTACCAATCCGCTGATTAACTTTGTAAAATGGCCGAAAAATCCTACCGTAATGGTATCGTAGGCTTCCGCTTGAGTAGTATCGGCACAAAGCACTCCAACAACCGAATTATTGTAGAATACCGGAACACCGATAAATGACAGCGTTTCGGCAGACTCCGAATAATACGGAATAAGGTCAAGTTCTGCCGATGGTTTTATCTCGGTAAGGATTTCCGGGCGGCCGTTGCGGGCTATTTGGCTGACTACGTCCGTACCGAAAGGCAGTTTTTTCTGTTGTGTCAAATTATCCGGTATATCGCTGATAAACGATTCCAGCACTAATCTTTGCTTGTCGTTATCCACCCAGAGAAATACGGCTGTTCGTGCAGCAGTAACCGAGCGAATAACCATAAGAACGCGGGTAAGCAGATAATCAAGCTCTTTGCGCGGCTCATTTTGCACAACGGGGGGCATTTCTTCAAAGAGATCTAATTTGGGCGTATTCTGATGCGTTCCGTTATGCTCGTAACCGGATTCTTGGGATTTTTGCCGCGGCGCAGGTATTGGTTCTTGCTTTTTCGGTGCTTCTTCCGGCTCGGCGACGGCTACTTCCACATCGTCAATTTGCAAAGTAACTGCAACGGTAGCCGTTGCATGATGTAAATTTTGCGTTACAGTATGTTCTTCGTTAATAATATCGGTCGTATTCGCATAAATAGAAATTTCGGCCGCCGACGGTTCTTGCACGGCATCTGTCGCAACAGATTTCTCGGCTGCCGAGAAAGTAGTTACGGGCGGCTGCGATGTGCGAGGCGATGTACGAGGCGATGTGCGAGGCGATACCAATATAGACCCCTTTGTTTCGATAATACAGGAAGAAGCATTGTACGTATTCCCGCCCGGCACCGACGCACGTTGCGTCGCAGGCGTGGATTTTCCTATTATGCTCATACCGGAGCTGATTTCTATATCGTCGTAATCTCTCGGCTGTATGTCCGTAATATCCGGCGGAGTATCGGCATAAAACGGATATTTTCTTTTTGTTTCACGGCTGTTTCCCGTAACGCCGCTACGGTTTTCAGCGTTATCATGCTTTACATTCGACGGTCCCGCAGACGACCGGCCATCTTTAAAAAATCCGGAAACGGCAGATTTTATTTTCGCGTCTTCGTCGTCAGTCTTTGACGAACCGTCGACATATTCGGAAGCTCTGCATTGTCCGTCCATTATTCCGTCGATTGAGCTCCCGGCTGTTTCGTCGTCTTGCTCAATAAATATAGTTCGCTTGCCTTCTTCGTCCTTTTTTACGATTACGGAATAATCTGTGCGCTGACTTACATTCGGCAAACGATAATTTGCCGAATCGGCTATACGCTGCGATGTAAGCATAAAGTATCCGAGTGCGCCAAGCACACTAATACATACGCCGATTAAGCGAATGGGAAGTTCGGGTAGAAAAATAGTTATGCATAGTCCGCCGATAACGGCAACCAATGCAAAAACTTCGGTCAGATTTGCCGGAACGGCAACCTTCTTCAAGGTAGTAATATGTTTCTTCATGGGTAAGACGGGGAGAGAACCTTATTAGGTTTTGTAACGCCGCTGCAAGCGTTCAATGCAAATCTACATAATTTTCAGGTAATTTCTAATGACACTTAAAAATTTTTCGTTAAAAATATTTTTTTTTGATGCAATCTTTCAAAACGCACCGTAAGCACAGATTATCGCGGTTACGAATTTCGGGCTTTCTGTCTATTTTTTCGTAGTTTTGCAACGCTTTCGTGCTATTGATACGATTGCGTTTCTTGGTAATTAACCACTGATTTTGTTTATCTCTCGTGTCAAATTCAAGCGAACGCGAATCACCGACTCCCGACATTCAATCTCCGCATCGGCTTGAAACGGCCGGTGTGGTCTTATTACTTTGGTCGCACAAGATATTTATAATGCTGTCTGTAGTCTTTATTACGGGTGCGGCGGCATTTATTGCTTTTTTACTGCCTCAATGGTATTCCGCAACGGTCAATATAGTGCCGCCGAATAATCAAAATTCGGGATTGGGCGGCTTGCTCGGAAATGTAACCTCAGCGTTGAAAGATATAGGGCTCAGCAAACTTTCCGGCGGCAGCGGCAATACCGGCTATACATATATGGTAATTCTTACTTCGCGCAGTTTTCAGGACTCGCTCATAGACCGTTTCGAGCTGGCAAAAGAATACGATATGTCGGGCCTGCCGCGCGAATTGATACGCGACGAGTTTAAGAGAAATTTCGAGATAAATTTCACGCCCGAAGGTAATTATACATTGACCGCCACAAGCAAATCGCCGCAAAAATCAGCCGACATTGCAAATGCAGCGGTTGGCGTAGCCAATAATATAGCGGTAAGGTTGCAGCATGAGGAAGCCTCCGCCAATCGCAGATATATGGAAGCGCGCCTTCGTGCAACGGATTCGTCGCTGGCTGCAATCGGAGATTCTCTGAACAAGTTTTCGCGCGAGAATATGCTGTTCTCCCCGCTCGACCAAGCGAAGGCCTTGGCAACTTCTTTGGCAGAACTTAAAGCCACGGCGATAAAGCAACAAATTCAGACCGATATTGCGCGCCAAACTTTGGGAGAGAACGACCCCGAAACACGCCGCCAACGAAACATTCAAGAACAATTGGAAGTACAAATAGCAAAAGCAGAAAACGAGCCCGGATTTGCAGGTAATTTTTCTATGAAAGATGCTATGGGCGTGGGTGTTCGCTACTTGAAGTTCTACACGGAATTCGAAGCCCTGTCGAAAGTTAAGGGCTTTCTTATGCCGATGCTCGAACAAGTACGACTTGACGAAGTACGGCAAATACAAACAATGTTCGTGGTAGATGCAGCCGCGCCGCCCAACAAAAAATCGCGTCCTAAACGCAGCGTTATAATTGCCGGGGCAGCTGTGGGAAGTTTTGTGTTGGCCGCTTTATTCCTTATCGTCCGCCGGTGGCTCCGTCATATCAACGCAGCAGCCCGGTGAGATAGTCCTGATACGACTTCAATAATTCCGTACAAGTATTTTTCATACCGTTTATTTGTCGCTCGTATGTTTGATTACCTTATAACAGGTGCCGGATTTGCCGGTTGCGTTCTGGCGGAACGTATCGCTACGCAACTCGACAAGCGCGTTCTCATAGTAGAAAAACGCAATCATATCGGCGGTAATGCCTATGACTATTACGATGAAAACGGTATATTGATTCATAAATACGGCCCCCATATTTTCCACACGAATGCACGACGTCTATGGGACTACATAGGAAATTTTACCCGTTGGGAGATGTATCAGCACAACGTGGCAGCAAGCATAGAAGGCAAAGAGATACCGCTTCCGTTTAACCTAAATTCCATATCAAAATTATTTCCTCAACGCTTCGCCGAAAAGCTTGAGGATTTGCTTATCGGGCAATACGGATACGGTGCGAAAATCCCGATATTAACCTTGCAAAACCAAACATCGGGCGACCTGAAATTTTTGGCAGATTTTATTTACAAGAACGTATTTTACGGATATACGGCAAAGCAATGGGGCGTTGAACCTGACCAAATTGACGCATCGGTTACGGCGCGTGTGCCGGTGTTCGTAAGCCGCGACAACCGTTACTTCCAAGACGAATGGCAGGGCATACCGTCGGGCGGTTACACCCGAATGTTCGAACGAATGATAAATCATCGGAATATCCAAATACTGCTTAATGCCGATTATCGTTCAGTGCTGGAATTAATCCCTTTCAACAAAATAATTTATACCGGCCCGATTGACGCATATTTCGACTATATGCACGGCGAATTACCGTACAGGAGCCTGCGCTTCGAGCTGGAAACCGCCGAGGCCGAATACGTTCTCCCATGCGGCACCGTTAATTATCCCAATGACTACGCGCTAACTCGCCGAACCGAGTTCAAGCGTCTTACGGGGCAAAAACACGCCAAAACTACTATTGCCGCAGAATACCCGGAGCCGTACCGACGCGGCGAGAATGAGCCGTATTACCCTATTCCGCAACCGAAAAACGCCGAGTTGTATCGCAAATACGAGTTGGAAGCCGAGAAAATTGCGGGAAGTACGCATTTTGTAGGACGATTGGCAAATTATCGCTATTACAATATGGACCAAGTAATAGCGAAGGCATTGACTGTGTTTGAAAAAGATATTTGCGGAAAGTAATGCAAAAAATCGCTTCGGATAAAGTTATCGCGGTAATTGTAACGCATAATCGGTTGCCGCTTCTCCAAAAAACAGTTGCGGCCATATACAGGCAAACGCGCAAACCCGACTTAATAATTGCGATAAATAACGCATCGGACGACGGAACACGGGAATGGTTGGCATCATGCTCGGATATAATGACGATAACGCAGCCGAACGTTGGCGGCGCAGGCGGCTTCTGTACGGGTATGCAAACGGCCTGTGCGCAAGACGCGGCATGGATTTGGTGTATGGACGACGACGTTGCTCCCGCTGACAATTGTCTTGAAAATCTGCTGGCAGACGGACGGTTTCCTATTCGCACTCCTATGCGCAATACGCCCGACGGCGGTCTGCATTTGGGAACGGACACTATTAGATTTAACTTCTCGAATCCTTTTGCGGGGCTTTGGGCCGAGACGCTCGCCCTGCGGCATATAGAACATAAAAATATAATGCTTGAGGGACCGACTTTCGAGGGGCCGCTTATTCGGCGCGACGTAATAGAAACAATAGGATTGCCCGATAAGGGCTTTTTCATTTTTGCCGATGATTCGGATTTTTTTATACGCGCCGGGCGCGCCGGGTTTCAGTCGGAATTAATTGTATCGGCAATACTGCGGCGTATGCTACCGTTTTCGATGCAAAAAACCGCAGAATGGAAACGATATTATGAAATGCGCAATATCGTAACGTTGGACAGGCGATACGGCTCGCCGGCCGTACGGTTGTTCCGCCCTGTATTTTATATGATAAAACTGCTTATTGCTTCGGAAAGCGGTAATGAGCGACGTGAGATTATTAAAGGGTTTTTACATGGATTTCAGGGGCGATTGGGACGATTACAGCAGTAAATTCCGCAGATTTACAGCCCGCCCCGGCGTGCGGCTTCTGCTGGAAAATTTCGCCTCGCTCTCGGCGGTGCAACTACTATCGTACTTATTGCCTCTGGTGGCCACGCCATATCTGACGCGGGCTCTCGGCGCAGAACGATTCGGACTTACGGCAAGCGCAATATCATTCGCCGGATTATTTGCCTATCTGACCAACTACGGATTCGGCACTACCGCAACACGACAAATTTCCGTACACCGCAATAACCTGCGATACATTTCCGAAATTTCGAGTGCGATTTTAATCATAAAAGGTGCACTTCTCCTATTTAGCTTCTGCTTGTTTTTATTCATCATAGCGTTTGCACCGAACTTACGGCTCGAAGCCGGACTATATTTACTTATATTCGGAGTAACGGCCGGCGATACACTTTATCCGCAATGGCTGTTTCAGGGTTTGGAAAAAATGAAGCTTATTTCGGTATTGAACGCAATCGGCAAAGCAATTACATTCTTATTGATTATACTGCTCATATCGCAACCGAAAGATTATCTGCTTTATGCAGCTACTTTGTCAAGCTCGCAAATAGCCGTGGGGCTTATCGGTATTTGGGCGGCATGGCGCACAGGAATAAGGTTTATTGCACCCGATTGGAATGCCATAACGGCACAAATACACGAAGGCTGGCTACCTTTTCTCTCTACGCTTTCAATCGGATTCTATACACAGTCGCGACTGTTTATTTTCAGCTTCTTTTCAACAAATACATTGCTCGGCTATTATGCTTTTGCCGATAAAGCCGCCGGCATAGCGCAAGTGTTCCCCATAAGTGCGTTAATAACCGCCGTATTGCCGCGCCTAACGTTTATGTATTCACAGAACCCCGAGCGAGCACGCAAATTATTCGGACAACTTTATCGTATTACGTTTTTGTATCTTATCGTCGTATTTCCTATTTTGGCATTGTTTGCCAATGAAATAATCTACCTTTTGTCGGGACATAACTATCCCGAGTCCGTAATTTCGTTTCGCATATTGCTTGTAGGAGTATTTTTCGCACTCGCCAATGCTTTTCGTGTTTATCTGTTAGTGGCCGCGGGGCGATTTCGTACCTTTACTTTTGTGCATGCGATAGGAAGCGTTGCGGGCTTTTCGATGATGATGATTCTAACGTATCATCTCTCATATTTAGGTATGGCAATTTCGGCCGCTTTCACCGAAGCGTTTATTTTTGCATTAACTTCTTGGAAAATGCGGACAGAATTTCCGCCCTTGTCAAACAAGTAATTTTTATATTTTCAATACAAGCAGAGAGTTATCTCGGAAACAGGAGCAATCATGTCTTACGACCTTACAGGGAAACTGCACGTAGTTTTCCCGGAAAAACAAGTCAGCGAAAAATTCAAAGTGCGCGAATTTGTAGTGGAATTGGCCAGTGGAATGTATAATGAATATCCAAAATTTCAAGTTGTGCAGGAGCGTTGCGCCCTTCTCGATTCGTTCAATGCCGGCGACGCAGTAAAGGTCTATTTCGATTTGCGCGGCCGTCAATACACCGGGCGCGACGGCAATGTCGGCTATATGACTTCATTGCAAGCGTGGCGCATCGAAAGCGCGGGGCAATCCGAAGCCGTTACACCGCCGCCCGCAGCCAATGCCGGAAACTCCAATTTCGACGATATTGATGAAGTACCATTCTGATTTTTTATTCTGCTCAAATGGAATTTACTTGTATTCGCAACTATACGGCAGCCCCCGGAGTCGGCGCGGTTCAGATTAACCGTCCGGCCGCGCTGAACGCCCTGAATCTGCAAACCATGACGGAAATAGTCGAGGCTTTTGCCGCCTGCGACGCAGACAGCGATATTCGCTGCATCTTGTTGCACGGCAACGAAAAAGCATTTGCTGCAGGTGCCGACGTCAAGGAAATGTCGGGTGCGGGTGCCGTAGAAATGTTGGAGCGCGACCAATTCGCGCGTTGGGAGCGCATTCGCCAAACGAAAAAGCCCGTAATCGCAGCCGTAAGCGGATTCGCACTCGGCGGAGGTTGCGAGCTCGCAATGCTTTGCGATATGATAGTAGCAAGCGAAACCGCACAATTCGGACAGCCGGAAATTAACATAGGCGTAATGCCCGGTGCCGGCGGCACACAACGCCTTACACGGGCCGTAGGCAAAGCTTTGGCTATGGAACTTGTACTGACGGGGCGTATGCTCTCGGCACGCGAAGCCCTGCGGGCCGGATTAGTCAATCGCGTTGTTCCCGTAGAGACTTATTTGTACGAGGCCGCAGCCCTGGCGCGCGAAGTAGCCTCAAAAGCACCGGTAGCAGCACGATTGGCAAAAGAATCCGTGCTGAAATCGTTCGGCACATCTCTCGAAAGCGGACTTGAGTTCGAGCGCAAAAACTTCTATATGCTGTTCGCCACAGACGACCAAAAAGAAGGAATGTCGGCATTCGTTGAAAAGCGCAAGCCGAAATGGACAGGCAAATAATTCTGTTCCGGCTTTGTTTTCCACCTATTTCTACGTGCAAATGAATTTCAACACTCTTCTTTACGATTCAGCCGACGGCGTTCTGACCATTACGCTTAATCGCCCGGACGTATACAATGCCTGCAATGAAGAACTTACCTCCGAACTTCGCCAAGCATTTGCAGCTGCCGAATCGGACGACGGCACACGTGCAATAATTCTCACCGGCGCGGGCAAAGCTTTTTGCTCGGGGCAAGACCTGAAAGACGCTCCGTCGGGCGACGGCAAACGTTCATTGGAAGATTCGTTGCAACGGCGATATAACCCTATTGTACGTGCCATTCGCAATATTCCCAAGCCTGTAATCGCCGGAATTAACGGCGTGGCGGCCGGTGCGGGATTATCGCTGGCGTTGGCTTGCGATATGCGTGTTATGAGTGCCTCCGCCCGACTTGTGGAAGCATTTATCGGTATCGCGCTTGTGCCGGATTCCGGTGCCAATTACTTCTATCCGCGTATGCTCGGCTATGCAAAAGCCTTTGAATTTGCCACACTCAACAAGCCCGTTTCGGCCGACGAAGCGTTAAGCCTCGGACTTACGAATTACGTATTTCACCCGCAAGCCTTCGCCGAATCACTTCGCGCACTCGCTATGCAATACGCCCAAGGGCCTACGCAGACCTACGGATTTGTGAAAAAACTTTTGCAACGAGGCATGACCGCTTCTCTCGACGAAATGCTCGATATGGAAACGGAATATCAGCAACGCGCCGGCGAATCGCACGACTATGCGGAAGGCGTAAAGGCATTTACCGAAAAACGTGCGCCGAATTTTATCGGCAGATAATTTACGCACTTTTTCGATTTACTACTAAAATGGAAACGAAAGTCCGGTTTTCAACCGACAAGCCCGGCTATTGCATATATCGGCCGACCATAGTTTCATTTTTGCCATGCTAAACGGACGATTATTTTTTCTGTGCATATATGCGGCATTTTTTGTCTTGCATATATGCGCAACAGCGCAAAAAAAGAAACATTCGTTGCGCAGTCCTGCCGTTTCCGGACCCGCCGTTTCCGCTTCTGCCGAACGCCCCGTTGCGGAAGAAAATTTCAACGATAATCGCTATGCTTGGTTTTTATTCAGAGACTCGGCAGCAACGGCATATTTCAGCGACGGTACTCTTACACTTCGGAATTTACATACCGCTTCATTTTCCTCGGCAACGCGGCCGGTAGCTATAGATCAAGCCAAAGATTTTCGCATAACTATGATAATTCGCGCCGAGTCAAGCGGCAACGAAGCAAAATTCGGAATAATCTGGGGAGGCAAAAATAATGCTAATTACAATATATGCTGGATACGTTGCGACGGACACGCCGAGATACGGGCTATACGCAAATCGTCCATAGATACACTCGTTCAGTCGTCCGAAATTATACCTCAATCTATTTTCGACAGGCAAATCGCCGTTACTCTCGAGAAGAAGGCGCACAACATCGCTCTGCGCATAAACGGCAAAGAATACAGCTCGTTCTATGCTCCTACCTTCGCCGGACAGCTTCTCGGTTTTGCTGCGGCCGGGCGCGTAACGGTATCATTGGACAGCCTGACTGTTTTTCAACGGCGGCCGCCTATAAATTTGGTGAATAATCTGCCCGAAAATGTAATAAAAGAGGCTTTAAGCAAATCGGTAAACTCTAATTATACCGAAAAGTTACCCGTAATTTCGGCCAACGGACGCACACTATGGCTTACCCGTGCCGACCATCCGCAAAATATAGGCATTGACCGCGCAGAGGATATTTGGTATGCAACGATGAGCGATGACGGTTCGTGGACCGAAGCCGTAAATCCCGGGCCGCCGCTAAATAACGAATATCCAAACACCGTTGTTTCGGCAACGCCCGATAATAATATGCTTTTGCTGTATGGCATATATGAAAAAGAAACAAATAACCGGCAAACAAACGCTGATTCTGCTCAAAATATTCGGCATAAAATTATTCGCCGACACACCCCCGAATATTCCGCCGGCTTTTTTACGTCGCACAGAACAGCCGACGGTTGGAGCGCACCCAAGCCCGTTTTAATTCGTAATTTTAATCTGTTGGGAGATAAAATATCCGCCTGCCTGTCGTCCGACCAAAAAACAATGATTATCAGCATGGAACGCGAAGATTCCCACGGGCAAAACGACTTGTACGTATGCGATGCACTACCGGACGGCTCGTGGTCGGAGCCGCTCAATTTGGGGCCGGATGTAAATTCATTCGACGACGATTCCAATCCGTTCTTGGCCGCAGACGGCATTACGTTGTATTTTGCCACTGCCGGACGCAGCGGCTACGGCGACAAAGATATTTTTCTCTCACGCAGATTAGACGATACATGGCAACGTTGGTCGGAGCCGCAAAACTTGGGGCCGTCTATCAATACGCCGCTTATGGAAGCGTCTTATACGACAACGGCTTCCGGCAAATACTCGTATTACGTGTCGAAAGATACAATTCAGGGTTCTTTGGATATTTTCCGTTTGGTCTTGCCTGATTCAGCACGGCCTAAACCTATTGCGCTGATTACGGGGCGTACATTAAACGGTAAAACCGGCAGACCTATAGCGGCGGATATTTACTATGAGCGCGTATCGGACGGGAAAGAAGTCGGCCGGGCACATTCAGATCCCAAAAGCGGCGTATATACTATCGCTTTGCCTGCCGGCGAGCGTTACGGTTGCCGTGCCGAATCGGAAGGCTATGCAAGCATAAACGATTATTTCGACATGGAGAGCCTGCACAATTATACGGAAATAAAGCGTGATTTGACGCTTGTGCCCATTGAAAAAGGTGCCGTTGTGCGCATGAACAATATATTTTTCGAATTCGGAAAATGGAATCTTGCATCCGCCTCATTCGCAGAATTAAATCGCGTAGTTAATTTTCTGAATAATTATCCCGATATTTCCATTGAAATTGCCGGGCATACAGACAGCATCGGTGCGCCGGAACGCAATCTGTTGGTTTCGGAAAATCGCGCACGTGCTGTAGCCGATTATTTAACCGGCAAAGGAATAAGTCAAAGCCGCATAATCGTGCGCGGCTACGGCGCGTCCGCACCCGCCGCCGCCAATACAACCGAAGAAGAACGAAGTAAAAACCGCCGCGTGGAATTTATCATACAATAGTTCGTGCGCCCGCACGAAAATACCGCAAAAACAAAAACATCTTCACCGCTGCTTTTCTTTGAAATACGTCGAAAATTTGTTGTTTGGAAAATAATCGTTACTTTTGCGAGCGAACACTAACTAACTTAAAATTTTCTTATGGAATTTACCGAACGACAAATAGAAATTATCGAGGCAGCTGCGCTGCGCATTGACAAGCACGGTATTCAGAACCTGACAATTAAGAACCTTTCGGCGGACATCGGTCTTTCCGAGCCTGCTCTATATCGTCATTTTAAGAGCAAAAACGATATATTGCTGAACTTGCTTGATTACTTTACGGCGGAAATGAAAGAAAGATTGGACAGTATTTCAATAAAGTCCGATATTAGTGCAAGCGATAAATTAACGGCAATTTTCAATTCACAATTTAAGGCATTTACAAAAAAGCCCGCTGTAATAAGCGTGATTTTTTCCGATGGTATTTTTCATTTCAACAAAGGCTTAAGCGATAAAGTTACCGGTATTATGAATTTAATGCGCGGATACGTAAACGACAATATCGGCGAAGGACAAAAAAACGGCGAATATTCTGATTTTATCAATAGCGCAACGCTATCAACAATGATTATAGGAGCAGTGCGGCTGACAGTATTGCAATGGAAACTATCGGGGCATAAATCAAATCTTACCGAAAACGGCAATTCCATTTTAAGTGCATTTTTATCAATGATTAAACGTTAATCAAAGGAGCATTTATGAAAAACTTGTTCTTGTTGCTTGCCTGCTCTTTAATTCTATGGAGTTGCGGCGATACGCATAATGACGAGCATCAACCGCACAGCGAAGCCGCAAATCTCGAAGAGCATCATCATCATCATGAAGCGTCGGAAGCAATAGAATTAAATAACGGCGAAAAATGGCGCGTAAACGACGAAATGAAGCCCTTTATTCTGAAAGGCGAAGACTTGGTAAATTCATATATTCAGAACAAAAACAGCGATTTCAAAGATTTGTCCAAACAACTTGAAGCGCAAAACGATAATTTGGTTGAAAGTTGCACCATGGACGGGAAAAGTCATGACGAGCTGCATAAATGGCTGCATCCGCATTTGGAGCTGACAGAAAGACTTGCAAAAACCGAAAATACGGCGCAAGCTGATGAAATAATTGCCGAAATTCAAAAATCATATCAAATATTTCATCAATATTTTAATTGAGTTTTTGTATGAAAACACCTCGCAAATTCACTGCTCCGCATCGCCTGCTTCATTGGATAACAGCAGGTGCAATGTTCGTTTTATTCATCACCGGATTTTTGAGAATGTTCTGGATGAATAAACATACCATCGTTTCTGCCATCGAGAGCAATACGCCCGCCTCCGCCCTATCAAAAGAACAAATGACAAGCATCGCAAAGGCTGTTCGCGACCCTATGTGGGAATGGCACGAACTATTTGCTCATATTATGATTTTTGCTTTCATAGCACGAATTATTTATATGCTCGTAAAAGGAATCCGTTTCCCGAATCCTTTTAAAACCGATATTTCGCTGAAAGAACGGTTGCAAGGTTTTACCTACATTTATTTTTATGTGTTTGTTTTCATCTCCGCTTCAACCGGTATTTGCATAGAAAAAGAGTTTTTTACGCAATGGTCGGAACAAATAGAAACAATTCATAAATTAGGCCTTTATTGGTTTCCGCTCTTCGTGTTTTTACATTTAGGCGGAATTATTCTTGCCGAATATTCCGAGAAAAAAGGCATCGCTTCAAAAATGATTGGCGGCGATTAACCGAATAATTTCGAGAGCCTCATAAACTTTTGTCGCAATATGAGGCTTTCGACTTGTAATTTTTTCAAAAAACTTTTTTTTGCTTTATGAAGTTAGTGAGTATTCGCAAACTTATTTTACTCCTGCTGCTGATAAGCGGCCGGTCGTTTACTCAGGCGCAGGAGGTTTGGACGCTTCGGCAATGTTTGGATTCGGGGCTTGCGTACAACAAAACCCTGCAAATCAATCGCAACAACATTGCAATCGGTACACAGCGAGAAAAAGAAGCGGAAGCCAATTTGATTCCCAAGGTCAGCATAAATGCGGACTACAAATATTTTTTTGAACTGCCTACGCAATTGATGCCGCAGAACGCGCTCAATCCCGCCGTACCGGAGGGGCAATTCAGAAGCCTGCAATTCGGCGTGCCTCATAATCTCAATGCAAATGTGCAATTGGCTGTACCCTTGTATAACCCGCAGATTTATGGTGCAATTCAAAGCGCAGGCATAGCAACCGAATTATCGCAATTGCAATATCAAAAGGCGGAAGAACAGGTCGTTTACGACATAACCACACTTTATTACAATGCACAAATTGCCCTGAATCGGCTTGCTTTTCTGGACAGCAATATGACAAACACCGGTAAACTTTTGAAACTTACCGAGTTGCTGAAAGAACAATTAATGGCAAAAGGCAGCGATGTGAGTAAGGTAAAACTTCAATCGGAACAACTTGCCGTTCAAAGAGAAACAGTCCGAAACAAATACGAACAAATACTGAACTTACTGAAACTGAACATTGGTTTGCCGCCGGAAAAGGAATTGTCCGTAACAAGCGACGTTTCGTTTCGGGCGGGGCAACAATACGTTGCGCGAGTCAATACGGATATTTCAATTTTACGGAAGCAGAACGATTTGCTTAATACCGAATTAAATACTCTGAATAATTCGCAGTATTTGCCCGCACTTAATCTGACTGCAATGTATGGCACAACGGGTTTCGGCTACGACAAAACTCCGAATGATTTTTTGAAGTTTTTTTCAAACGGATTTGCCGGTATTCAATTCAGTTGGCCGGTTTTTAACGGAACAGTTACACAACGAAAAATCAATCAGAAAAAATTAGAGAAATTAAATAATGAGCATCTGCGGCAACTCACCTCAGACAGGCAAAAAATTGAAACGGAAAATGCCGAAAAACAAAGAGAAACAGCCCGAAAAACCATAGAAAACGTAAAAATGCAGATTGATTTGGCCGCAACTATTTACCGTGAAACTTTGTTGCAGCAAAAGCAAGGAACCGCCGGATTAACCGATGTTTTATCTGCTGACAACGCATTGCGCGAATCGCAACAGAACTACCTGAACATTATGATTGATTATCTGAAAGCAGACCTGGAATTAAAGCGTCTGACGGGTACGCTGAAATCGGAAAATTAAAGATAAATAACTGACAATAAACAATTAAAAAAATAAGAATGAAAAACACAAAAAAAATCATCGGAATTGTTGCTTTGGCGGTTGTGTCGGCATTGATGTTTTTCAAACTTGCGACAAATAAACAAACAACCGAAAGCAGAGTTTATCAATTCGATAAAGAAAAACCGATTGCGGTCAGTACCGATACAGTCCGATTGCAGAACATTATCGATGCGGTTTCTTTTTCCGGTACTTTCGAGCCGAATAAGGAAACTAAAATCAGTGCCGAAGTGCAAGGCAAAATAAATGCAATTACGGCAGATGCGGGCAGTTATGTGCGTCCCGGTCAGAATATTATTCAATTAGATAATTCGTTGCTCAAATTGCAGTTGCAGGCGGCGCAAGTTCAGATTGAAGGGCTTGAAGCCGATGTTAAACGCTTTACGATTTTGGCGGAAGCCGATGCCGTTCAGGGCTTGCAATTGGAAAAGGCAAAATTAGGCTTGAAATCTGCGCAAGTGCAAAAAGCCGTTCTGGAGGAACAGATAAGAAAAACGACAATTTCGACACCTTTCGGCGGCGTAGTTACGGCAAAACTAACCGAAGTCGGGGCTTTTGCTGCGCCGGGCGTGCCGCTTTTGCAGATTACGGACATTGGCACTTTGCGCTTTACGGTAAATGTTTCCGAAAGTGAATTGACGCAATTCAGGCCGAATCGATCCTATCGGATTTCCGCCGATATTTTCCCCGATTTGCAGCTAAACGGAAAGATAATTTCAATGGGCAGCAAAGCCAATATCGGCAATCGTTTTCAGGTGCAGTTCCAGGTTGACAATACCAAAGAACAAACAATAAAATCAGGAATGTTCGGCAAGGTATATCTCGGCGATATGCAGCAAAAACAAGGAATTCTTATTCCCTCAACAGCCATTATCGAAGACGCGGGTAAGGCAAGCGTTTATCTGGCAAAAAACGGAAAGGCCGTCCGGTGCGAAATTGCCGTTGCAAAGACAATAGGAAGTAATTCCCTGATAAACAGTGGTTTAGCATCGGGCGACATTATCATTTCCAAAGGCTTCATCAATTTGTTCGACAATGCCAATATCATCATAAAATAAAATCGGAACGCCATGAATCTGACCGAAATAAGCATCAAACGCCCTTCGTTGATTATCGTGATTTTCAGCGTTTTTACATTGTTGGGTATCATCGGTTTCAAAAATCTGAGCTACGAACTGATGCCCGATTTCAATCAACCGGTTGTGGTGATAAAAACCGTGTATCCCGGAGCCGAACCGAATGAAGTAGAAACCTCCGTTTCCCGCAAAATTGAAGACGCGCTCTCAAATTTAGAAGGCGTTGATTATCTCGTAACCAAGTCATTGCCAAATGCTTCCATCATCATCGCAAATCTGAAATACGGAACCGACCTCGACAAGACGATGCAAGATGCGCAACGCTACATTGACAATATCCGCAAAGATTTGCCGAAAGACATTCAAAATCCGGTGATGAGCAAGGTGTCGCCGAATGACCTGCCGATGATGACCGTGAGTGCCGCAAGCAATATGTCCGCAACCGAATTTTACCAAAAAATGAAAGACGACTATCTGCCGCAAATTCAGCAGTTGAAAGGTGTTGCGGAGATTACCGTTCTTGGCGGAGAGGAAAGGGAAATTCAGGTAAAAGTGGATAAAGACAAATTGAAGCTGTACAAATTATCCCTTTATCAGGTGGTTGAGGCAATAAATCGTTCCGGTATCGACTTGCCTGCGGGCAAAGTGCAAACCGATACGGAGAACAATTCCGTTCGATTGGTCGGGAAATTCAAAAACATTGAAGACCTGAAAAACGTGCAACTTGCAATGCCTGTTCCGAGAAGTCCTGTTTATGTGAAAGACGTGGCAGAAGTGGCGGACGGCATAAAAGAAACCGCTTCCATCAGTCGCTTTAACGGCAAAAGCGGCGTAGGTCTTCTCGTCAAAAAGCAGGGCGATGCCAATGCCGTTGAAACCTCGAAACGCATCAGAGAAAAATTCCAAACCATAGAAAAAAATAATGCTTCGGCAGCCGTGAAATTCACCGTAACCGACGACAATACGGATAATACAATAGCCGCCGTCAATTCCGTAGTTGTGGATTTAATTCTTGCCGTTGTGTTGGTTTCATTGGTAATGCTCCTGTTTTTAAGGAGTTTTCGAAATTCGTTGATTGTTGCCGTTGCCATTCCGACCTCATTGATTACCGCCTTTGGCACGATGTGGCTTCTTGGCTATACACTAAACCTGATGACCTTACTTGCCATGTCGTTGGTTATCGGTGTGCTGGTAGATGATGCCACAGTTGTTCTGGAAAACATTCAGCGCCATTTGGATATGGGCAAGGAAAAACGGCAAGCGGCAATGGACGGACGTATGGAAATAGGTTATTCCGCCGTTTCCATCACTTTGGTTGACGTGGTGGTGTTCGTGCCGATTTTATTTCTGCAAGTGTTTGTTGCAGATATGCTTAAGCAGTTCTCCGTAGTAATAGTCGTTACCGTTCTGACTAGTTTGCTTGTCGGTTTCACGCTTACGCCCTGGCTGGCTTCTCGCATCGGAAAAAAAGAAGACTTGCAACCGACTAATTTTTTCAATCGGTTTCTGCTTTGGTTCGAAAGGCAGTTGGAACATTTTATCCAATGGTACGGCGTGAAATTGAATTGGGTGCTGAACCACAAAATCGTTTTTATCGGAATTGTTCTGCTGTTATTCGCCGGAACATTTGCGATTATGAAACAAGGTATTATCGGCAAAGAACTGATTGCCACAGGCGACCAGGGTAAATTTCGCCTTGGTCTGGAGTTTGATAAAAGCACTTCGATTCAATACAACAACCTGATTTCCGAAAAAATTGAAAGCTATATTTTGCAGAAACCGGAAGTCGCTTCGCTGTTCAGCAATGTCGGCGGCCCCGGTTCGGGTATAGGCAGTCTGGGCGTGGGAATGGCGAACAAATCGGAGTTTACCATTCAACTGAAAAGCAAAAACGAAAGCTCCGACGGACGGAAAATTTCCACCGAAGATTTTATGCGCAGTCTCAGAAGCGACTTGGAGAAAGAATTTCCGGCCATAAACTTCTCTTCGATGGCATTAGGTTTGGTGCCCCGCTCCTCTCCTATTGAAATTACGTTAAGCGGCAGCAACGGCAGACAAGTTATGCAGACAGCAAGCGAATTGAAAGAAGCCGTATCTAAAATTTCAGGTGCCGACAATGTGCGCTTATCCGTAGAGGCCGGAAGCCCGGAATTGAAAATACTGCCCGATAAAGACAAAATGCAACGCCTTGGTTTAAATACCGCTTACGTGGGGATAAACCTGCGAACCGCATTTTCGGGCAACGACGATGCGTCGCTTACCGAGAACGGAACGGAATATCCGGTGCGTATTTGGTTAGATAAATTCAGCAGAAAAAACTACGACGACGTTAAGCAGCTGAACCTCGTGAATCCGGCCGGTATTCCGGTTGAAGTTGCACAGTTTGCAACGATTGAAAGAGCCAACTCACCTTCGATGTTGGAAAGAAAAGACCGGCAATCGGCGGTTACACTGACTGCCGACGCTTTGGGGCGTCCTTCGGGAACAGTTGCCGACGATGTGCTTGCCTATGTTGCGGAGAATCCTTTGCCCGACGGAATACAAATGACATGGGGCAGCGACATAAAAAGACAGAACGACAGTTTCGGCGCATTAGGCTCGGTATTGCTGATTTCGTTCATTCTGATTTATCTGATAATGGTGGCATTATACGACAGTTTCATTTATCCGTTTGTTGCCTTATTTGCAATTCCGGTGGCTGCCATCGGTGCATTTCTGGCACTTAATTTATCGCTCAGTCATTTGAGTTTATTCGCTTTGCTTGGCTTAATCATGTTGATGGGCTTGGTAACTAAAAATTCGATTTTGATTGTTGATTTCACCAATCAATTGAAAGCCGAAGGAAAATCCTATAAAGATGCAATCATCGAAGCAAGCAAAGGCCGAATGCGCCCGATTTTGATGACCACTTTGTCAATGGCAATCGGTATGTTGCCCATTGCATTGGCTACCGGAACCTCCGCCGAATGGAAAAACGGTTTGGCTTGGGTGATTATCGGCGGTTTGCTTTCATCGCTTGTGCTTACGGTATTTCTCGTGCCGATGATGTATTATTTGACGGATACAATTAAACTGAAATTAAAAAACCGATTTCGAAGAACAGTTTCCGTTTGATCGGTTGCAGAGTCAAATCAAAATCCCGCATAGAGAAAACGACAATTACCGGATAATCGGACTTTAATCCGAAAGCGACATTTAGTTGGAAAAAGCGCGGCACAGACAGCAACATGTTTGCTAATTCACAATAAATCTAAGGAGTTAAAAACTGCGTTATTTTCATATTCAGAGAAAATCGAAGATTCGTTCTCGGAATACCAACTTTCAGGTACAGCCTTTTTTTACGCTTTCGGCTCTCAAAACAGTTATTTTTGCGTACCGATAATTTGGGCATAAGTCCGACGGCGGCAATACTGCAATCGCGAACAACGTCGAATACGCTGTGCGATTGAAAAACGTCGTGATTTATTTTATCTCAAAAAAAACAGAGGCGCGGAATCTAATATGGCTGATACGGAAGAAACATTCGTAGTTACCGCCCGAAAATGGCGGCCTATGCGCTTTGACGAGGTGGCCGGGCAAAATCATATCGCCGCCACTTTGCGCAATGCGATACTTTCGGGGCGCGTTCATCACGCATATCTTTTTACGGGGCCGCGCGGCGTTGGCAAAACCACATCTGCCCGCATTATGGCAAAAGCCCTTAATTGCTTGAATCCGGGCGCGAACGCCGAACCTTGCAATGAATGTGCCTCTTGTCGCGACATAATCGAAGGACGCTCAATTGATGCCGTGGAAATTGACGGCGCGTCGAATAACAGCGTAGATGACGTGCGCAAACTTAGAGAAAACTCCCGCTATCCGCCCGTTCACGGCAAATACAAGCTTTATATCATTGACGAAGTCCACATGCTCTCGACTTCGGCGTTCAATGCTTTGCTGAAAACACTCGAAGAGCCACCCGAGCATCTGATATTTATTCTTGCAACGACGGAGGTTCACAAAGTTCCGGCAACTATTCTAAGTCGTTGCCAAAGATTTGATTTCCGCCGAATGGAAATTGAAACAATTACGGAACGTTTGCGGCAAATAGCAGCAGGCGAAGGCGCTGAAATTGATGAAGATTCGCTAATTGCAATTGCAAAAAAAGCTGACGGTTCCATGCGTGATTCGCAAAGTATTTTCGACCAAATTGTGGCGTTTTGCGGTAAAGATATTCGTTACGATGATGTAGCCGGCGTACTGAATTTAATTGACCAGGATTTCTTTTTCGGCATTACGCGGGCAATTCGAGAGCGCGACGCGGCGGCAATGTTCGGCATGGCAAGAGAAGTTGTGAAAAAGGGTTACGATATAGGCGATTGCCTGCGCGGATTGCTCGAGCATTTTCGCAATTTACTTTCGGTATTGGCCAGCGGCAACGCTTCGCTTATTGAATCATCGGCCGTATTTCTTGAACGATATGAAAAAGAGGCGGCCTGTTTTGCAATGCCCGACCTTTTGAGGCTGATGAACCTTGCCGCTTCCACCGAACAATCTTTGCGTTTCAGCGCACAGCCTCGAGTTCGTTTCGAGCTTGCGCTCGCGCAAATGGCAATGATGGAAAAATCTACGGATATTCTCACGCTTATCGAGGAATTTCGCGCCGTAAAGACAGCCTTGTCCGGCGGGCAACGTCTGCCTGCAGCTGCCCGGCAAGTTCAGCCGCAAGCATCTGCTCAATCTATCGCAAAAGAACAAAATACAGAATACTCTCCGGCTTCTAAGGAAAAATCCGGCGGTTCTGCACCGCCTACCGTACCGACCAAAAATTCACCTCACAAGAAAGACGATATTTCGCTTCATTGGCAGGAATTTTTACGAAAATATAACAATAAAGCATTGTTATCTTTACTTTCAAAAGTCGAAATACGTTTCTTTGACGGTGAAATTGAGCTTCATACCGAAACTGCTTTTGTGGCGGACCAGTTAGTCGTGCAGAAATCTGCACTTACCAAAGCTTTATCCGCATTTTTTAATGCTCCCATAACCGTAACAATATCGGGGAAACAACCTGTTTCGACTTCATCGCACAAGGGTTTTGACGATAAAGCACCGGCACCTCAACCTACGCCGCCGCCCACGCAACCGCCCGCACCTGCGGAACGCCACCCCGTTGAGCAGGAAATAATCAATTTATTCGGAAAATACGGTTTGCACGAAATTCCGGGCTGAGAGGAATCGCCGGGCTGTTTTGGGTTGTCAAATTAACCCAAATTACGCATTAGGGTTATTTTTCCAAAAAGGGTGTAAATTTCTAACGCTTAGCATTAGAGTTTTTTTATGATAGATTTTCCCGTAAGCTTTACCAGTAAAGAGATTACGACTTGGGGCGGAA
>JADZAA010000007.1 GCA_020852855.1 Bacteroidota bacterium
ATAATCATGTTAGAAAAGCTCGTAGCTTAAGCGGTTTGAGTATCTTATTCTGCTCCTTTGTTCTTTCAAATATTTCCCCTTTTTCTAAACATTAAAAGTAATACTTTACAAACATAGGAAGCGGTTTTGCGTAAGTGGCGGTTCAGTGCTTCGTATAAAACTTTTTCGTAAATTTGAACGTTCGTGCTTCGTATCAAAGGTAGTGCTAAAAATCCGCTCCCTCGCAAAACCCCGAACCGTTGTAAAAGTGTATAAGCGCACGCACATCATGTTTTCCACACGTTTTCCACATAGTTATCTACGTGGTTTTACTTCGTTTATTGGCGCAAAACGACGGCTAAATCGTATTTTTGCATAAAATATTCGTTTTTTACCATTTGAAAACAGCAATGTCAGCCCCATCCGACATTTACAAGCCCCATAATAATATTCGCATAGTAACCGCCGCCTCTCTTTTTGACGGACATGATGCCGCAATTAATATTATGCGCAGGATCTTGCAGTCTACGGGTGCAGAAGTAATTCATTTAGGGCATAATCGCTCTGCTGCGGAAGTAACGCAATGCGCAATTCAGGAAGACGCTCAGGCTATTGCAATGACAAGCTATCAGGGAGGGCATGTAGAATACTTCAAGTATATGCGCGATATTTTGCTGGAGCGGGGTGCCGGACATGTCAAGATATTCGGCGGCGGCGGCGGCACAATACTGCCTTCGGAAATTAAAGAATTACACGCATACGGCATAGCCCGCATTTATTCGCCCGATGACGGTAGAGAAATGGGACTGCAAGGTATGATTAACGACGTAGTAAGTCAATCGGACTTTGTTACGCCCGTAACGTTCGGAGCTGATATGCCCGATGCTTGGCGGCGTAAAGATGCTTTGGCTATAGCGCAAGGCATTTCGATGCTCGAACGCGGCGAGATTACGGCCAAAGACGGAAAACTAATTGGAGAATATAACGGCAACGGCGGCAAGGCGCAGTTTTCCGTAGAATTTTCTGATGCGGCAATTCCCGTTATAGGGATTACCGGTACTGGCGGCGCGGGCAAATCTTCACTTACCGACGAACTTATTCTGCGCTTTTTGGAGGATTTCCCAGATAAAACATTGGCAATTTTGTCGGTAGATCCATCGAAAAGAAAAACGGGCGGCGCATTGCTGGGCGACCGTATTCGCATGAACTCTGTAAGCGACAATCGCGCTTATATGCGTTCATTTGCCACAAGGCAAGCGAATATAGCGTTAAGCCGGCACGCCGCGCCGGCCATAGAATTGCTTAAAACCGCAGGTTTTGACCTGATTATAGTAGAAACCGCCGGAATTGGGCAAAGCGATTCTGAAATAGTTGCGATAGCCGACATTGCCATGTACGTTATGACACCGGAATTCGGTGCTGCATCGCAGCTCGAAAAAATTGATATGATTGATTATGCCGATATTATTGCCATAAATAAATTCGATAAACGCGGCGCGGCAGATGCTTTGCGCGACGTGAAAAAACAATATTTACGCGGGCATGGCCTTTGGAATCGAAAACCGGAAGAAATGCCCGTATATGGCACAACTGCATCGCAGTTCAACGACGCGGGCGTTAATGCGCTTTACGAGGCCTTGATGGCGAAAATATCCGAAAAAAAAGGCGGTAATTGGAACGGAAACCGTATCGCAACAGTAGGTGCAAGCCGGAAAACATATATTATTCCGCCGGAACGTACACGCTATTTGGCCGAAATAGTCGAGGAAGCAAAACGCTATGAAAAGGCGGTAGAACGCGAAACCGAACTTGCGCGTAAATTATATCAACTGCACGGCGCAATTAGAATTTTATCCGATAATTCTAATTCGTAAAAATACCGGAATAATAAATATTTCCTGGAATATCAATTAAATTGTTCAAACGGGCGAAACAGCGCAAATTCTTGCAGTATCGGCAAGAACAATAAGATATATTCAAAAAATATATCGGAAAATAATACTGAAAATATGTCGCTGTAAATTATTTGCGAATAATTTGAACCAATAATTTTCGGAAAAATGTGAAACATATAAAACAGGAGCATTATGTCGGAAGTAACTACGCTTGATTTTGAATTGTCCGACGATATAAAAGCGGTGCGCGACCTTGCACGCAGTTTTGCCGAAAATGAAATTCGGCCGGTAGTTTCGCATTACGACGAAACGCAAGAATTCCCCGCCGAAATATTCAAAAAACTCGGCGAACTCGGTTTTTTGGGTATACTAACTCCGTCAGAATACGGTGGCTCGGGTATGGGCGCGCAAGAATATGCAGTTATTGTTGAGGAAATTGCTCGTGTATGCCCTGCAATAGCACTCGGCGTAGCCGCGCATAACGGCTTATGCAGCGGACATATTACACGATTTGGCAGTGAAGAAATTAAGCAAAAATATTTGCCGCGTCTTGCTTCCGGCGATACTATTGGTGCATGGGGTCTTACCGAGCCCGGCTCCGGTTCCGATGCGGGCGGAATGCTTACTACTGCAAAGCGTGATGGAGACTTTTATGTGATTAATGGTGCAAAAAATTTTATCACACACGGAAATGTCGGTGATATTGCGGTTATCATGGCGGTTACGGGCGAAGGAAAGCGCGGTATATCCGCATTTGCCGTAGATAAATCTATGGAAGGCTTTGTTGCCTCTAAAAAAGAAAATAAAATCGGGATGAGATGTAGCGATACTGCCAGTTTGACTTTCGATAATGTTCGAGTGCCGGCGGGGCATTTGCTCGGTAATGAAGGCGAAGGCTTTGTTCAGGCATTGCAAATTCTTGACGGCGGACGAATATCCATAGCCGCTTTGAGTGTTGGCTTGGCTCAGGGCTCCTTGGACGCTTCGCTTAAATACGCAGTAGAAAGGCGGCAATTCGGCAAACAATTGGCGCAAATGCAGGCGATACAATTCAAACTTGCCGATATGTCGGTTAATGTTGATGCCGCCCGCGCCCTTACTTATCGCGCCGCATGGCTGCGCGACAACGGACGAAATTATACGCTTGCGGCTTCGCAGGCAAAACTTTTCGCAAGTGAAATGTGCGTCCGCGCTGCCGAAGATGCAGTGCAAATACACGGAGGCTACGGTTATATCAAAGAATATCCCGTAGAAAAACTTTGGCGCGATTCCAAATTACTTACTATAGGCGAAGGCACCAGCGAAGTGCAAAGAATGGTAATTGCTCGAACAGTATTAGCCGAAGTATAGAACTCGTATTATTTTTTCTGCTGAAAGCGAGTGCTTGGTCAAGCGAAGCACTCGCTTTTTATGTAATTCAACAGCCCGATGCTACAGTTTTGATAATTCGCAATATAATTATCCCAAATTACGCATTAGGGTTATTTTTCCAAAAAGGGTGTAAATTTCTAACGCTTAGCATTAGAGTTTTTTTATGATAGATTTTCCCGTAAGCTTTACCAGTAAAGAGATTACGACTTGGGGCGGAA
>JADZAA010000008.1 GCA_020852855.1 Bacteroidota bacterium
TATAGGATATTATCCGACCGATTAAGATTGCGCAATATAAATTTTTACAATGAAGTATTAGAAGTTTGTGCAGGTTTATGGAATTATTGTCTAACTAATTGATTTACAATGTAACAACTACTCTATTCTGTTTTTGTTTATTTCTGTGTCTTTTTTACGTCTTATTTCGTCCGGCAGTTTTATTTTATTCGTCGCAGGCGAATTGACGAAAAACCGAAAGATGTACAGAGTTCGTGCGGCAACCGAATCTTTTCAAATTACGGCTGTCGAAATAATCCTGCGAGGAATTTGAATTGTATTTGGCATAACGCTTTTAATCATATCGCTTCCGCAGATTCAATATCGGGTTTTACGCGCTTGGAATAGCCGAAAATGCTGCCGCATAATCCGCCGATAATATGTGCGAATTGCGAAATAGTATCGTTGTGGAAAGCATTCACGAATTCTTTTCCAAGGAATAAACACACTACGATAATAAATGTAAGAGGCACATGTCCGCTGCGCAGATTGGCGAATGAGCTGAGTAGAATCAGCATAAACACAATTCCGCTTGCTCCGTATAACCCCGTGTGAAATAAGAAGATATTTAACAAACCCGTAACAAGAGCCGTTGTCAGAATCATTACCAGCATTAACGCCGAGGAGTATTTTTCTTCGAGTAGCGGGCCGATCAGTAATATAAGCGAAAAATTTCCCGCTAAATGTTCCCAATTTGCATGGCCGGCAATATGCGAGAACAAACGGAAATAAGTTATGGGGTCGTAAAACGACATATTGGGTGAAATCGAAAAATACAGTTCGGTGAAACTTTGTCCCGTAACCGAGCCGATTATCGTAACCGCAGTAGAAATTAAAGCAAAAGTCAGTATGACCGGTGCATTGTAATGGATTTTCATAGGCCGTAATTTTCCCTAAAAAACACAATACGAGCAAATAAATCCGAAAAGGCTATCCCGACCAATCGTTATTTTCTCAAGAAGCGGAATTATGAACCGTCAGCGAACTTCCGCGCCGCTTGGCATTTCGCGTTCAAGTGTTACAAGCGCCAAGTTTCCTTCGTCGTCGTTTGCCGCCAGCAACATTCCTTGCGATTCCAAGCCCATAAGTTTGGCGGGTTTAAGATTTGCTGCAACCACAACCGTTTTTCCGGTCATTTCCTCCGGTGTGTAAAACTTTGCAATTCCGGCAAGTATTTGCCTTTCTTTACCTGCTATTTCCACACGTAATTTCAACAATTTTTCGGACTTGGGAACGCGCTCCGCTGCTATTACTTTGGCTGTGCGCAGTTGTATCTTGCGAAAATCGTCGATGCCGAGTAATTCTTCTTCGGTAACGGTTTCGGCGGCAGTTGCAGTTCCCATTTTTGATAATTGTTTTTCCACTGTCGCATCTTCGATTTTTCCGAATAAAATTTTGGGAGGTGCGGTCATTGCGCCTTGTGCGAGCAACGGGTGTAAAACATCGTTCCAGCGATTAACGCCGGCGGCCTTTGCGTCGGGTTCGCCCGTGTAACTGTCCGTATTCAACATACGCAACGCTTCGGCAGAGGAATTAGGCGTTACGGGTGCGAACATTACGGCAAGCGACCGCACAAGTTGTGCGCATACGTACAAAGTTTTGGCACATTGGTCAGGGTCTGTTTTAACGGTTTTCCAAGGCGCGGCATCATTAAAAAATTTATTGGCGGCACGGGCTACATTCATCGTTTCCAGCAAAGCCTCGCGCAGACGGAACGAATGATAACATTCGGCAATGCGTCGCGTTCCGAATTCGAGAGCCGATAAAACTGCAAATTCATCGGGATTAAAGTAGCGCAGATGTTTTGACTCGTATTTTGCCCGTGATTCTTCTCGGCCTAAAGGCTCACGTTTTAAATCGTCCGTCAGTAATTCCCATGCTTCGGGCAATTTGGCGAAACGTTCGGGCAGAACGGGAACAGCACCGCCGAAATATTTGTGAAGGAATTGCGCTGTTCGATTCACGAAATTTCCGAATACGGCGGCGAGTTCATTATTATTCTTTACTTGGAAATCTTTCCATGAAAAATCGCTGTCGCGCGTTTCGGGCAGATTTGCCGCAATTGTATAGCGCAGAGCGTCAATTTGTGCGGGTTCGGGAAAATCTTGAAGAAAATCACGCGCATATACTCCCCAATTTCTCGATTTGGAGAATTTCTGCCCCTCGAAATTCAAAAATTCATTCGCCGGTACATAAGCCGGCAAAACGTAATCGTCCGCCGCCATTAAAATAATCGGAAAAATAATTGTATGAAAAACTATATTGTCTTTGCCTAAAAACGCCGTATAAATATTGTCGTCGGATTTTTTCCACCAATCCCGCCAAGCCTCCGGCGTTCCCTGATTTTGCGCCCAGATTTTTGTGGCGGAAATATATCCCAGAACCGCTTCGAACCATACGTAAATAACTTTGCCGTCCGCGTCGGGTAGCGGTACCGGCACGCCCCAAGATAAATCGCGCGACGCGGCGCGCTCGGCAAGCCCTTGTTTCAGCCATGAGCGCGTTTGTTGCATTACATTGTCTTTCCAATAGGCGGCGCGGGATTCCGCATAGACCTCGATTGCTTCCTGAAACTCGTTCAGTTTGAAATACCAATGTTTGGTTTTACGAATAACGGGTGTTTGCCCCGAAACTTTACTCCGCGGATTTTTGAGTTCGATTTGATTGTAATACGCGCCGCAATTTTCGCATTGGTCGCCGCGTGCTTTGTCGCTGCCGCAATTCGGGCATACGCCTTCCACGTAGCGGTCGGGCAGAAACATTTTGGCGACTTCGTCATAGAACTGCCCTTCTTCGCGTTCAACAAGCAAGCCTTTGCGCAGCCAATCAAGAAAAAACTCTTGTGCCGCACGGGTATGCTCCGGCTCGGAAGTGCGCGAATAAATATCGAAACTTATGCCTAATCGTGCAAACGCTTCGCTGTTTGCAAAGTGATATTTATCAATAATATCTCGTGGTGTTACGCCTTCGGCCTCGGCTGAAATTGTAATGGCTACGCCGTATTCGTCCGAGCCGCATACGAACAGAGTTTGCTCGCCGTTAAGCCGCAGAAATCGTGCATACATATCGGCCGGAATATATGCACCGGCGCAATGCCCCAAATGAATGAAGCCGTTGGCATAAGGCAATGCGGCGGTTATTAGTCGTCGTTTCATGAAAGTATCACTAATAATTGCGATATAAATAAATCGGCTTGCGGATTTGCCGATACATTTGCAAATTTTTGTTGAAATCGAACAGATGTGCGCCGAAAAACAAAGCGGCAGAAAAACTGCCGCTTGTGGTGTCGGAATTTCGCTTTCGGACGTTTAGCCTTAAAATTCGTCGTCAAGTTCCTGCGTATCGGAAAATTCCTCGAGTGCTTCCTCTACCGTATCGCAAAACCTGAAGTTATGCTCGACCATAGACAAGTTAAGCAAATTGTGAATTTTCTCCGAAACTCCTGCAAGATAAACGGGCGCGTCGTGCTCTTTCATAAGGCGATTGGCCAGCAATAATGCGCTGATGCCGTTATTGTCACATTCGCGCACATTGGAAAGGTCAATAACGAAAGCCTCGATATTTGGCTGACAGACTATCAAAAATTCGGCTTTTACGTCGGGTGCGGTCGCTCCGTCTAGCTTTGTTTCTTTTAGAGTAAAAACTACGACATCATTGTCTTGCTCTACCGAAAATCGCATGATAAGCCTTTGGTTAATTGATAAAAACTATTGCGAAATTGCTGATTTTTTTCGGAAAATCCATAAAAATTTTCTATCGTACAGTATCTTTGTATCAATGCTGCATAAACGTACCTCCGTAACTTTTACGATTAATCTATGCCCGACGATTTTATTATTGTTCATTTGTCTTATTGTATAATGCGCCTTAGTTCGCTTGGCGATGTTCTACTGGCTACACCGTTAGTACGAATGTTGCGTATGCGCTATCCTGAGTCGCGCATAGATGTAGTTGTAGACAAACGTTTTGCCGACGTTTGGCGCCATAATCCGAATATAACAACGCTTATAGAACTTGACCGCGATGCCGGGCTAAACGGTATTTTAGCCGCAAAGCATACGGCGCGGCAAGTGTTGCTAAATGAAACGGGAATTAAGAAATACGATGTTTTAATAGACCTTCAGCGTAATCTTCGCTCGATGATTTTCCGATTCAGGCTTGGCACTTGTATAACCAAAGTGAAAAAATTTCGCTTGCAGAAAATCGGACTTACGCTGTTTAAGCGTGGCAAAGATGCGGAGCCTGTTCTTATTCCGATGCGGTATGCTGCGGCGGCAAAAGCTTGTTGGGTTGTGGGCTTGACTGATTATGGCTATGGTTTGGAATTTTGGTTGCCGGAGGAAGTAAACGAGGAATTATATCCGCCTATAAATTATTATGTCAATTCTATTTTCGATATTTTGAATGAACGTGCGCCGCGTATTGCTTTCGCACCCGGTGCGCGTTATTTTACCAAGCGTTGGCCTGCCGAAAAATTTGTGGAATTGGGAACGATGCTTCAGAGGGAGTATCATGCTGCGATAGTACTTATAGGCGGCCCCGACGACGTGGAAATTTGCTCGGAAATAGAAGCAAAACTTCCTTATCCGTCGGAAAATCATGCAGGTGCCTCGCTTTTTGATTCTGTGCGCATCATAGACGGTTGCGATTTTGCCATAACCAACGATTCGGCGGCGATGCACTTGGCCGCTGCTCGTCAAACGCCGGTTGTGGCGATATTCGGCTCGACGGTTCGCGAGTTTGGTTTTGAGCCGTTTCGTGCGCCACACCGCATAGCCGAGGTTGAACTATCGTGCAGACCATGCTCTCATATAGGACGTTCAAGTTGTCCTAAAGGGCATTTTAACTGCATGAATTTAGTTTCGGCCGATTCCGTATTAGAACTAATCTGCAGCTTTAATACCACCTTTCCCGGCCGAAAAAACAGGAGCAGAAGAAAGAGCTAATTGCCCGCAGGCTGCTTCAATATCCTTGCCGCTGGATGAGCGAGTCATCACAACCGCTCCGAAATTTTTTAATTGTGTTATGAATCTATTAAATTTCTCCGGCGTTGCAGGGTGCAATTCGGCGGATAGTCCTTCGGGATGAGTGAACTCTATATTATGAAACGGGATTACGTTTATTTTGGAACGGAATCGGCGTGAAATTTTGGCCAAACGCCGTGCGTCATTTTCACTGTCATTCAGCCCGTCGAAAAGAATATATTCAAAGGTAACGGTTTTTCGAGTAGCCCGATAATAGTATTCGGCGGCGGCAAGCAATTCGTTCAGCGGATATTTTTTGGCTATAGGCATTAGTTTCAATCTCAATTCCTGTGTAGTTGCATGAAGCGAAATAGCAAGCTTAATCGGACAATTCTCGTTGGCCATACGTATAATTCCCGGAATAACGCCGGCCGTCGAAAGCGTAATTCGGCGCGGTGAAAGCAAATCGGCTTCGGGACTTGTAAAAATCTCGACTGAACGCATTACATTGTCGTAGTTGAGCATAGGCTCGCCCATTCCCATAAAAACCAGATTAGAAATCTTTTTACCCGAAAAACTACGTACCGACAGTAATTGCTCGACAATTTCGGCAGTTTCCAGATTGCGTTTGACTTTCAGCGATGCCGTTGCGCAAAATTTGCAGCCAAGCGGACAGCCCACTTGCGTGGAAACGCAAATAGTTTGACGCTTAGGATCACCCTCGTCGGTTAGCATTTCGCTGGGAATCAGCACGGACTCCACCAACTTGCCGTCGGCCAATTTAAAAAGGAATTTTATCGTGCCGTCTTCGGAATGGCGAGTAGTTGCGAGCGTTAGTGCAGGCAATGCGAATTTGTCGGCCAATAGTCCGCGTAAATCGGCCGGCAGAGCGGCAATTTCGCTTAAAGGACGCATTTTATCGGAATATATAGCCTGAAATAATTGCTGCGCACGAAAAGCCGGATATCCGAGAGCGATAATTTGCTCTTTCAATTCGGGAACCGTGTAATTCCTGAGGAAATTTTGAGAAAATGTTGATTTCACGAATAAAAAATGAAACGTTTCTTGTAAATTCGGTTTATTGTCACAACAGACTTATCCCGGCTCTGTAATTGAACGGTCATAAGCAAGAGCCAACCTTTGTTTCAACACTGAAAAAGCAAGAGTTTCGGTTGCAAATCGAGATAGATTCTACAGTAAAACAGCGACGGTATTTGCTAAATTCTTTGCAAAGTTACGGTAAGTTTGACTTGACAAAAAAAAACGGGGCGTAAAGAGTTTGGATAATTGCCGGCCTTTACTTAATTTTCGCAATAAATATGGGTTTGATAACTTATTGGCGTTCGCCTGAAAATCTTATATCGGCACCGCTGTATTAAAAAGTCTATGAACAAATACTTTTACTCTTTTTTTATCAAATGTGGAGGTCGTTCATGAAACGATTTAGACTGTTGCTTGCAATGTTTGTCGCCCTATGCCTTATTGCGCCGGCAATCGGCAGTGCGCAGAAATCCAAGATAACGCCGGATAAACTTCCTACGTTGCTTGGCTCGACAAATGCCGGTAACGAATTTTATTTTTCGTTTCCGCCATGCTACGAAGAATCGGCCGGCGGCGACAATTCTTTGCGTGTATTTATCGCTTCGGGTGTTCGCCAAGAAGTGCGCCTCGAAATTGAGTCGGAAGGTTTCGTGATGGTTAAGGTTGTTCCTGCCAACGATGTTGTAGAGTTCAAGATACCGCCGGCGGTTGGGCAACCGTTCTCCAAGACACCGCAAGCGAAGGCACCGCCGGAGCGCGTGTTGCCGGGTAAAGCAATTCATATAAAATCCAAAGCTCCTATTATAGCTTATGGGGTAACGAGATTCCTTTATACTTCAGATGGTTTCCTTGCAGTTCCGGTTTCAGGGCTTGGTGAAGAATATATTGTAGGTGCATGGCCGCAATATACTGCAGTCAATGCAGGATATAATCTACCCGCTGAAACAACAATAACGGCTGCTTATGATGATACAGACGTTACATTTGAAATGGCAGGAACGTCATCGTCGAAAACTACCGGCGGATTAAAGGCCGGTCAATCCAAAACATGGAGAATGAAGCGCGGCGACGTTATTTGCATAACAAATATGAATGACCTTGAAGATATTTCGGGCAGTTATATTAAAGCGAGCAAGCCCGTGGCTGTAGTTTCCGGTAATCAATGCGCTAATGTGCCGGCAGGAATTCCTTGGTGCGATTATACGGCCGAAATGGACCTGCCTATAAAAACATGGGGAACGGAATATCACGTAACGCCCATTGCCAAACGCAAGAATAATCCGGTTGTCCGAATTTTTGTACGGGATAAAAATACTACATTGTACAGAGACGGAGCGCAATGGAGGGTTGTTAATCGGAATACACGCCTTTTCAACAGCGGATTTATAGAGTCGCGTTCATTCGACGGTGCGCCTCGCCCTGTGGTTATATCGGGCAATAAGCCGATATATGTGATGCTGTATAATCCGGGGCAGGCGGACGACGATGTGCCGAGCGACCCGTTCCAAATAGTTCTTACTCCGCTTGAGCAATATCAAACAGAGATAGTATTCTGCACACCCGGCGCAAAAGGCGGTACGCTTCCGTTTACGGAACATTATGTGAACTTAGTATACCAACTTACAGATTTCGGTACTCTTCCCGACGATTTAGAGTTCGGTACCGTAGTTAACGGAAAGGTTAATTGGCAGGCTATAAAGAGTGTGTTCGGTTCAAATCCCGGACAAGTTTTTTCCGTACCTATTCGCGGAAAAAACTATGCAAACAAGTTGCTTACATTACCTGGTGACGGCGTATATCGAATCCGTGCAAAGGATCCTTTTGCGGCTTATGCCTACGGCTTCTCGTCTTACGACTCTTATGGTTTCCCCACAAGCGTTGCATTAGGAGATTTAACCAAGAAAGACACGGTTGCACCGGTATTGAAGTGGGAACAAAAGTGCGATGGTACGGTGGAAGGTGCGACCGCCGAAGACTTGCCGAAAGATCCGGAAGTGCGCTCGAATTTAGCGCTGATTTATATGGACCCCGAGCCTACGGAAAGCTATAATTACACATTTAATTACGATAAAAACAATACATTCGTTGCCGGGCAAACCATAAAAACCGATTGGTCGTTGACCGTAGACGACGTTACAAAAGACGCAAAGGCTACGCTGTATTTTGTCGACCGTGCCGGCAATGAAACGAAGCTTGTGGTTACCTATAGTGCTTACAGCGTAACTCTTACACCTACGCCGATAGATTACGGTGTATTGAAATCGGGTGCGGCACTTACGAAAAAAGTAACGCTGACCAATACGGGAAGCCAAGAGGTAACAATAACGAAGTTTCAGCTAAAAGACGGTGGGCAAGGCTTTACATTAGTAGGAATTACGTTGCCCATAGTTTTAGCGCCCAAAGAAAGTCGTCAGATTGATGTAATGTTCAGCAATATAAATGAAGGACAATACAAGGACTCCATCGGTGTAGGCAATGATTGCTTGTTCAAGAATTTGGTTGCCGTATATGCGGAAGTAGTGGTGCCGATTATAGAGGTGTCCGATATAGACTTCCAAACGATAATCGTAAATAAAACCAAGCAGAATAAAATTTATGTCCGTAATACGGGCAAAGTAGATTTATTGATAACCGGTTGGACAGGACCGACTGACCCCACCGTGTTCAATCCTTTGACGGCAAATTGGCCGGCCGATATGCAGGCTGCTTCTTCACAAACTCCCTGCGTTATCAAGCCGGGTGAATCGCGTGCGCTTGATATTCAGTTCCAACCGACTGCGGTTAATACATACGGTGACAAGATAGTATTTGCAAACGATGCCAAAAATAACGGCACTTACAAAGACAATGTAGGCGAATTGAAAGGGCGTGCGGTTCAACCCCAACTTACAGCAACCAACTTTGATTGGCTGCGTAAGCGCATCAAATCGCGTCGTACACCAAACGCACCTTACAGCGGAACCATAACCTTGGAAAATCAGGGCACGGCACCGGTAACAATAATAAAAGCAACAAGTCCGGCAAGTTCTGTATTTGGATATAATGTGAGCGACTTTGCAAACAAGGTATTTCAATCGGGCGAAAAGCATGATTATACCGTAACATTCGACCCCGACACAACAGGTGATCATGCATTGGATATAACGTTTGAAACAGATGATCCGAATATCAGACCTATATCTGAATTACGCGGAATAGGCATAGTTCCGAGAATAACAACGAAAGACGTTGATTTCGGTATGACATTAGTTAAAACTGCACCGGCAAATTCTCGTCAATACGAGATAACCTGCGAGTCATATCAATGGGAGGATTCGGTAACGATAACGGATTTTATTCCGCAGGTTGCAGGCTCGGTAGGTAGAGTAGGTACGGGTGCTTATGGCTCGAAAGGTTTCCGGTTTGATGCGGCAACAATGATGCCGAGCGGAAAATTGATAATACAACCGGGCAATACATTAACATTTGACGCAGATTTTCTTGCCCAGCAAGTTGCGCCGGTAAGCGAACCGATGACTACAAAGAGCGATGCCGAAGCAGAGACTGTATCCGTATGGTCAGGCGTTGGTAACGATCCATTTGTTCCGATACGAGATATGGTAGCCACGGGCGGCAGCGTTGGCCCGATTTGCGTTAATACGGACGGACAAATAACGACGGCTACGATTCGCAATCTTGGTAATGTAGATATGGATTTGAACGATTTAACAACAAACGATCCGCAATTTACATTGGTTTCGCCTTTGCGTACTGCTCTTCCTATAACAATGAAGCCGGGCGAAACACAGAATGTTGTGATAAATTACCGTCCCACGAGTGTAGGCACACATACAGCGTATTTAACCTTTGTTAATTCTACTCGGGATACTTCGGTTGTATTAACCGGTACGGCACAATCTTTCAGCCGTGAAACGTTTGTGACGCTCGGTACCTCCGCTTCATCGTCTGCAACTCATGTAGGTATCGGTGAGAATCTGACAGCCCATATACATCTCAAAGACGGTGCATCTATGGCTCTTGCAGGTGCATCCTCGGCTCGGGTAAAACTTTTGTTTGACAAAACACTTTTGTCTTATAATAGTATTAGAGGAGCGAATGGCTATGTGGTGAGAGATGTTACGACTGGCGCAGGATTTGTTGAATTTACCGCAGTTGCTCAAAATATAATAGATGCAGCGGGCGAGATAGCAAGCATAGATTTTCGCGTAATGTTACCTCAAACGACAGGTGCGACAGCCCAAGACAAGATAACGTTTAACTTGGAAAGCGAAATACTCGGCAATACTTGTGCAGTTCTGAACCCGACAGGCGCAGACATTACAATAGACCCGGCTTGCGGATATAGTTTCCGAAAAATACTCGGCAGCGGCAAGGCTTATTCTCTTATTGCGGTAGGTCCTAATCCGGTAACAAGCGATGAGATGGAAGTACGTATGAGCGTAGGATTGCAGTCCGGCACAGAACTTACCATATTTGATGCTACGGGTGCCGTGGTTAAGCATATAGACTTAGGCTCGCTGGAAGTCGGCGAATACGACATAAAGGTTAATGTTGCCGAATTAGCGTCGGGTAGCTATACGGTTCGTCTGCGTTCAGGCCTTTACAGCACCGAACGTCAGATAGTAATAGCCAAGTAGTAGGCGGCATAACATATCAAAAGCAACGTGAGGGCGGACAAGAGAAAAAACTTGTCCGCCCTTGTTGCATTAATAATCGTTGGATAATATCAAGCATTAGCAGGTTTATTTGTACATTAGTGCAACTTTTTTGTTACGGCTGTACTCTTCGCAATATATTGAAAAATAGAAAATGACGAAGGGAAAAGGCTGCGTTGCTTCCTATCGTGTAACCGGGTATGACGTCTGACGAAAAACAGCAGGAATTTATGGAACTTCTCGGCCCCGTATACCAACGGTTGGAGCGTTTTGCCTTGTCTATGACGCGAAACCGTGAAACTGCCCGCGATTTAGTTCACGATACAATACTTGCGGCGTATATCAATTACGAAAAAATTCAGAATAAAAATGCCTTTGTCGGTTATCTTTTTACAATTGCCGGCAATGAGTTCAAAAGAGCGTATCGCCGTCGTAAGTTTTTCGGATTCTACGATGAAGAAACCGCTCATGAGATACCCGACACAGATACACGACCTGATACCGCGGCTGATGTGGCTCTTATGCGCGAGGCGATGATGAAATTGCCCGAACAAATGCGTGAAGCGGTAGCACTATTTGAGTTTTCCGGGCTGTCATTGCAGGAAATACAGAAAATACAAGGAACAAGTTTGTCGAATATCAAAGCTCGTGTTACGCGAGGTCGCCGTCGTTTGGCAAAATTATTGGGTGTGTCGGACGATATGGGCGAAATATCCGAATAATCGGCGAATTAAATTCAATGTCATGAAAATGCAATCTACCACATTAAAGCAGGCATTGCGCGTTGCTTCGCAAGCCGAAGAACAAACGCCGCTGCTATCGCGAGAGGAGATATTGGCAATCCTGCGCGAAGCCGACCGCAAAAAAGCGACTCTTACGCCAATACCGCGCTCTAACACTTTGCCGCGTATATGGAAAATAACCGCAGCAACCTTGTCCGCCGCGGCCGTTATAGTTTTGTTTTTCCGAATAACAGACATTGTGCCTACGCAGAACACCACTATTGACCAAACTTCGCAAGAGCGCAAAATAGTACACGGAACAGAACAGTCCCAAGCGGACAAATCCGGTCCGGAACAAATCGCGGCGGCAAGGCAACAATCGAATCAAGAATATAAACCCGAATCTTCGGAATCTGCTCAATATCGGAAAGTATCGCCTATTGAGAAAAAATCAGTGCAAAATGATTATGCAAGTGCGTCGGGCGGTGCAGCCGTCCCGCCTTCGGCAATAGTAATAAATGCAGAAAATATAAGTACAAAATCATTAAACGATTCGGAAGAAAGTATCTCGAAAACGGAAAGTATCTCGAAAACGGAAAGTATCTCGAAAACGGAAAGTATTGTTACGCCTGACCATATTGAGCCAATTATCGGCAAACGCATTAATGAGCCTGAAATTGCGCTTGGAATCGCGTTTGATACGCCGCAATCATCCGTGCATCAATCTTCGGAATCGCCGCCGATAGTTTCATTCGGTCGGTCGCTTGCACCCGAAAACCGCACGCTGATACCCAAAGAAGATCGCACGTTAATATCAAAGAATTTTCTTGGCACCGAAGCGCAACAACGGCGCGACAGTGATATGCCTCAAAATGCGCCAAAGCCCAAAAAAACTTTAATGGAAATACTTTTGGGGGCAACTTCAAACCCACAAATGGTAACTTTGGTGCGTAATGGAAAAATTGCGGCAAATGAATGGAATTATATGTACGCAGAAGCAGAGCCAGACAAATTACAGCCTGTATACGTATCGTTAAAAGGTAAAGAATCCGCCGAAGGAATTGCCGATTACGCATTACTTTGGTTGCCGGCTTCGGTGCGGAGTCCAAAGATTGAAAATGGGGTTTCTGCAAATGTTTCGCCCAACCCGATAGAGAAACGAGAGGCGCGTATTTCTGTTTATGCTCCCAATGAAATTGCCGTCAGCATTGCGATATACGATATGTTCGGCAAAAAAATTCAGGATGCAGCACAAGCAAAATTATTACCCAAAGGCTTGTATAATCAAGACTTTACAGCCGATATTCCCGATGGCGTATATGTAGTTGCCGTTATAGGCGCAAACGGTATTCGCCTTGCTTCCGGACGATTTGTAATCGAGAGAACAAGCGAAAGATAGCCTGCTTAAATTCAAGATTAGTGCGTTCTGACGGTTAAATTTATTTTTTAATAATTCAGTTCGTTTCCGAAAGAAATCAACAGTGAAAGCTTTAGTTTGTATTGTTCTGTTATTTGTTGTCGAATTATCGGCTTCCGGACAATCTGTTTGGCAAGGCAAGCGTTCATCTTGGCTTGGCGCGGAGAATCAGAAAAATGACATAGGCATATATAACGAGGAATATAAAAAATTCCTTGGCAATGTAACTACTGAACTGACTTCAACTTCCGAAGCGATTAAAATTCTTGAATCGGCCGGTTTCAATGAATTTAAAGATGATGCGCAGATACAATCGGGCGCAAAATTATATTTTGTCAACCGTGAAAGAGCCATAATAGCCGCAATTATCGGAACAAAGCTGCTTACCGCAGGCTCGCGCCTTATCGCTGCACATCACGACAGCCCGCGAATTGACGTTAAAGCGCGTCCGCTATACGAATCGAGCGGATTTGCGTTAATGCAAACAATTTACTACGGCGGAATAAAAAAATATCAATGGGCGAATATACCGCTGATGATGACCGGCCGAATTGACACGAAAGACGGGCGGCGAATAGACGTTTCGCTAGGTGCAAAGCCCGATGACCCCGTTTTTGTAATAGCAGACGTTGCGCCACATTCCGACGCACCGCTACGCGACCGAAAATATACCGGCGTGTTCGACGGCGAAGAACTCGACCCAATAGTCGGCTCTATACCATCGGAAAAAGGCGTTCTGACCGAAACAATGCACCATATAGCTGCACTTTACGGCATTTCCGAAGAGGACTTCGTAAGTGCCGAGATATCGTTTGTACCTGCAATACCGCCGCGTGACGCCGGATTCGACCGCGGGCTTATTGCTGCCTACGGACAAGACGACCGGCTGTGTTCTTTTGCGGCTTTGCGTGCGCTTGCCGACATAAAATCTGCTGTGGAACTTACCGCAATCGTATATCTAACCGACAACGAAGAAACGGGCAGCGTCAATAATACGGGAGCGCAATCAAGTTTTCTGACTAATACTTACGCCACGATTGCGGAAGCACAGACGAGTGCAAAATTCAACGAAAATGCAACGAGACGTGCATTGCGTAACGCATTGGTTGTAAGCGCCGATGTAAATGACGCGATAAATCCGCTATTTATGGGGCTGTCGGAGCCGACCAATGCCGCACGGCTCGGCTATGGCATTTCAATTAAGCGGTACGGGCGTTCTTTCGATGCAAATTCCGAAATCATTGCAAAAATACGCAAGATGCTCGACGACAATCGGATTCCCTGGCAAACGGCATCGTATAAAGTTGAATCGGGCGGCGGAGGCACAATAGGCGGTTTTATGTCGAGAGAAAATATGGAGGTAATAGATGTAGGCGTTCCGATACTTTCAATGCATTCAACCTACGAAATTTCATCAAAAATTGACGCTTGGAACTTGTATCGTTTTTTCGGGGTATTTTTCCGATAGATTTTCATATTGAATACTCATTACCCAAACCGTTGTGCTTGAATTGTCTGGTTCAAGAAATATAAAAAAATCACCGAATTGACGTAATTTTGCATTGCAGCATTTTTTCCCGCGCCGTCTTAATAACGATGACAACCCGATTACTTTTAATTTTTGCCGCCGTTTGCTCAACATTTTGTAGAATGGCGGCACAATCTATGCCGACCGGCTCGCCTCTGCAAGTCAACAGGCATAACGGTTTTATTGAAAATCGCGGACAATGGAACTCTTCCGCAAAATTTCTGGCACAATTCCCGTCGGTTAATGCTTGGATAGACACAACCGGCGGCATAAGGTTCGATATGTTTGCCTATACTTCGGCTACCCGTCAGCGCAGCAAACAGCCACGCAGATTTTCCGAACCGCAAACGCTTTCGCAAAAAACATTCGACGGCGAAGTTTTTCAATTAAATTTCGGTGGCAGAACACCGCACGGAACGCATCGGTTGCCCGGCTCGATAAATTATCTGAAAGGCGATAATGCAACAGATTGGACGAGAAATGCAAAAAGTTTCTCAACGGTAGAAATACCTGCAACTACGGGAAATGTAAATTTATCGCTTGGCGGCGGCACGGTTTCCGAAAAATCGGATATTACTCTGACTGCCGAGTTTTCTTCTCCTGCGGAAGCGACCGGCTTTTATTTGACTGCAAAAGGAAAGTATCCGATACTTACAGATGGTTACATTCTGTTCAAAACACAAGCCGGAACGCTTTCGCTTGCCGCTCCCTCGGCTATGCAAAAAATGCCGGACGGCGAATTGTTGCCTGTCAAATGCACGTTTGTATTAACCGACGACTCCGTGATTTCTTTCAGGTTTGAAAATGCCGAACATTCGCAACCCATTGTGCTGGCTGTTCCTATGATATTCTCGATTGTGGAGGGCGGTGCGAGCAATGAGATATGTTATGCAACCGCACTCGATACCATGCGTGCCGCTTATGTAACGGGCAAAACAATGTCGCAGGATTTTCCGGTTACTAACGGTGCGTATAGCGGCACTCTGAAATCTAAAGATTGTTTCGTAGTAAAATATAATTCGGCCGGAAACGGTGTCGTATATGCAACTTTTCTTGGCGGAAGTACTGATGAAACGGGTAATGGAATTACAGTTGATGCATCGGGAAGCGCATACATTACGGGAATAACTTCGTCAAACGATTTTCCGGCGACGGCCGGAGCATTTCAAACAAAGCGGCGCGACAATCCAGCTTCACCTAATACGGATTGCTTTATCGCAAAACTTGCACCCGACGGCGGTTCGCTTGTATTTGCCACGTATTTAGGCGGCAAACAAGCCGATGTGGCGAATGGTATAGCTATTGACTTCGCAGGTGCCTCATATATTTGCGGCCAGACTACTTCCGGTGCATTCGGCCCGCAGGATAGTTTCCCTACTACGCAAAAAGCATTCAGCCGAACGCATAACGGCGGTGCAGAAGACGGTTTTGTGGCAAAAATATCGCCGGACGGATCGAACCTTGTTTATTGTTCGTATTTGGGCGGCGACGGCGGCGACTACACGAACGCTCTCGCACTTGGAAGCGACGGAACGCTTTACGTTACCGGCGGAACATTATCGCCGAAATTCCCGCGCACACCATTTACGGTAGGCCAGCGCGTAAAGGGCGAATACGAATGTTTTATATCGAAATTTTCAAAAGATGCCGATTCTTTGCATTATTCGGTGGTCATTGGCGGTGAGGGAAGCGACGTAGGAACTGGTATTGCCGCCGATATTTTCGGTAATGCTTACGTTGCCGGTTATACAGCCTCGAAAGAGTTCCCCGTTACGCAAGGCGCATTGGATACAGCATTTAACAGTATATCTAAAAGCAGCCGCGACGCTTTTGTGCTTAAATTAACCCCAAAAGCCGACACAATGCTATACTCCACATTTTTGGGTGGCACGGGTGATGATGAAGCACGAGGTATCTCAATTGACGTTTGCGGTGCTGCATACATAGCGGGAACCACTTATTCACCTAATTTCCCTACAACTCCCGACGCTCTCGATGCAACTCTGAATAATGGCGCAACCGAGCATGACGATGCTTTTGTCGCCAAAATCAATTCCGACGGAAATACTTTGATATATTCGAGTTATATAGGCGGTACAAATAACGACGAAGCCTCGTGTATAGCGGTGGACGCTACCGGTGCGGTTTGTTTGGGCGGAACAACTTATTCGCCCGATTTCGTAAAAACATCGCAGTTCGGAAATATGTTGAAGAGCAATGTGTTCTTAACCAAACTTCAGGTTGGGATTCTGCCGCTTTCACCCGATATTTCGCCCGGCGGTCCGACTAAATTCTGCGACGGAGGAGAGGTTACTCTTTCTACGGCCACAAATTACAGGCTGTATCAATGGAAATTCGACGGTTCCGATATTCCGGGAGCAACTGCCCCGCAAATATCCGCAACCAAAAACGGACGATACACCGTAGCCGTAACCGATGCCAGCGGTTGTACCGGCGCAAAAGATATAATGATAACTGTATATCCGAGGCCAAGTGTTTCCGCCGGCGGCGACGTGCTTATATGCCCTGATTCTTCTATACGGTTGCGTGCCGTTACAACCGATTCGATTATCTCGTATCAATGGTCGCCGGCAACGGGTTTAAGCAGCGTAAACACCCCTTCTCCCATTGCAAATCCTCGTGTTACAACGGATTATATCGTTACCGTAACCGACGTTAATAAATGCGTTAATTCCGATACTGTTCGTATTGTAGTAGTAAACCCGAACGATATTACGCTCAAACAAATTCCCGACACATTATTTGCCTGCCCGGGCGATTCCTTGACTACGCAAATATTCGCAAGAAATTCCGGCGAAATGAATATAAACGCTGATTTTATATCGTCGGACCCGAGATTTCGTGTGCAAAACCCGATTGTTTCGGTACCGGCACACGATTCAATACCGGTTCGGATAATATTTATCGGCTCGGCTGTCGGCGGCTCTTTTTCTTCCCGAATAACAGTAACCGATGTTTGCGGCAATGTGAAAACAGAAAATACAGCTGTTTTTGTAGGTGTCCCCGATACACGCATACAGGCCGCCGCCGATACTACAATTTGTCTCGGTGAGATTGCTTTGCGGCAAATAACAGTAAGAAACCTTGCACGAACTCCCGCAACATTGACTATATCCGGCAGTGGCGGAAAATTTTCATCACTAACATCTGAAATTCAAGTAGGCGGAAAAGATTCATCTGTATTTTCGGTATCATTTTCAGGTGAAAATACGGCCGGAAGATATAGTGCTGTTTTCTATCTCGACGACCAATGCGGCGGGCGCGATTCCGTTGCCGTTTCTATTATCGTAAAGGGAACGCCGATTGTTATCCGTCCGTCAGGCTCAACACCTGCGGAGGCGCCGCCCGGTATAACGCGAATAGTGGGCATTGCGGCAAGCGACCTTGTGCCGCTGAACGAATCGCCAAATAAAACGATGGAATTTACATTGTTATACGATAAAACAACGCTTGTTCTCGATTCGATAATATCTTCGCAATGCAGTGTATCGTTTGTACGTCAAGCTATAGGTAAAGCATTGATACGCTTGGAGAATTGCTCTGATACTGTATTTAATCCATTGGTACAAGCAGTATTTAGTTCGGTAGTAGGTGAAACCTTAACTCCGACAGTGCAGATTACCGATGTAGTTGCCGGAGATAAATGTATAGCTCCGGGGGCATCGCCGGCCGATACGGTGAAAATGATACCTTACGGATGCGAAATACGAACTTTGAACGTACAATTATTCTCTACTGCGTTGCAAGCCGTATATCCAAGCCCGGCAGACGAAGTTCTGACGGCGGAGTATTCCACGGTAGAAGAAACCGTTGCACGATTTACGCTTGTGGGAGTACTCGGTCAGACAATAAGAACGCTTGCCGAAACAACTCAAAAACCGGGCACATATCAGGCACGATTCTCTATGTCGGATATTCCGCATGGAAATTATATGTTGGTAATGGAAGCGGGACGCTATCGGACTGCATATCCCGTTATCATTGCACGGTGAGGATTTGCCGCCGGAAGCGGAAAGTAAGCGGTGCAAGTTTAATTAATCAAAAACAACAATGAACAGACAATCCGTTCCAACACGCCTAACTATTAAAAATGCAGAGTTTTACGCTTATCATGGCGTTAAAGCCGAAGAGCAAACGCTCGGCGGAAAATATCAGGTAGACCTCGAACTTTACTACGATGGTTTTGCGGCTGTATTAAGCGATAATGTAAACGATGCCGTAAATTACGAAGAGGCTATGTATGTAATAGGCGAAATTATTAACGGCGACTCTACCAGCCTTATCGAAACACTTGCTCATGATATACTCTCGATGTTGCTCGACAAAATCCCGCGATTGGCAAAAGCAACTGTCCGTATTCGCAAGTTGAATGTTCCCATACGGCACGTTGTGGATTTTATCGAGGTGGAACAATCTTTAAGCCGAGAATAAACAGTAATTTCCATGACAGCCACTGTTTTATCTCTCGGAGCAAATCTCGGCGACAGACTTGCCGTATTGCGCCGCGCTGCCATTATGTTGCGAAGCATGGCGTTTACGAGTGAAATGCAAGCATCGTCGGTATATGAAACCGAACCCGTTGGCTTCCGAGAGCAACCGCCGTTTTTCAATATTGCCATAGCAGGCAAAACATTGCTTGCGTCGCAAGAATTGCTCGATGTATGCAAAAATATTGAACAGAAACTTGGACGGCATGAGCGGCCGCGGTGGCGCGAACGAGAAATTGATATTGATATATTGCTGTATGGCGACATTGTAATTGCACGCGGCGAATTAGAACTACCGCACCCGTGTATGCTTGAACGCAGATTCGCACTTGTTCCGGCTGCCGAAATCGCACCCGATTTTATACATCCTGTTGCAAACAAAACTTTAAGTGAACTTGCCGCATTATGCCCGGACAAATCGGAAGTGCGCCCTATTTGCAACTTGTTTTAAGATTTAAGCTTCCCGCAGTAATTGCGCCACTATATCCGTAGGACTGACATTATCGGCTTCGGCATTGAAATTGGCGACTATACGATGGCGCAACACGGCTGCGGCAACCGCACGTACATCGTCTATATCGGGCGTGAATTTACCGTAAATGGCAGCGCGGGTTTTTGCACCCAGAACTAAATACTGCGACGCACGCGGCCCTGCCCCGTAGCTCAAGAAATCTTTTACTATTTTTACGGTAGTTTCTTTGGGCCTTGTAGCACGGGCAAGTTTCACGGCAAATTGCGCAACGTTGTCGGCAACAGGAACACGCCGTGCCAAACTTTGAAATTCATTGATTTCTGCCGCACCCAATACTTTTTTCACCTCCGGCGCATAGCTCGACGTAGTAGTTTGAACTATGCGGGTCTCCTCGTCAAGTGAAGGATAATCCAGCCAAAGATTGAACATAAAACGGTCTAATTGCGCTTCGGGCAACGGATAAGTTCCCTCTTGTTCAATAGGATTTTGCGTTGCCAATACAAAAAAGGGCTCATCGAGACTGTAAGTTGCTCCGGCTGCGGTAACGTTATGCTCTTGCATGGCTTCGAGCAATGCCGCTTGAGTTTTGGGCGGTGTTCTGTTGATTTCGTCTGCCAATACAATATTGGCGAATATTGGCCCCTTAACGAATCGGAATTTTTTATGCCCCGTAGTCATATCTTCTTCGATAATCTCTGTGCCTGTAATATCGCTCGGCATAAGGTCGGGCGTAAATTGAATACGGCTGAATTTCAGGTCTAATGCCTGCGCAAGTGTGCGAATCAAAAGTGTTTTTGCCAAGCCGGGAACGCCCACAAGCAAACAATGCCCGCGAGCAAACAGAGAGATAAGAAGTTGTTCAATGATATCTTCCTGCCCGACAATAACTTTGCCTACTTCGGCACGAATAGATTTTATTGCTTCGGTCAGTCGAGCTATTTGTTGAGTGTCCGATGATTGTTGAGCCATAAAGCATTCAGATTTTTGCTGTATTTTCAAAAATTGTGAATTTGTGTTTGCATTTTCTTCCTTAAACCGCACTATTGACGTTCACAGCCGAATCTTCGTGGCAAATACAACAAAAAACCGAATTGTCGCTCTTAATTTTGAGGTATTTTTGCATTACTTGCCGCATAAGATATGCGGATTTATTGAGCGAATATTGTTTAGTTCGGAATCGCGGAATATTTTAAATTCTTATCTCCAGTTCCATGACAAATCAACGCTATCTTGTTTTCGACATTGAAACCAATGGTTTGCCGTTCGACTCTTTCGACGAAGGGCGGCAAGAATACCTTTTGCGCGGTGCGTCCGACGATGCCGAACGCTCGAAGCGCGTACGCGAAATGTCGCTTTCGCCATTGACTGCCGAAATTGTTTGCATAGGTTATATGATGATTCGCGGAACGGAAAACGGCTGGGATCAAGAAAAACTCGGCGTTTTCGCGCTTGATGCGTCGGTTGAGCAGGGAAATATACGCGAGGATTTGCCTGACGGAGGGCGGCTTATTCGTTGCGGCGAGCAACAAATGCTTATTTATTTTTGGGATATGTTGCGCAAATTTCCCGATGCTTGGCTGGTATCGTTTAACGGACGGAATTTCGACGCGCCGTTTCTTATGTTGCGATCTGCCGCACTTGGCTTGCGCCCTTCGCGCAATCTGATGCACGGAACAAAGTTTAACTATCCGCAGCATACAGACTTATTGGACGAACTTACTTTCTTTGTACCGCAATCTGCCGGGGCTACACGGCGATATAATTTTGATTTCTTTGCCAAATCATTCGGTATAACATCACCCAAAGGCGAAGGTATTGACGGCTCGAAAGTCGGGGAGTTCTATGCGGCCGGCGATATCGTTTCTATTGCTTCGTATTGTTTGCGCGACGTTCATGCAACTTGGGAATTATTCATGAAATGGAAAGAATTTTTGGACTTTCGTTGATAAAAAACGCAGAATAAGCGGCTGAAAAATATTTACTTTCATAAATGTTCTGTGCGAAACGGCATTATTAAGAAATACCGCCGACAGCACGATAATTTTTGGTATTTTAGCCTACTTTCAATGCCTTGTTTTCGGCAAAATTGCAGCTATGCCGACTCAAAAACAAAATTCATACGGCGCGGAGCAGTTTACGCAACTGCAAAAGCAGCTCGTTTGGTATAAATCGTTTTTCGAATACGCCGCCGACGCAGCACTGATTGTGCAGCCGGAAACGTGGAGCGTTCTTGATGCAAATGATTATGCCACACGCCTGTTCGGAATGCCGCGCGGCGAATTGTTAGGTGCTACATTCGTCGAGTTTCGCAAAGTATTCAAACAACTTAGCCAATCCGGTGCGCCGGCGGTTCTAAGCGAAATGACGTTGAACGTTCCCGACGGCGGCACGGTAACGGCCGAGGTTAGTGCGCGATTTGTAGAATACGACGGACAGCGGCTGATACAAGCCATTGCTCGAGATATTACCGAACAGCGTGCCCTAAACGATAAAATGATGCAGGCCGATAAAATGGTGTTGCTCGGCCAACTTTCGGCCGGCGTAGCGCATGAAATTCGTAATCCGCTGGCGGCAATCAATCTGAACTTGCAACTATTGCAACGAAAAGTAAAACCCGCGGGCATTGAGGCAAATTATCTGCAAATAGCTTTGCAAGGCGTGGAGCGCATCACGCGAATAGTCGAGGCTACTTTGGACTTTTCACGGCAGCCCGTTCCGGTAACGCGATTGGAAGACATAAATGAAACCGTGCGAACTTCCATTGACTTCGTTGCACCGTCGTTCGCAAGAAAAACAATTACCGTAGAAGTGCATTATGCCGAATCTATACCGCAAGTCATGGCGGACGCAAAGCAATTGCAACAAGTGTTTGTAAATCTGCTGACGAACGCTGCCGATGCTATACGTGCAAAGGGACGCATTATAGTAAAAACGTATATCGAACGCGACGCATATCACTATGAAAGACGGCAAGTGGTTGCGGCCATCTCGGATAACGGCGCGGGAATACCTGACGATGACATTGACCGTATTTTTGAACCGTTTTTTACACGTAAAGCGGACGGCACAGGCCTCGGGTTGCCTATTTCGCGGAAAATCGTACAACAACATCACGGCGATATCGAGGTGGAAAGTTTAGTCGGTGCAGGCACGACTTTCTTTGTCAAATTACCCGCTTCCATAGAAATTTAAAATTAGAATTACGATATAAAAAATATCCATTGCCGATTGTTAATAATCTACAGATGTATGGCACTTCAACGTTACACGATAGTTATTCTCGAGGACGACCCGTTGGTAAATGAAACGGTCAAGAGCGTATTGTCCGAGAAATACGATGCCGTATATTCCTATACCGATGCTCCTACGGCTTTGGCTGCATTAGAAACAATTCAGCCGGATTTATTGCTTCTCGATATTTTCCTGGGGCATTACAACGGTCTGGAAATTCTTGAGCAAATAGGCGATAAGGGCTTGACGATGCCTGTGGTGATGATGACGGCTTTCACCGATATAAAAATTGCGGTACGGGCTATGAAACTCGGTGCCGAAGATTTTATAGTGAAACCTTTGGATATAGAGCAGCTTGAAATTGCAATAGAGCGCGCCTTACAGAACTATGACCTGCGCCGTCAGGTTACATTGCTCGAAGAAAAACTGCGCTTGAAGCAATCGGCAGAAATTTTAGGTTCGTCGGAAGGTATTCTGAAAGCATTGCATGTGGCAAGAATTATTGCGGCCGCCGATGATACAACCGCGCTTATTCTGGGCGAATCAGGCACCGGAAAAGAACTTATCGCCAGATTTATTCATCAGAATTCGGCACGTGCGAAAGGGCCGTTTATTACCATAAATTGCGGTGCTATTCCGCGCGAACTTGCAGAAAACGAACTGTTCGGCTATGAGCGCGGCGCATTTACCGGCGCAACCGAAAAGATAAAACAAGGAAGGTTTGAGCAGGCAAATCGCGGCACTATCATGCTTGACGAGGTAGGAGAACTCAGCCCGGAAATGCAGGTGAAATTATTGAGGGTTTTACAAGAACGATCGTTCTATCGGTTGGGCGGTGTTAAAGAAGTGCAGGTGGATGTTCGCGTAATTGCGGCAACCAATCGTAATCTAGAGCAATTGGTAGAGGAAGGTAAATTTCGCGAAGATTTATTCTATCGTCTGAATGTGGCTGCAATAGAACTGCCTGCTCTGCGCGACCGTCGTGAGGACGTAGTAATTTTAGCCTCTGCATTCGTAAATGAGTTTAACAAAAAATTCAATAAATCTGTTACCGGGTTTTCTGCCGATGCCGCCGATTTGCTGGAAAATCACTCGTGGAAGGGAAATGTGCGGGAACTGCGTAATATTATAGAGCGCGTTATGCTTCTCGAAACAGGCAGTATTATTACCAAAGATTCTCTGGCGTTTCTGCGTCCTGCAAATGTAGTTCCGGCGCAACGAGTTACACAAGATCTCGCGCCCGGGCAGCATTTTCTGCAAATTTCAAAAAGAGGCGCAACAATGGGGCAAGTGGTTAAAGATCATATTGAACAGACACTTCGCATCACCGACGGCAATCAAATACAAGCGGCGAAACTTCTTGAAATATCTCGAGCCAAACTGCGCTATCGTATAGAGCAACTTCGTGTTATGATACCGCCCAAGCAATAGAGCGGACATTCGGCTGAAAAATATTTATCCGGGCAGCAGGCTGGTGTTCACAGTTTTTCCAGCGTCAGATACACGTTATCGGCTGCTTTCAGCCCCATTTTCCGGCGTAGGCGGGCACGGTGCAGTTCTACCGTCCGGTGCGAAATATAGAGCAACGAGGCAATGTTCGGCGATGTCAGATTCATCCGTAGAAGTACGGCGATTTTCACTTCCATCGGTGTCAGGGCCGGGTATTGCTCCTGAATGCGGACAATAAATTCCCGATGCACGTCGTTCATTTGTTGCTCAAGAGTGCCGAGCGATTCTATCGAGCCGACGTTGCGGCGGATTTTCTCTATTAGTTCATCGGCTTTCAGGTTACCCTCGCCTCGGGCAAATCGCCTGATTTCCCGTAAGTCAACCGTGATTTCAGTCAGGAACCGATTTTTCTCTACCAATTTCCCGATGTTGCGTTCGAGCTCCCGCCGCTGACGTTCAAGCGACTGTTCAAATTCGCGCCGCTCCGCCTCCGCCTGCCGGTGTTCTATCTCGCGCTGATGTTTCATATCGGCAATTTTTCGCTCCAATTGAAATTTCTGCGCCTGTTTCTGGATTTCCTCGGAGGCTACTTCCCGCTCAAGTTCGTAGAATTTCTCGATATGCTCGGCGTATTCTTCCCAGCGGCGTTGCGCCTTGCAGAGTACGGCAAGTAACTCATGACTGACCGCCTCGTCTTTTTTTGCGCCAAGCCGCCGATTTATCGCAAGAGCCATTCGGGCATCTTCTTCGGCTTTTGCGGGGTTGTAAAACTCGCCCGCCGCAACGGTCAGGCGGAGCGTGCCGAGGTTGGCCAGCACATGGGCATATTCATGTTGCATACCGAGTTCGCTTGATATGGCGGCCGCCTCGCCAAAGCAGCGTTCGGCGGCGCGGTAGTCAGTCAAATTTAAATACGCCAGCCCAATATTTTCCAAATCTCGTGCGACATGGTGCCACGCTCCTATTTCGCGGTGAATTTCAAGGGCTTCGTGCATATGCGACAGAGCAAGTTCAAACTCGCCGCTTTCACGGTAATGATTGCCTATGTTGCAGAGCATTATCGCCTCCTCTGCCTTCATGCCGATTTCTCGGAATATCTCCCGCGCCTGCCGAGTATATTCGCACGCTTCTGCCGATGAAAAAGCCATACCTGCATACACCACCCCAAGCCCGCCAAGCGTTGCGGCAATTCCCATCTTGTTCCCTATTTCGCGGTGCGCATCCAGTGCTGCAAACATATATTTTAGAGCATTTGGATAGTCGGAAATATCATGGTAAGTATTGCCTATTGACGACAGGACTTTAGCGGCATCGGAGCGACGGTTAAGTTCCGTATGCTTTTCCAGCGCACGAAACAGGTAGTCGAGAGCTTTCTCGTAGTCGTCAAGATTGCCGTAGATAACACCGATATTGCCTGTCACCCGTGCTGCATGGTCGTCCATGCCAAGTTTGATATGCTCGTCCAAAGCGGCCAGCGCATATTCCAGGGCATCGTTGTAGTTGGCAGTATGCCGATAAACCAATCCCATGTTGCCCAAGGCTATAGCCCGCGATGCCCTATTGCCCAATGACTCGAACAAGGCGATTGCCCTGCGGTAAAAGTTCAGGGCATCGGCATATTCCGAAATATACTCTGAGGCTGTGCCAAGTATGAGCAATGCATCGGCCTGTTCTGCGGTGCAACCTGCCTGAACCGCAATGCTTAGAGCAATTTCGGCCTGACCGTAGGCATCGCGGATATTTCCCAGCCGATAGGATGCGCGGGCAATCAGGCAATGCGCCTGCGACCGCATGGCCGCCCATTCGTGGGAATCATCGTTGTTTACAAATAGTTCCAGCACCGCTCGCGCGTCCTGCACACATTCATCGAACCGCTCGCCTTGCATTGCTTCGCTTGCCCGGCGTAGCAGTTCCGCGATTGTCGCTATAACAGCATCGTGCATTGTAAAAATACTCCGAAAATATGGACATTGCCATCCGACAGCGGAAAAAACAGAAATTACTGCAAAAATACGTAGGAGTACGTAGGTAGATGCCTTGCCGGTGCCGTTAATTTCGCGCTGAAACAAACAAAAATTACTTTTCCAATTTTCAAAGACAAGACGTGAAATTCCATAGAATTACTTTTTGCGGCATCATAATGATCGGCGCAATACTGATTTCCGGCTGTGCAACGCTGGTAAAAGGCGATAAATCAAACGTGTATCTAATGAACGCGCCGAGAGGCATTCGTGTGTATGATGGCTCGCAGGAGATCCCGGTCAGCCTAATGGAAGCACCTGAACTCTACTCGTTCGGCGATTCATTCAGCGACGAGATGAACTCTACCCGAACCCAACACTATGCTCCGGGCTTCACGCTGAAATGCAATGAAACATACGCACTTACGCTGATTAGCGGCGGCAAGCAGAGTGATGTTGTCCTTAGGCCGAGTATGGCAATGAAATGGTTTTGGCTAGACTTGTTTGTTGGGGGCTGGATAATAGACGGTGTAACCGGAAATTGGAACGAACTTGCACCGGAAGGCGGCGAAAAAAACGTGATTGACGTATCGCATTACATTAAATAGTCAACCCTTAAATAGGGCATAATATATTGTTTATCAACATATTATGTATAAAAAGGGTTGTTAGAATTTGCAAATTTTTCTACTTTTGTCAGTAAAATCTTGCATATTATTATGAAACCCACA
>JADZAA010000009.1 GCA_020852855.1 Bacteroidota bacterium
AGGATATTATCCGACCGATTGAGATTGCGCAGTATAAATTTTTACAATGAGGTATCAGAAGTTTGTGCAGGTTTATGGAATTATTATCTAACTAATTGATTTACAATGTAACAACAACTCTAATATCTTTATGATAATGATTCTTTGTTCTTGTGGAAGCAATCAATTGGCTCTGATCGCTTTTTTTGGGATAACTATAAAGGCATTGATGCCGGTGGAACAATTATTTTTTCCGGTACACCACGAATAATAGAAGGCCAAATCAGCAAACTTGCAAATTATTCTCTTATTATGCGGTACAATGACGAATTTCGTTTTATGGATTCAACTCGTGTAGATGCCGACATATTAAATATAACGGCAATCGGAAACGGAACTTTGTATTGTCTTGCACTAAAAACGACGGGGAGCAGTACAGCCGACAGCACAGGAAAAACCACGGATTATTCTTTTAATTATTTCTTCCTAAAATCAACAGATAAAGGTAAGACGTGGGATAGCGTTAACATCAATTTACCCTTCAAACAGAAATTTCTCTCATTTAATTATTTGGGGCAAACAACATATTACTATATCGATGCAATTATAAAAAATGCAATATATCTTCGCGGGAATGAGCTATTAATTCCATCGGCCGAAGGAATACTTTACAAGTATAATTTTCAAGAAAATACTTTGGATTCGCTTGCGGTCCCGGCATTGATAAATAATACAAAGAAACCATTATTTATGTTCGATAAAAAAATGTTCTGCATATCCGAAAATAATACGATATTTTATTCTCCGATTGGTGCTGTTTCTTGGGATTCGGTTGAAGCGTGGAATATCTTTGACGACTGGAATAATTATAGCCCGGGATCACCCGATAATTTTAATAAAGATGCCATAATTTCAACATATACTTTCGACGATACAACGGGGTTTATGATTATAGGTCGCTTGGTTCCGGGTATAGGAGGCAATAGCTACAAAACAAATATTGTGAAGTTATCGCTGAATACACCTGCGACTAATGTTGCAGAATCTAAAATTGAAGAAGAACGTCCGTATCTTTGGAACTCTCCGCCATATCCATTACCGGGAAATAATATTATCGCAAGCAGAATTTATTGGAATAGCAACTACGATATTTCCGATATCAAAATCAGCGTTCATGATATTAACGGCACTTTACTTCCCGAACAAAAAATAACCATAGATAAAATGCAAGATTACCGCGCTATTCTACAATGGAATTGCAAGGGTGTTGTTTCGGGAGTATATATCATAAAAACATCCTTGGCAGGCAATATACTTAATGTGCCGGTTGTTGTAACTAAATAGATATGTCGAAAAATACGAATATAAATCAAACTCAACATTTATATTCCATCAGCTTTATCAAAAGCTCCGACGTGTAAAACGGCGGGGCTTTTCTTTATTTGAAAGATCTTGATGCCTCTTCATGAAATATTCGAATAAATAATTTTCTTGCGGTTTGTCCGAAGAGCGATAATTTTGTGCCGTACTGAAAATCTGAATCGAATAAAATGGTTGGTACAATTTGAATGTGTCTGCCGTAAGTCCGTTTGAAAAACAATTTTTAGGGAAATACTCCGGTGTCCTTGCCGCATCTTGCTTTTTCGATTGCGATTCTTTTGGTTGCCGTATATCTGGTGATACGTCGCATAGACGTTCGTATAGTATTATTCGGTGCCGGGCTCGCACTTGCCTCAATAGCCGGCAGTCCGTGGCTGGTGTTCGACGCTTTTTTGCGTATGATGGGCGAGGAGAAAATTATTGGTCCGATTTGCTCTGCAATGGGTTTTGCTTTTGTATTGAAATATACAGGGTGCGACCGTGAATTGGTTAAATTGCTGTTGCGCCCTATTCAACATATACGCTGGCTACTTGTACCGGGCGGTTGCATAGTAGGTTTTATTACCAATTCTGCGATTACAAGCCAAACTGCGGCGGCCGCTGCCGTAGGACCGATTTTGTTGCCTGTTATGATGGCTGCGGGCTGGCCGGCAATGGTTGCTGCGGCTACCGTAGTTATCGGCTGTTCGGCCGGAGGAAACTTGTTTAATCCCGGCGAACCCGATATTGTAACTATTCATACTGCGGCGAACGTACCTTTGCAAACAGTACTCGATGCGGTGTTAATACCGGAATTACTCGGATTCTCTATAGCCGTAGCCGTATATATCGTATTTTCGCATCGATTGCGCGGCGCAAAAGCATCTGTTACGCAAGCGGAAATAGGCAAGATAAACATAATGAAAGCCGTTTTGCCTCCCTTGCCCGCGCTTATGCTTCTTGTGTTACAACCGCAATTTAATCTGATTCCGCCGATGTTCGAATTATATCCCAAAGGCCTGCCTGTATCGCACGTTATGATTTTCTGCACTATGTTGGTGCTTTTGGTCGAGCGTAAAAACATATCGAAGATAGGAAATGAATTTTTTGAGGGGTTAGGCTACGGATTTGCCAAAGTCATCTCGCTGATACTTACCGCAACTTGCCTGATTTCGGGTATGGAAGCCGTTGGTTTGGTGCAAGCATTTGTAACCTTAACTGCCGATGCAGGTTTTACTGCCAAATTTGTAAGCGCAATCGCAACTTGCGGATTAGGTGTGCTGTCCGGTTCCGGGACAGCACCAAGTGTGGCGTTTTCACAAGCCATTTTGCCGCATATAGCATCGAATAATCCGTCGGGAGCCGTAGATTTGGGAGTGCTTGGAGCAATCGGCGCAACTTTCGGGCGCACAATGTCGCCGGCGGCGGCTGTCATTGCTTTCACGTCGGTATTAAGCGACGTACCCGTATTTACCATTGTTCGGCAAACTGCAATTCCATTGCTTGCCGGACTTGCCGCAGCAATTATATTTATGGCGTTAAAATAGCATCTATGGCCGCAAATACCGTATTAATGCGAGGTGTTGCGCGTTAAAGCAGCATAATCGTTCAGCAAAGTTTTAAGGAATATCTTATTGTCGTCCGGTTTTTCTATTCCGATGATTGCACTGACCTTTACGGCGAGAGCATTCAGTAAAGCGTCGTTTTGTTGTTGTAAAGCGGTTCGCAGAGTCTCACGTATAATCGCCGCGTCATTATCGGATAAATGAATCGCTTGCGGATACGCCGGAATATAATTTGTTTGTGCTTCGATTGTTGAAAAATCCTCTAATTTCATTTGTTTGCGTATTTTTACAACACAAGTGCCGGCCGCTATATCGCCCAAGCGTTGCCCTTTGCCGTTTATGGCAATGGTTACAATGGCTACGCCGCCGGTGCTTAAAGTGCAATCCGCAAGCCGCAACAGCCAGCGCAATAAGTACGCGCCGATATTAGGTTGTGAACCATCGAGCATAACGACCTTTAAATTCATGATTTTTTTCCCTACGCTTTGTCCGTCGGTTGCAAATTCAAGCACCAAATCATAAAGAAAAACGGGGAGGGACAGAATGACAAATAATGCCGTAGAGCCAAATTCGGATGACGAAAAGTTGGCAAACAATATAACAACAAGAACTATGTAAGCCGATATGACAAGTGCATCTATAAAATACGCACCTATTCTGTCGCCGATACCGGCGGCTTCGTACTGAATGGCAACATTCTGCGCGGTCTGTATATTAACGTAGTCCATAATTCAAAGAAGAATTTACGAAAAATGAAAGAGTCGGCATTCATTCGGCAGAATAGCGAACAATGGAAGCAATTTCAAGAATTAGCGTCCGATAAACATTCCGACGACCCCGACCGTTTGGCGGATTTATTCATTCGCATAACCGACGATTTATCCTATTCGCGAACATTTTATCCAAACAGCAAAACTACAAAATATCTCAATACGACGGCAGCTTCTTTGCATCAGCGCATTTATCGCAATCGAAAAGAAAGCAGAGGGCGGTTGCGTAGATTTTGGATTGAGGAATTACCGCACGAATTTGCCGCCGCACGAAGGGAAATTTTACTTTCGCTTTCTATTTTCACAATAGCATTGCTTGTCGGAGTAGTTTCGTCCGCCTACGACGATACGTTTGCGCGATTAATACTTGGCGACAGCTATGTGAATATGACGCTCGAAAATATCGGAAAAGGCGACCCGATGGCAGTCTATAAAAAAATGAACGGAACGGATATGTTTTTCGGTATAACGTTTAATAATATCCGCGTTTCGTTTATTGCATTTATCGGCGGTATTTTGTTATCGTTCGGTTCGATATACGCTCTATTCAAAAATGGAGTGATGCTAGGCACATTTCAGTATTTTTTTATTGAGCGCGGATTGTTTTGGGAATCGGCCAAGGTGATTTGGATACACGGAACAATAGAAATCAGCGCGATTGTTATTGCGGGCGCATCGGGGCTTACTCTGGGCAATGCCATATTGTTCCCCGGTAATTATACTCGTTTGCAGAGTTTCAGACGCGGTGCATACAGAGGATTGAAAATTGCGACCGGACTTGTGCCGCTGTTCATAATTGCGGGATTTTTAGAGTCTTTCGTTACCCGCCACAGCGATATGCCTTGGCCGCTAAGCCTATTGATAATAGGCGGTTCGGCAGTCGGAACAATACATTATTTTATCATCTACCCATTTTTGCTTGAACGGAGAAATAATGGAAACATTTGAATTTAGGAAAAGTCGCGAGATAGGCGATGTTATCAGCGGCACATTTGCTTTTATGAGGCAGAATTGGAAAGCACTCGGTAAAGCAATGCTTGTGTTTATCGCGCCTTTTGCATTGTTGGCCGGTGCGTTTATCGGACTTTTGCAGGCAAATATGTCTATGTTCAACATTGAAAATATGGGAATGTCGTCAGCTTTATCTGAAATTGGAGCGGGAGTTACGCTTTTTATGGTGTTTATACTGGCCGCCTCGGTTATGTCGGCGGGCGTAGTGTATCAATACATAAAATTATACATGGAAAAAGGCGGCGGAGATATTTCGACGCAGGAAATTTGGGAGGCTATGAAGCCTAATCTGATAGTCTATACGGGATATTTATCCGTTTCTTTTATGGCTGTTTTTTTAGGTATTTTATTCTGCATAATTCCCGGCATTTATTTGCTCGTTCCGCTATCAATGCTCATCGCAGTTAAAACATTCGAGGAACGTTCGCTGGGCGATGCAATGTCGCGTTGCTTTTTCCTTGTAAAAAATTATTGGTGGCAAACATTTCTTACGTTGTTCGTAATAAACTTAATAGTAGGCGTAGCCGGTCAGATTGCCTCGTTTCCCAGCATGATGCTAACGGTTGCAATGGGGCTAACAACGGCATCGGACGGCGGGAATCCGGACGTAACGTTCAAAATCCTGCTTACTGTTGCTTCGGCATTCAGCTACGGCATTTCTTCTCTGCTCGGCGTTGTAACAATTGTCGGCATAGCATTGCAATATTTCAGCCTTGTAGAGCGTAAAGAAGGCAAGGGCGCAATGCAAAGAATTGACAGTTTGGGCGAAGTAAAAGAAGCAAATGACAATGATTTCGCCGAAACATATTGAGCTGTATATTCAAAATAAGCGATATTTTAAATTATACGAAAAACAGCGTCAAATTCAAGTAAACAGTGCGTTGCAAAATTTCATATTTTTCCGACTCTACTTTGTGAAGTTTTCTTTACTATCATTGCTCGCGGCTGTCTGTTTTATCGCACTTATGCAGCAAGTCGCCGGGCAGCCCGTTGCAATCACGAGCACTGCCGACTCGGCCGCGTATATTTACAGTGACTCAGCCCTGCCGAAACTACGCACGATATCGGATTCGTCGCTGGAGTATTTTCGTAATAATCCGGGCTTTGATTATAGCAGAGATGCGCAAAAAGGCTTGTCTTGGTCGGATTTGTTGCAACGTTGGTTACTTGAATTATTTGATGATATATTCAGTTCAAAAGGTGTTCGCGGCGCATGGGAAACTGGTAAATATATTTTAATGGCTGTCGCTGTTGCCGCAATAATATTTTTATTCTCAAAGACGGGAGTACGTTCGCTGTTTATACGTTCGTCCGGAGTAATTTCCGCACCCGGAATTACGACGGAGAACATACATGAAATCGATTTTTCGGCTTTTATAGCCGAAGCCGTTGCCGCCGGTAATTTTGCGCGTGCGGTCAGGCTGTTGTATTTGCAGACTCTAAAGCAACTTGCAGATGCGGAGCTGGTCGTTTGGAAGCCGGAAAAGACAAACCGCGATTATGAACGGGAAATAAGAAAAACCGCGCCGCAATCAAGTGAAAAATTTATTTTTTTGACTGATATATTTGAACGTATCTGCTATGGGAAACAGAGCGTAACTTCACAAGAATACAAGCAAATATCGGCCGTATTTGAAAATTATTTTACAATTCTCCGATTAGGAAAAGATATTGATGTTCGGCATAAAATATTCGGCAAAAAGGAGCCCGCCGAATGAAAGCGTCCGTAAAATTCATGATATTTTTTGCGGCTGTTTTTGCACTGATGATAATAGTGGAGTTATTCCGCCCGCAACCGCTCGACTGGCGGCAAACATATTCTAAGGAAGATAAAATTCCATACGGAAATTTCGCATTGTTTTCATTGTTGCCCTCAATTTTTCAGCATAGCGAAACTCGAGTGTCCGACAAGCCCGTTTTTAATTATCTTAAAGGTGAAAAACTAAATAACGCCTCGTATTTAATTGTGGCCGAAAGATTTATGCCGGATAGTCTGGACTGTGCCGCTTTACTGAGATTCGTCGGCGAAGGAAATACGGCTTTTATTGCCGCAGAAGAATTCGGCCGGTATTTTCGCGATACTTTACGATTCAACGACCGATATTATATCGGAAGTTTTAACGGCGATATACAGTTGTTTCTGCTTGACAGCACTATTTCCGCACCTTCTAACCGTTATGTATATAAAGCCAATGCGATGAATGCCTATTTTGATGCAAGCGATGTAAAAAATTCGATTGTATTAGGTGAAAATTCCGTTGGAAATCCGACTTTTATGCGTATATCTTTCGGTAAAGGCAAATTTTATTTATGTTCAACTCCTACCGCTTTTACGAACTATTATTTATTAAATCGCACGACTTCGCAATATATTGCCGCCGTATTTTCTTATATTCCGAACGGAATAATTATTTGGGACGAATATTATAACGGCGGCGGCAAAAAAGCGCAAAGCTCGCTAAGATTTATTTTAGCGCATGAGCCTTTGCGTTATGCATGGTACATATTGCTGGGCGGAACAGCATTGTTCGTATTGTTTCGTGCAAAGCGCAGGCAACGTGCAATTCCAATAATAGAGCCGCCGAAAAACGCATCGCTTGAGTTCGTTGAAACCGTTGGGCGACTGTATTTTGAGCGCAAAAACAATAAAAATATAATCGAAAAACGGATAGCTTATCTAATGGAATATATCAGATCGCAGTTAAATTCCCCTATTATCGAATTAAATGATGAAGCGGCAATAAATATTGCTGCCGAAAAGCTTGCCGTTGACCGAAATGAAATGAAAGAATTGCTGGCGGCGATTAACCGCACCCGAAATTCCGAACAGATAAGCGATGAATTACTACGCGACGTTAACAGAAAAATCGAATTATTCTATAAGTTTGTGCGACATCGTGAAACATCTGTCTTTCGCAATACGGCATAATAAGCAAAATCATATTATAAACGCAGATTAACAAAACACAAGATGATACTTTTTGCGTAAATTCGCATACAAGTACTTGGTTCAATGAAAAATGTCAAGACGCGGTTGTCTTGTTGAAGTAAAATAAATTTCGGGCTTGAAAGCAGTAACAGTATCGGAGAAAGCGCCATGACGTATATGAAAGACAAGCAGCTTGGCGTAGAAGAACTTGCCGCAGTTTGGCTGGAGTTTCTTGTAGAAAAGACGGATAAATCTCGTAATATGTTGGTACAGCATTACTTATGGCTTGTGCGTTATGCCCTTGGCGGAATGCGGTTGCCTGCCAAATCCATATTAACCGAGGAGGATTTTATCGGCTTCGGAATTATCGGTTTGCACGAGGCTCTCGACCGATTCGAGGCGGAACGGGGGTTGAAATTCGAAACATTCGCATATCATCGCATAAAAGGTGTTGTTCTCGATGAAATGCGCCGTTTGGATTGGCTTTCGCGCACTGCCCGCCGCCGTGCGCAAGAGTATATGGACGCGGCCGATAAATTGCGCGGCGAAACCGGCCGTGAAGCCACTTCGGAAGATATTCGCCTGCGCATAGGCGTAACCGAAGAAGAATATCAGAACTATTTGGCCGCTGTCGCCGCTGCAAACGCATCGTTCGATATTCAGGATGTCGGCGCGGCAACTTCGTTGCAAAACGACGACGATTCCGGCATACTTGAAACGGCCGATCCGGATTGGCGGAATATATTGGAAGAGCTTGCCGCTGAAGAGCGATTGCAATTTCTGACCGTTTATCTCGAAAAATTACCGGAGAGAAAGAGATTGGTTATGGCACTTTATTATTATGAAGAATTAACTTTCAAGGATATTGGCAATATATTAGGCGTAACCGAAAGCCGCATCAGTCAAATTCACTCGACAATTATTAAAGATTTACGTGACCGATTCCAAAGATTCGAATATACTTAGCGATAAAATACTCCGAACATTGGAGAATATGCGCGAACTCCCAGCTATTCCGGCTGTTGCTGCGGCGGCTCTTAGTATCGTGGACGACCCGAATCTGAGCGCATCTTCAATTTCCAAACTTATCGAGCGCGACCCGGCCCTGACCGCAAGAACTTTGGCTGTGGCAAACTCGCCGTTCTACGGTTTTGCACGCAGAATATCCACAGTAGAGCTTGCTGTAGTTATGCTTGGCATGACTACGATTAAGGAAATAATACTCAGCGTTATACTTCAGCGCGTTTTTGCGAGGGTGCGCCCCGCTTTGTTAGATGTGAGGGCGTTCTGGAGGTACTCTGTGTTTTGCGGAACTACATCGCGCGTTTTTGCAAGGAAATTAGGCTATCGCGTGGCGGGCGAAGCTTTTGTAGCGGGGCTGATTCATGATGTAGGAGTGCTTATAGAGGCGCAGTTCTTTCCGAAAGAATTTACGCTGTTGCGCGAAATTCAGGCTACGACCGGTTGCTCGTTTATCGAAGCCGAACTTAACGTATTCAAAACCACACATGCGCACATAGGCGCATGGTTCGCCGCTAAATGGCAGCTGCCCAAGCAGTTAATAGATGCCGTAAAATGGCACCATACGCCTGCTCTGCCGGAAGAGGCGTTAAATTCAGACGATGATTCCACCGGAAACTCAACCGCCCAACCGCTTGCAGCAATGGCTGCGCTTGCCGAACTCTTTGCTGCCGATATGGGGTTCAAGCAATGGGCGGCAGAAGAAACCGACTCGCCGCTTTACTTGCCCGATGAATTGCTCGAACAACTGCGGGCAAACCCATTGATGGACACCGAAGACAGCATAGCTCTGCTTCGCAATAACCTCAGAGAAGATTACGAAACAGCTGTGCAATTGTTCGGCTGAATTACAATAATATCGGTGCGCCCGCGTAATTTTATGCCGGAACGACAGCCCCGCGCTTCTATAAATTCAATAATGGTTTTCTAAATAATATGACCGACGACATTCGCATTTTTTCGCCGCAAAACCTGCTGGCGCAAGCCGCAACCGCACCAATTTCGCAAGGCTATCACACAGTGGAATTCTATGTGGACGAAAACGGACGACCTGCAAAGGAACCTACCGAACGATTGAGCAAATTCTATCTATCGCCGTCGGGCGGTGCATTGCGCGACGAAAAATTAAATATTGTTCTGTATAGCGCAAAATACGATAAATACAAAGGTTACGGAAAATCAAAAATATAAGAATTTATTCCGTCGTAAAAGGAAAGCGCGGCCGCCGAATACGAAACAAACGATGCTGTTATTAAGATAGAGTCGATTTAATAATCAAACTGCGGACATAACATGGAAAAAACAAACCCGATAAAACGCAACGAGGCGATAGCGGAATTGTCGCGCGACCATCATTTTGCACTTCTGCTTGTTTGGAAAATCCGCGAAGGCCTGAAAAAAGCAGTCAAACCCGAAAGAATTGCCGAATATATAATTTATTTCTTTAATACAGAATTATTGCGGCACCTAAAAGATGAGGAAAAATATCTGTATGACAGAGTAATGTCTGATAATGAGATGAAAATTCAGGCAGTTGCGGAACGCGAAAAGATATATGCAACGCTCGATTTTATACAAAATAATTCTGCCGATGAAAATATTCTGCGGAATTTTGCCGAGTCGTTGGAAAAGCATATACGGTTTGAAGAGCGCAAATTTTTCGACTTTTTTCAGCGCAATGCAACGGAAGTCGATATGTCGCAGGCCGCTGTCGCATTAAAAAACAGGGAGCATGAGGACGAAGACGCTTGGGAAGACACTTTCTGGAAATAAAAAATAAAAGAAAAAACACGGGAGATATACCATGAAAATATACGCAACAATGCTTGACGCATTGAATGATTTGCGCGAACGCGGATATGTTTACGATTTTAATTTGCGGCAGGACTGCATCTATTGCCATGGAAATGATTCCGCAATTAAACCCGGCGAATTTCATGTTGTCGAAACATATCGCTTCGAGGGTATGAGCGACCCCGACGATAATTCGGTAGTCTATGCCATAGAATCGCCTGCTTACGGCATTAAAGGTGTATTGATTAATGCCTACGGCATTTATTTCGACGAGGCTTCGTCCGAATTGGTCAAGAAATTCGTGTAAGTTTAATCTGTTGGAACACAATGTTTGCAAAATAAAATATTGTACAATTTAATTGTGCAAATGTAATCTTTTCGTGTCCGAACTCGTTGAATTGTTACGATGATGAATAATGTTGAAGCACATCCCTTCGCACCTTTTGTTCCGCCGAACGCCATAATTCTTATAGTAGGTAGTTTTGCTGGGCGCGAAACAACTCGGCGCGTGCCGGACGATAAGCAATGGTTCTACGGAACAAAGCGCAATCAATTTTGGAAAATATTGACAGATATTTATAGAATCGAATTACCCGACAGAGAAGCCAAGCAGAATTTGTTCGGAAAATACGGAATAGGAATAGCCGATTTATTTTTACGAATTAAAAGAAAAAGTGCGAGTAACTCGGACGACGCGCTCGTAATAGTGGAGTACAACGATAAAATTATTGCGGAAATTCTTGAAAAGTACAATTTCGACACAATTTATTTTACAAGTCAATTCGTGGGCAGGCATTTTGCAAAACTATTCCCCGATGTAAAAAATACGGACTTTCTGCCATCGCCTTCGCAGAGATATGCGCGAATGAGTTTATCCGATAAAACGGCTTTCTATAAAGCCAAGCTGCCACACTGAAAGCAGCTGAAATGTCTTGCATTATCCCGCTGACATAATGCCGATACATAATCTGAAAAAGATAAGCCGGCCACAAAAAATGACTGTATTTTTGGCCGCTTCAAAAAAAAATGGTAAAATGCGTTCCGATTTCGGCGTAAACTTTTTCTTGCTACAAACTTGCCAAATTTTACACGCATATTATCCGTAGCTGTCATTGCTTTTACGGCACTTTTTTCCGATGCGGTTTTTGCTCAGCGTTGGGAGCAGGCAATTTTGCCGTCGCAGTTCGCAGGCAATTATTGGCTTGACGTTTATTTTCTGCCGTCGAATCCGCAACTCGGCTGGATTTGCGGGCGCGAAGGTAAAATATTGCGAACTTTTGACGGCGGCGACTCATGGTTCGGCACTGTTATACCGGGAATTGACACGCTCGAAAGTGTACATTTTCCGACACCTCTCGTCGGATTTGTTTCCGGCCCGGGCGGCATATTCCGTTCCAACGACGGCGGCGCGTCGTGGCGAAGTATAAAGCCCGATTCTGCCCGCGAGCTTTGGGGTTGCTATTTTGCGAATGCCGATACGGGAGTGGTACTCGGCGGCGGATGTTCCGACAGGCAGTATTTTTTTCGTACAACCGACGGCGGCGCATCATGGAACCATACCACGGCAAATGTTTCGAGCAGCGGCTTAACCGATGCAGTTTTGCTGTCAGCCGCCGGCCGAGGATATGCAACAAGCAGCGGCTACCTTTGGGCAACCAATAACGGCGGAAAAACATGGGATATACTAAGCCCTACGGGAGAGAAGTATTGGCAGGAAGAGCTTTGTGTTTCGCGTAATTCGTTTCTGTTGCCTTTTGCCGGAACTACTTGCGGCGGCGTGGGGACAGGCGGCGGTATGAGATTCGGGCGCAATGGCGGCTATACTTGGTCAGAGTTTCAGACCGGTGCTTTTATGTTCGGCTCATTTTTGCTGAACGACTCTTCGGGCTGGGCAGTCGGGGTGAAGCAAAACATCTGGTATACAAATAATTACGGCGTATCTTGGGAGTTGCGCAACTGCGGCGTAGGCACGGTGGATTTCGACGATATCTGGATGATTAACGAAAACGCGGGCTGGGCTGTGGGCAGTGCGGTTTATCGCCTGGTTGCACCGTATCGCTCGATAACGCGCACTTCATTGGATTTTAGCGAAACTTGCTATCCGGGCAGCCGCTACGATACATTATTCGTTAAGTCAACGTCGTTTTCGGAAACAAGCGGTGCGCTGTCCGTAGTCGGAATGAATCAGTCGGATTTTTCCATAATCGAGCCTGCAACCGCAACGCTTACTGTTAGGCCTTGCGATTCCGTTCGCATCGTGGTAAAATTCACGCCTGCGGCCACCGTAGATGCTATCGCAGTCTTGCGCATTGCAATGTTCGCGCCTTACGCAGCCGAGTTTAACTTGCCGCTGTCCGGCAAGGGCAAACGGGCATTATCGCAGTCTGCCGACACTCTTTTAGATATGGGCTTGCGTCCATGCGGAAGGTTTTCTTTCGATTCAATTCGCTTCATAAATCCTTCGCCCGACCCCGAGTCTGTTACTTGGATTGACTATTTAGAGTCAAGCGACGAGGTGCGGCCTGTCAGTAGCGTACCGCTGACCATACCCGGTGCCGGCGAAGCGTCGGCAGTGTTCAGAACTTATTTTGCCGACACGGGAACAGTCGTCAATATCTATCGCTTTTGGATAGGCCCCTGTGCGCGAATACTTAAAGTAAAAGCAACGGGATATTCGCCTGTTATTACATTACCGTTTGCCCGAACCATAGGGCTGAATTGCAAGCCCGAACGCTTCGATACCATGATGATAGCCAATACCGGAAACGCGCCTCTTAAGTTTTCCGATATTTGGTTGAGCGGACCGGACAGAGCAGATTTTTCTATTGTAGGATGGGCGGACGGTGCCGCTTTGCTTCGCGAAATAGCACCGAAACATTCCGCAGGAATAATAGTAAAATTCGCACCTTCGAAGGCGGGTGCGAAAAAAATGCAGCTTCTGCTTAAAAATAATGATTCTACAACGGCACGCGGCGACCGCTCAACCGTTATCGTGCAGTACCAAGGCGGACAAGCGGGTGCTGCCGTTAAGTTAATTACGTCGGACTCCCTCAACGGCGGCATACTCTGTCCGGGCGGGCAAAGCTCGCAACGTATTGTCATACGAAATATTGGCGGCTCGCCGTCGCGTCTGGCGCAAATCTCGAACTTGAAGCCCGGATTGCGAAGCTCCGTTATTTCCGGGCAGTTGCCACTCGAATTTAAAAACGACGATTCGCTTGTAATTACAATATTTTTCGCGCCGCAATTTGCCGGGATACTTGCAGATACTCTGAATATGCGCTTCGAACCATGCGGCGAAATCATTCGTGTAGCCGTTCGTTGCGACGGCATTACAACGCAATTAGCCGCCGTGCCGGATACTGTATTCGGAACTGTTAAGGCTGTAAATAAGACCCGTAAATTCGTAACCGTGCGCTCGGCAGGTACAGATGCCGCAATAATCTCGTCAATCTCTCTTATGCCTTCACGTGCCGATTGGCGTTTGGCAGATTTACCCAAATTGCCGTTTACATTGCCGGCCGGCGAAGAATTATCCGTAGCAATTGAATTTGAGCCTGCACGAGACACCGTATTTGAAGGCAAAATATGCTTTATGGCCGAAGAATTGTGCGACGCAAGTGCTTGTGTGCAAATAAAAGTAAATGCAATTGACGCTAAACTCGACGTTTCGTTGCCGAATATTGATTTTCCAGATAATATTTGCGGCAATCCGGTACGAACGCAGCAAATAGTCGTGGTCAATAACGGCTCGTTGCCCGACACTTTAATAGAAGCGACAATAATTTCCGGCACGGCTGATTTTGCCGTTACTTCGCCTGTAATACCGCTGATTCTGAAAAAAGGTGATTCGGCAGTCATTATCGTTGAATGCAGGCAACAAAGAGAAGGCATTATTACGGGCGAGCTTGCCATACGCTCGGCAAAGATGCAGGCTGCCGCGCTTACTGTTCCCTTGCGCGCCAAATTTGCACAAGCGCAACTTACGGTTAATGCTTACGGAGTGTTCTTCGGCGAAGTTGAGCATTGCGATTCCGCCCGCAGTATTCGTATTCGCATTTCCAATATAGGCACTATGCAGGAAACTGTTCAAATTACACGGTTAAATGCCGTACCGGTTTTCGGTGTTTCGCCGAGCGACGAGGCAATTATTCTACCGGGCGGATATATTGATCTTGACGTATTATGCGAGCCGTCTAAGGCTTCGATTGTCGGGCTTTTTGCCGAAAATATACGGCTGAGCGGCTTGGTTTGCGGGCAAAATTTTGATATTCAAGTTGCTGCAAATATAATTAACCCTACATTAACCGTAAAACCCGATTCAGTATCGTTCGGAACTCTGATAACAGGTGACGAATCCATACAAACCGTCTTGATTTTTAATAATAGCGAAAAAGCGGTTACCATCGAAAATATTTTGTTTGAAAGCGGCTATCGGGAATTTGCAATTATAGGTATGCCTGCATTGCCACGCATTTTGCAATCGAACGAAACGGACTCGGTTACGATTCGCTTCTACGCTAAACGTTCCGGCATTTCTACCGACAGATTACTTGTCTACGGCGGCTCTCTTTGCTCATCATTAACCGAAATTGATCTAACGGCCGAAGTTGACGATGTAATTTATCCGGCATACGTTTCTATCGGACGCTATGAGGTTCGTCCGGGCGATTCGATATCGGCCAAACTTGAACTACAAGGCAGTATTCTTGATGCCGCCATACGTTCGATAGCTGCTCGCATTACGTATGATTCTAATCTGTTTTTCTTAACAAGCATCAGTTACGACAGTGCCGGACATAGTATAAGAATACCTTATTCGGAGGATAGCGCAGGCGTTTCGTTTACCATTAACGCCAAGCCCGGTGCGCCGCTTGGCCGTGAAGGTGTGGTTGCATCACTGCACGGCATTGCGTTGTTTGCGTTGCCGGATACTTGCGCACTCGGCATTGCGGCGTTCAGCCCGCAATCTCGCCGCCGCGTAGATATTACTCGTACAGACGGCTTCCTGCAATCGCGTTCCGTGTGCGGACCTCTTGTAGGCTTTGTTCCGCGGCCCATAGCAAGCGCTTTATTACTTAATACTGCGGGCGGTTCGGGCTGCAATTTGCAAATTCGTTTGCGGGCAAATGTGCCAGCCGAGGCAACAATCACATTAAAAAATATATTCGGAATAACTGCGTTTTACTCTGCCGGCGTTAATGTAGGTATTGAGGAAAGCGATTGTTTAATCAATACAAGTACATTACCCGCCGGGACATACTTTCTTGAAATTACGGCATCGGGCATTACGGAACGTCACAAAATTCTGATTTTCAGGTAAAAAGCCCGATACTCTCAAATTTAATTTTCAATATTTTTATCGGATTTTCAATGAAACGTATTTGCTTCTTTCCGGCAGCATTTATTTTCTTCGGTTTTGCTGTATCGTTTGCTCAGGACACTATTTCTTTTTGGAAAAAAGGAGGTAATGTAGGACTGAATATTACGCAGGTAGCACTTTCTAATTGGGCGGGCGGCGGACAAAATACAATCGGAATTACCGGGCTTACCAATGTTTTTGCAAACTATGCCGAGGGCAAAACTACTTGGGATAATTCTCTCGAGCTCGGCTACGGTATGACCAAACTTGCCAAACAAGAATTTCGCAAAAGCGATGACCGTATCCTTTTTACTTCCAAATTCGGGCATAAAGCGAACGACCAATTCTTTTACAGTGCATTACTCGATTTTCGTTCGCAATTCGACAAAGGCTATAAATACAATAAAAATGCCGCTGGAACAAGCGATACTGCCCTTCTTATATCGAATCTTTTCGCACCGGCTTTTATGAATGTAGGCGTCGGTATGACATACAAGCCTGCCGATTACTTCGAAATACTTGTGGCACCGCTATCGAACCGAATTATCATTGTAATGGACGATGAGCTTTCAAAACAAGGTGCGTTCGGCGTAAATCCCGGAAAAAATATCAAAAGCGAGCTTGGTGCCGCACTGAATATCTTCTTCAAGAAAGAAATATTGACAAATGTAACATTGCAATCTCGCCTGAATACTTTCGGCGCATACGAATATTTGCCTTCGCTTGTGGTTACGTGGGAATCGTTGCTGAATATGAAAGTTAACGATTATATCACGGCGAGTTTTGCCGCTGATGTTTTCTATGACGAGCGCGTTACGGTAAATCGCGACGACGGCACTTTGGGACCCGCGACTCAATTCCGCAATGTATTGTCAATCGGTTTCGGTTATAAATTCTAACTCGAATAAAATGCATCTATGACAGACGATATTTTTCGTCCGAAATCCGGAAAAATTACCGATTTCGATATTCGCGTTTATGCGATTGCCATGCAAATACCTTCCGGTAAAGTAACCACTTACGGGCATATAGCCGCCGCGCTGGGATCGCGTTCTGCATCGCGCATGGTAGGATATGCACTTAATTCCGTTAAAGGCCGTGATGAAATACCGTGTCACCGCGTAGTCAATAGAAACGGCGAGCTTACCGGAAAAATGCATTTTGCCACGCCTACTGCTATGCGTCAGGCTCTCGAAGCCGAGGGTGTAGAATTTATCGGAGAGGCGGTCAATATGAAAAAGCACCTATGGCTTCCTGCTGTTTCCGCAACGGACGACGCGCTTTTTTAATGCGTTTTATGCTAAGTACCGCAATTAAACAGTCTGAATATTTTGTGGCTGTTTATGTAAATTTGCAAAAATTACTCGAATTTTACTTAGAACACACAAGCAAGATATGCGATTGAATATTATTGGTGCCGGCGGCTGGGGAACTGCGTTGGCTACTATTTTGTCCGCTAACGGGCTGGAACCGACGCTGTGGGTACGAGAGCGTGAAACCGCCGATACAATAAATAATACTCATGAAAACTCGGCTTTTTTGCCGGGTGTTACATTGTCGAAATCTATTCGGGTTGTAAACGACCTTGCGGCCGCTGCCGGCGCACCTGTGCTTGTATTGGCTGTTCCCACGCAATATATCCGCGAAACCGTCAAAAAAAATGTCGCGCTTTTTGAAGGAAAAATTATTATAAATGTTGCCAAAGGCATAGAGCGCGGCACCGGATTGCGCGTTTCGCAAATACTTCGTGAGGCGGCGGGCATAACTCCCGAAAATTACGTTGTACTGACCGGTCCAAGCCATGCGGAAGAGGTAGCGCGCAATACTCCGACGGCGGTAGTCGCTGCTTCGGAAAATCAAGAAGCGGTAAAAATTGCACAAGAAGCTTTCTCAACGGCTTCGTTCAGGGTATATTCGGGCGATGATGTTATCGGTGCGGAGATAGGCGGTGCCGTGAAGAACATAATTGCCATAGCTGCCGGTATAATTGACGGTTTAGAAATAGGGGATAATGCGAAAGCGGCTTTGATTACGCGGGGTTTGGCGGAAATGTCGCGACTCGGTGCGGCACTGGGAGCAGATGTTCGGACATTTGCCGGGCTGTCGGGCTTAGGCGATTTGATAGTTACTTGCGACAGCCGCCACAGCCGGAATAGGCGCGTGGGCGAAGAAATAGGGCGAGGAAAACAGCTGCCCGCTATACTGTCGGAAATGCGAAGTGTGGCGGAAGGCGTTTGGACAACCGAATCTGTGCTGGCATTGGCAGATTCATTAGGGGTTGAAATGCCTATTGCAGCGCAAGTTGGCGACATATTATTCCGGAACAAATCGCCGCGTGCCGCCATAATAGAGCTTATGACGCGCGAAACACGTTCGGAAAATTAAGTATATCCGGGCGTGCGTACATCTTGCCTTAAACAAGCGATTTATCCGCATTTTCGACGTAAAATCGAACTAAGAACCGGTAATAACGATAAAACGTTTGATTACTTCGCAATAAAGCGATATTTTTGCCTTTTATTTTCCATTTACTCGAAAAATCAATGTTTGAGTTTATTGTTGTCATAATAATGCTGATAGGCATCGCCTTAATCGGCGTGGTGCTGATTCAGCCCGGCAAAGGCGATTTGTCCGCAGGATTCGGCGGCGTAGGCGGACAGCTCGGCAGTATGTTCGGTATGAGAAAAACCACAGACCTGCTTACGAAAATCACAATAGGATTGGCCGCCGCCGTTCTAATTCTAAGCATTTTTGTAAATAAATTTTTCTTGCCGGACAATGAAAATTCAGCAGTTGCGCCCGCAATGCAAGGTGCGCAAGCTCCGGCCGCCGCACAGCAAGCACCGGTACCTGCGCCAAAGCCAAGCGGACAGCAAGCCCAGCCGAATCAAAAATAAACGTACCCGACAAGAAACTTTTCACCGTCCGAACGTGACGGGCGCGTGTGTTCTGTCGTATGTGCAGATTAGAATTCTCTCTGCGAAAGAAAACGAATATCAATTGAATTAACGTCATAAAGCAATGTTCGAATCGCTTCAAACCAAGATTGAATCCGCCCTGAAACGTTTGCGCGGGCAATCGAAAATTACCGAAGAAAATATAGAGGAGGCACTGCGCGAAGTTCGTCGTGCATTGCTTGATGCCGATGTTAATTTTTCGGTGGTGAAAGATTTTATTGAGGACGTTAAAACCAAAGCTGTCGGTCTGGAAGTAAAGGGAAATATTCTGCCCGGACAACTGATAGTCAAGGTGATATACGACGAGCTTGTCGCATTGATGAGCAGTGATAAGCAAGAAGCCGCATTTGCGTCGCACGCGCCTTCGATTATCTTGGTGGCCGGCTTGCAAGGCTCCGGTAAAACTACTTTTTGCGGAAAATTAGCCGGATTTTTGCGAAAAAAAGGCAAACAGCCTTTGCTTGTGGCTGCCGATATTTATCGCCCCGCCGCTATTGACCAATTGAAAATGCTCGGCGATTCGTTGCATACGCCTGTTTTTACTCTTGAGGGTAAAAATCCGGTCGAAATTGCCGTCGAGTCAATTGCTTACGCCCGCAAATACGGCCGCGATGCAATAATTATAGATACAGCCGGCAGGCTTACGATAGACGAAGATATGATGCGCGAAGCGGAGGAAATCAGTAATCGGGTAAAGCCCCACGAAACGCTTTTCGTATGCGATGCAATGACCGGACAAGATGCGGTAAATACTGCCAAAGCATTCCACGAAAGGCTGAATCTGACGGGCGTGGTGCTGACTAAACTTGACGGCGACACTCGCGGCGGCGCGGCTCTTTCGATACGCAAAGTAGTTGGTAAGCCAATTAAATTTGTGGGAACGGGCGAGAAAATGGACGCGCTTGAAGTGTTCCACGCCAATCGTATTGCCTCGCGGATTTTGGGTATGGGCGACGTGCTGACTCTTGTAGAAAAAGCACAACAAGAAATTGATGATGAAGAAGCCGCTAAACTCGAAGAAAAAATCAGAAAAAATCAATTTACTTTACAGGATTTTCTTTCACAGTTGCGAACTATTCGCAAAATGGGTTCGCTACGCGATTTGTTGGGTATGATTCCGGGTATGGACAAAGCCATGCATGGTCTTCAGATAGATGATAGAGCCTTCTCGAAAATAGAGGCAATAATTCTATCAATGACACCCGAAGAACGTAATAATCCGAAAATCCTAAACGGCTCGCGCCGCCAACGCATTGCACGCGGAAGCGGTTCGACTATGCAGGACGTTAATCGCCTTCTCAAGCAATTCGAAGATATGCAAAAAATGATGAAGATGATGGCGTCGGGCAATAAAGCGCAAATTATGCGCAACCTTAAAATGCCAACCGGATTCAGACGCTGAATTACCGGATTGTCGTATCTTTTTATTTTTATGGAGTAAGGTATCTCCCATGGTTAAAATTCGCTTACGCAGAAAAGGACGCGCAAAGGCTCCTTTCTATGACATTGTGGCAATGGACGCTCGCAGCCGTCGCGACGGCGCGTATTTGGAGCGCATAGGCTACTATAATCCGATGGTTCGTCCGGCAGAAATCAATATCAATGCCGACCGCGCTATTTATTGGCTGAACATCGGCGCACAGCCTACCGATATAACACGCTCGCTGATGAGTGTGGAAGGCGTTATGCTGGCACGCGCACTGAAATTTAAGGGCAAAACTGACGAAGAAATTGCCGAAGCAGTTGCAGCTCATAAAGTTAATGCACAAAAACGCTATGAGCGTAATGCCCGCAAACGTATCGAAAAGAAAAAAGCCAAAGCAGCCGCAGCAGCGGCCGAAAAAAAATAATTCGTTGGATTTTGCTTAATTAGGCGGAAGAAGCGTTATGCGTTATTCTTCCGCTTTTTATTTATGAAGAATATAGCAGTAAGTTTATCGCCTGAGTTTGCCGATATGTTTGTTCGGCAACAACAATTACTTCATCGGCTTATATCTACAATGTTCGGCATTGTGGGATGCTCATGGTTTTTGTTGCTATTGCCCGAATCCGTAGTAGAAGCAGAAAATCACGATATTTTTCGTTGCGGGCAATACGAACTCTATACGATAATGCTTACCCTGTGGGGCTATGATTTTCGTCGCCGTTCCGTTAGATTTGCTTGGCTGTTGGAGGCATCTGCCGCACTCGGCAAATTGCCGAGCGCAATAACTCCCGATGATGCACGCACCGCAAACAAACTACATTTATTTGAGATTTTTTCAAAACTGCCAAAATCTAATCACAAATATTTTCATATAATTTTTACTTGGGGATTATTTTTCATTTCCGCCGCAATGTTTACCCGCCAATTAATTACGCTTTTCAGCTGAAATCGCCCCGATACTTCCGCAATGGTGAGCCGCTCGCTGCCCGTAATTTCCACAAAATACCCTTCTATTTTTCTTGGTGCCGCAAGCATAAAATATCGGTAAAAAACAATCGCAATATATATAGTCCCTTACGGGACGAATAATTTCTCTTATTTTTCTTTTTCTACCCGTATATAATTTCTACGGGATTCCGGAAAAAAAAGAGGTTGAGCATGGCAAAAAATGAATTATTTGCAATGCGAATTGCAGCCTTCTACCCATTATTCTTATTTTCGCAAACAACGTTCCGAGAATATTCTCGTTCTGGCAAAGAATATGTTCTTACGGTAGTTTTGCAGGCATATTTTTGTCTGCGGCCGTAGAACCTTCGGCGCGGCAGATTTTTTTTATAGCCGTAGGGAAAATCGGAGTGTTAAAGTATGAATACTTTTACTATAAGCCGCCTTTATGTAGTCAACCCTTAAATAGGGCATAATATATTGTTTATCAACATATTATGTATAAAAAGGGTTGTTAGAATTTGCAAATTTTTCTACTTTTGTCAGTAAAATCTTGCATATTATTATGAAACCCACA
>JADZAA010000010.1 GCA_020852855.1 Bacteroidota bacterium
GGATATTATCCGACCGATTAAGATTGCGCAATATAAATTTTTACAATGAAGTATTAGAAGTTTGTGCAGGTTTATGGAATTATTGTCTAACTAATTGATTTACAATGTAACAACTACTCTATTAAAAATCTATTATTTTTTTTCAAAAAAATAGATACGGCAAAAATCTGTATTTTTTCTTTGTATTTTTTCAGGGTATTTTTATATCGGTCTGACAATGGTAATGCCGATATGCGACGGAACACCTTTCAGGTAGCCGGAAATTGTTTTATCTAAAAATACGCGCTTTTTATCGAGTGAAGCGTGCAAAAAACGGGCACGGTTGCGCTCGTCGCGAAAAATCAGTCCAGTATGGGCATAGTCCAAACCTTCCTTATTTGTAGCAACGGCAATTATATCGCCGGTCATAAGTTGCGGCTCTATTGTTTTTACCGCCGAAGTGGGTACGTACCAATGCTTTGTTGCGTTTATCGCACGTTCCGTTTCGGCGATTCGAGGTACAAGCGTTTCATCTGCGGCAAGCGGCGGATAATATTGCGGATGTTGCGACATAAACGATACGTTCAACGGAAGCTGCACGGCCCCGGCAAGCATGGGCGTAATATTTTTGACGACTTTTTTAATTGTATTATCTGCTATCCAATCTGCCGTATAATGCAATCTCGACAGGTAACCGTTCAGTTTACCGCCGCGATAGCGCGTATAAGTTATTTCTTTAATTAAATCATCGAATGTTGTTTTTCCTTTTTTCAATATACGCGATATGCCAAGAACATCTTCAAAGAAAGTTACGCAATCCATACCCGTTAAATCAATACGGCAACGCTCCGGCGAGCCTTCGAGAGTTCCGCCCACATAAGGCGTGGCAATCAGTACTTTACCGATTTTTCCCATTATTTCGCCAAGCGGCAATTCATGGAATCCGTTCGCTCTCGCATAAGTGATAATATGGTCGAATACATACCACGTAGTAGCTTCCCTGTCGGTATCGCTTTGCGCGGTTGCCATGCGATTTTTTTGTTGCGAAGCATTAAGACGGCCGAATGTAAACAATGCGCCCGCGCCGAGCGAAAGTCGAAGAAAATCACGCCGCCTTATATTCTTTTCGTTTTGTTCTGTTAAGTCCGACATAGTTAAATTCATTTCTCATTTCTGTTCGGAAAATTAAAATCTACGCGAAAACATAATAGTTTTGCGATATTATTTTGGCATTGCAAGCATAATGCCAAGTTCTTTCAGTTGCTCGGCCGAAACATCTGACGGGCAACCGTCCATCAGCGATAACGCGCTTGTTGTCTTGGGGAATACAATTACGTCGCGTATATTTTCGGAACCGCACAGCAACATACATAAACGGTCTAATCCAAATGCTATACCGCCGTGCGGCGGCGCACCGTAGCGTAGTGCGGAAAGCAAAAATCCGAATTTTTTCTCCGCCTCTTCCCTGCTCATTCCCAGTAAATCGAACATGGTTTGCTGTACGGCATTGTCATGTATTCTGATGCTTCCGCCGGCAGTTTCATAGCCGTTAACGACCAAATCATGCGTAATTGCTCGTGCTGTTGCTGGATTTTCCGATAAAAGTGCAATGTCTTCCGACATAGGCGACGTAAAGGGATGATGACAGGCCGCGTAGCGACTTTCATCTTCCGAGTATTCAAGCAACGGAAATTCCGTAACCCAATGGAATGAAAATTTTGAACGAATATTTTCGTAAATACCCGACTTACGCGCTGTTTCAAGCCGCACGGCACCCATAAAAGAGCAACATTTCCCCCAATTTCCGGCACCGAACAGTAATAGGTCGCCGTCTTCTGCGCCGAGTTTTGCTTTAATTGCAGATATTTCTTCATCTTTCAGGAATTTGGCTATGGGTGATTGCGCCGTTCCGTCGGTAAACTTCATCCACGCAAGCCCTTTCGCGCCGTATTTACGGGCGTGTTCAGTCAATTCGTCGAGAGTTTTACGCGAAAAAGAAGCGCAATTTTTAGCATTCATTGCCATTACTGCACCGTTTTCTTCGGCAGCTGCCAATGCAAACACGGAGAATTCGGAATGGCACACAATATCGGTAATATTATGCAATTCAAGGTCGAAGCGTAAATCCGGCTTATCGGAGCCGTATCTCGACATAGCCTCGCGATAGCTCATTCGACGAAACGGAGCGGATATTTCTATTTCGAGTATTTCACGCCATAATTTCACCATCAAACCTTCGGCAAGCGATATTATATCGTTTTGCTCTACAAACGACATTTCTACGTCAATTTGCGTAAATTCCGGCTGTCTGTCTGCACGTAAATCTTCATCTCGGAAGCATTTTACAATTTGCATATATCGGTCGAAACCGGATACCATAAGCAATTGCTTGTATATTTGAGGCGACTGCGGCAATGCGTAGAACGAGCCTTTATGCACTCGGCTTGGCACAAGATAATCACGTGCGCCTTCGGGCGTGGATTTTGTGAGAACTGGTGTTTCAAATTCTAAAAATCCGTTTTCGGCAAAATAATTATGAATTATTTGGTATGCTTTGCTGCGAATAATAAAGTTATTTTGCAAGGCCGGCCGGCGCAGGTCTAAATAGCGGTAGCGCAACCGTAACTCTTCGCCTGCAAGTTGCTCGTCAGAAATCTCGAAAGGCAATAATTCGGCTGTGTTAATAACGCCGAAGTCTGATGCCGATATTTCTACCAATCCGGTCGGTATTTTAGGATTTGGATTTTCGCGCATACGAACCGTACCTTCTGCCCAAATCACATATTCTGCTTTCAATTCGCGGGCGCGGGCAGCCAATTCGGGTTGCGTTTCCGGCGAAATAACTATTTGAGTTATGCCGTAACGGTCGCGCAGATTGGTAAAAATAACGCCGCCATGGTCGCGAGTGGAATCAACCCAGCCGTTTAGAACGATAATTTGCCCTGCATTTTCGGGGCGTAATTCGCCGCATACAGCCGTTCGCTTCCTGAAATTCATATATTTGTTCATATTTTATCGGTTTATTTTATCGGTTTATTTTTTGCAATATTCTTAATTTCTGCCACCGGCCGATTTCAGTAACAGTTGCCTTGCATCTTCTTTCACGGCAGCATTATACATAGATTTGAACAAGTCGTATTCGGCAGGCTGAATAAATCCGTTTTTCTTAACAACGGTGCGCTCGGCGCGCAATATTCCGTCTGAATACGAATAATTCACGGAATATTCGGCCGCGGGCGACGATTTTTTCACCGATTTCGGCGTTTCCATAAGAATTGTTCCCTCCGGCAGATAAATTGTCAGAGTTTCTTTTACTGTGTCGGCATCTAACGGATAATCCAATGGAAACGTACGCTTTTCGAGTGTAAAAGCGGGGCTTGGAGTCCATGTTTCCGCCCACGGCATTTTCAATACATAGAAACTGCCCGCCTCGCTTGCCAAGTCCGACACGGTATAGCGTGCCGCATATTTCAAATCTTGCTGAATATCTTCAAAATTATCAAAAGTAAAATTTTGAATTTCGACGTTTTGAAATTCCTGTGAAAGTGATTCGCCGAGCATCTTTTCGCGGTCTTTTTGTGATTTTTCACGATAATTACTTCTCATCCCAGCTGCCAGCCAGCCGCTGCGCGTAGAAGAAATTTCAAATTGCGTCTTGTTGTTTTCCAAAAACCTTGCGTTGGTAACACGTTTCAAATTATTGCTTTTGAATAATGCTTGCGAAAGAGTTATCGGGGCAATCGTTTCTTCTTTAATCGGCAATGCAAATGTTCCGATTATGCTTTCGGGGGCTGCGCCAACAGCAAAATCGGGAGCCGTCAAGTCAATATAAAACGTTTTGCCGCCTACTTCCGCCGCCGCAATGCAATGGTCGAACGCCCACGGCGAAGGCAACGGATTCTGTCGCGCATATCCGGGGTCGAAAGAGTTAACCAGAACATAATGCGATTTAATCCCGAACTCGGCTGTTAAGGTGATAAAAAGAGTGGCGAGGTCTTTGCAATCTCCTATTTTTGTCGTTAGAACAACACGAGCCTTTTGCGGAATAAATGCAGACTGTCGGAAAGAAACGCTGCTATAGCGTATATTCCGAGTAATATATTCGTAAACGGCACGAATTACTTCAAGGTCAGATGAAGCCGTTCCGATGGAATCGCGAATTTTTCGCGCTTGTTCGCGCACTTCGCGCGAAGGTTTTATTTGTGAGCGTGTCAAGTCTAAATACCAGCGCACTACTTCGCCCCAAGAGCGAATACTCGAAAATTCAAGATTTTTCCCTATTTCGTACCATGAAGGCATACCGATTTCATCTTCTACCGGCTGTTCATTGCGCAATGTCCATTCATATATCGCGCCGTCTTCTACGCGGCGTATATCCGGTTCCAGAGATGAATTGCGTGTCCGGCAATCAAATTTTACGGTATCGGCTACAAGCAACGCAAATCTTATGTATCGAATAGGGACATTGCCGTTAAGTATGTATGAATCCCAAAATTTATTGGGGAATACGCCGCCGTTAAAGCTGCGAACACGCCAGCGAACGTGCGCTATATCGCCTGTTTCCAACGACTTAAATACGACATCGTATCCGGAAATATCGGCATTTATTTCAGACCCGTCCGATTTTATAGAAACGGCTTTTTCAATAGAATATCCGTCATTCTCATTTGTAACGGATATCGAATATTCTTTCCAAAAATCAACGGCTTCGGCCGTAAATAATCGTACAATCATTTCTACCGTATATTCAAAAGCCCCGTTTTCGTAGACAATGCGTTTTTCCTCCTCGAATAAAATAGCATAATCTTTATCGGGATATGTTTCTGCCGTAGGTGCATTTCTGATAATACTGTCGGTTTTAACAGCGGCAAAATGTGAAAATAACGACGGTCTACCTTGATATGCACGCAGTTCGGCGCGTGTGTCGAAATCAATCGGACTGTATTTAATTGTCGCTTTAAATTCTTTGACTGCATTGGCGGAGTCGTTTTTTGCACGGTAAATACGCGCCAATGAACGATGAAATACCCCTGACTGTGGGCTGATTTCCAAAGCACGATTTATAAAAGGCAGAGCATCGTCGGGTTTTTGCATAGTCAAATACTGCTCGGCTATCGCTTGATAATAGCCGCAGGCTACAGGTTGCAATGCAACCGCCTTGCGTGTGAATTTCTCCCATTCGGTTACATTTGAAAACGAAAGATACAATGACGCAATATCCCAAAGATGCGCTACGGTATAATTATGCCTCAAAGCGCGAAGCATAATCCCGATAACGCTGTCTTTATCTTGCGAACGCCCCATAACGGTCGAAGAATATGCCGTAGCAAATTCCCATATATTCGGAAAACGATTATAGGCGGATTCTATAGCCGAAATAAATTGTTCGTTCTGAGATTTCTTGCCATATAATTGTATTCTTAATGCAATGGCAGTCGGACTGTCCGCATATATTTCCTCGTAACGATGCAAAGCAGATTCGGCGGCATCGTAATCTTCATTTTGGATTTTTTCGTTAAAATCATATACTATTCCGTTCGCATAAAGCGAATCCGTTTTGATAAGTTTATCGCGCAGTGCCTGCAATTCGTCGTTTTTGCCTGAGCGCGAATACGCTTCCAGCAGTTTTGCCATATAGAACGGCGCATTAGGGCGCATTTTAAGCCCGTCGAGCAATACGGCTTCGGCTTCGATATGCTTGTCGTTCAGCAAATAGCAACCGGCCAAAGATAGAATAGCAAGCGGAGAATCGGGCGTTTTACTTAGTTGTTCGCGGTAATTCTGCTCTGCAAAATTCGGGATAAGAGCATTGTTTCCGGCAGAAGCAGCCGGAATATAAACTTGAGGCGAAGCGGAATATTTCAATCCTTTTGCAGATATACCCGAACTATCGGTAAGCCGCAGAGCAAAATTATTGCGCTCAATCTCTCCGTTTCCGGTTTTAACGAGAATTCGATTCCAGCCGGCGTTAAGCGTTACGGTTTGAATATAAGTGTCGTAGCCGTTATTTTTTTCGTCTTCGTCCTGAACGATAAGCGCGTCGTTAAGAAATGCTTTTACCGAGCCGGACACACCGAGCCGGAAATCAACTTGTCGGCGGATTTCCGAATAAACGAAGCAATTTGCATAATAAATATCCGCACCGACCGCATAATAATACTCGAAATCAATCCATTTATCGCGCCTGACTGTCGGAATTTCGAACCATTTTACCGGAATATTTCCTTTGCCGATACACTGCGCCGCCGGATTGAATTTTCCTTCCGGCGGATATACTTTTTCAAATCCGGATTCCGATATATTATCAAAAGGCCCGATTACAGCCCAACGGTCAATCGCACCAAGTTTATCGAATTTGGCGGTTGCCGTAACCGTATCCCCGTTCTGCAAATAAAAAAGGCCTAATCTTTCGAGCGCAAGCGCACTTAAAACGCCGCGTTTATCGGCCGAAGCCGTTTCGGTTAAAGACTCCAAAATTTCGACAGTTTCATTATTCGGCTCAAATTTCTGATTGTAAAGCGAAATTTCGTTCCATACGGAAAATAAAAACGGATAAGCCGACTCGCCGGCACGGGCAATGCGCGGCAAAAGTGCCATTGCTTCGTCGGTTTTCTGCCTATACATCAAAAGCTCGAACAAACCAGCCAAAGCCTGAAAAGATTCGGGATTTGCATTGGTTTCGGCTCGGAATAATTTTTCGGCAGACGTTACATTGCCATGTTGCCATGCCCGCCATGCAATATCTGCTTGCAAACCGTCCGGCAACGGAGCGGAAGTTTGCGCAGACAGCGGATAGAAATTAAGGCATATAAAAACGGAGAGCGAAAGCGAAAGAATTTTCATGCAAAATTCAAAGTTTCGAAAGATTCGTTAGCACAAAATTACTGAAATTTCGCCGTTACGTTCGTTGCAGGTGCAATAATGGCGTATTATCATTTACAAGAAACATTGCTGCCGTCAGTGCCAAAAAACACAAAAAGCGGTATCTGTATCAAAAATATCCAAAAATTATTCATAATTTACCGTGGAAATTATACACTAAGCGGCTTGTGCATGAAACGCCATCTGCAAAATGAAGGCTCGCCTATCATAACTATCGAGAATTTAGTCAAGAGTTTTGATGAAACTATTGTGCTTCACGATATTTCGCTGACTATTCACCGCGGCGACATGGTTTCTATTATCGGGCCGTCGGGTTGCGGTAAATCCACTCTTTTGCGCTGTTTGAATTGTTTGGAAATACTTGACTCCGGTTCTATTACAATCAACGGCATAAGGCTTGCACGCACAAATAAAAAGCAACCCATATCAAAAGAGTTTTCGGGAAATGCACATTTATTGCGGCAACAAATAGGCATGGTATTTCAGAGCTACAATCTTTTTCCGCATAAAACCGTAGTAGATAACGTGATGCTTGCACCTATAGTCGTGCAGGGGTTAAATGCAGAGCAGGCCCGCGAAAAAGCCATGATATTTCTTGACAAAGTAGGATTGAGTAAATTTGCCGACCGTCTACCCGATTCGCTTTCCGGCGGACAGAAGCAACGGGCGGCAATAGCCCGTGCGCTTGCAATGTCGCCAAGCGTTATGCTGTACGACGAGCCGACTTCCGCGCTAGACCCAGAGCTTGTAGGCGAAGTGCTGGACGTAATGCGCGGACTTGACCGCGAGAATATGACGCAAGTTGTGGTAACGCACGAAATGCAGTTTGCCCGTGAAGCGTCGGATTATATAGTGTTTATGGATAAGGGTGAACTTGTGGAAATTATCGAGGAAGACGCACATTTTGAAAATCCGAATGACGAGCGCGTTCGCCGTTTCTTAAAGCGGGTACAAAGAAAATAATCGATGTGCTGTTCCCGATATGTTTTTACTTGAAATTATGAATATATCTACCGTTTTTTATTTTTCGATACGACTTGCACTTCTTACGGCGATATTTTTGATTTTCGCCGACCGGACTATATATGCACAAGGCAGTGCCAATCAATCGGGAAACAATGGATTAAACATCTCGACCTTGCGCTATGGGGCCGACGCGAGCAGCGGTGCGCCGTATTGTTTTGCCGACCGCAAAGACTTGTCGCGCTTAAAAGGATTCGACGTTGAAGTAATAGAGGCCATTGCCGAGCAATTGCACTTACAAATTGAGCACGTGCAAAACACATGGGACGGGCTTATTCCCGGACTTGAGCGCAATACTTATGATGTGGTTATAGACGGCGTGGCAATAACGCCGGAGCATCAGGAGGGCGCATTGTTTTCGGCACCGTATTATTTCTCGAGCTACAGTTTGGTAGTTCGGAATGCCGATGCTACCGTTAATTCGCTGAACGATTTTAAGGGGTATAACAATAAAATAGGCACTCTTACGGGGTCCGAAGCATTGGATTATCTGAATAAAGTGGGTGGATTTAATATCAAGCAATACGACCAAGAGATTGACGGTTATCAAGATTTAATGCTCGGCAGAATTGACGGATTCATTATTGATGCACCCGTGGCAATGTATTATGTACCGGCAATCAAGGGGTTGCGCATTGTAGAACAGCCGATAGATACGATTCGCTACGGTATAGCGGTTGCAAAAGGCAATGTAAAACTAATTGAACAAATTAACGAAGCAATTTTTTCGTTGCAACGTTCGGGTAAACTTCGGAAAATACTTGAGCGTTGGAATTTATGGAATGATGCCATGGCGGATTATTTGGACGACCATCGCCCAATGATTACGCCGCCTACGGAATATGACGAATATCTTGACTCGTTAGAGCCTAAATTAACATGGCGAGAGCGTGCGGAGCGTTATTTGTCTTTTATGCCGCTTTTTGCCAAAGCCGCCGGAATGACTATGACTGTTTCGATTTCGTCAATGGGACTTGCCATGTTTTGGGGGCTTATTCTTGCCGTTATGCGAATTTACGGGCCGTCGCCTGTAAGGTATGCCGCAATCACTTATATTGAAGTAATTCGCGGAACTCCGCTGTTGATACAATTATTGATAATTTTTTATGGTTTGCCGAGTGTCGGCATTGCATTCAGCCCGTTTATTGCCGGTTGGCTTGGGCTTGGGCTTAATTATGCGGCATCGGAAGCCGAAAACTACCGCGCTGGTATATTGGCAATTCCCAAAGGCCAAAGCGAAGCCGCCATTGCGCTTGGAATGACGCGCTGGCAAACTCTTCGCCATGTAACACTGCCGCAAGCTGTACGAATAGTAATGCCGCCCGTTACTAACGATTTCATCGCGCTGATTAAAGATTCGTCTTTGGTTTCAATGATTACGTTAACGGAATTGACGCAAACCTACACCGGATTGCGCACCACATATTTTGACGAGTATTTCGGCATAGGAATACAAGTTGCTATAATTTATCTGATGATAGGGTTGCCGTTTGTGTATCTGTCGCGTTGGATGGAGCGTCGCCTGCACGGATTTTTCGGAACAAAAAGATAATGGCGTATCTTATTGTTAATCGTGCATACTATGAGTTGCCGGGCAATATGGCGACTTCGCTTGACGAGGCAAGGCAAAAAGCACGCGAATATACTCGACTTGACAATTTCATTACGGTTGTGCCTACCGGCCGCCGCGCACGTTATTTGCAAAGAAAATTCACACGCGAAATATACGCACTGCATTCTCTGCCCGCCTCCTCACCGCTTATCTGTAATCTGGAACAACTTGCCCTGCGAATATTTTACATGATGCCGCAGGCAGAAAAATCGCAAATTATTTCCGATGCGTACAGACTTGCTTTGTTTGAAGAAGCCGCCGAAACGGCCGAACTGCGTTTTTTTCGTCGTAAACAAGACCGGCTCTCGCCCGTTGCGTTGCAAAGACTCGCATCGGTAATATTCGGACTGAAAGAGGACGGCATTACACCTGAGAATCTGCTGGCCGACGTAGAACGCGCCAACGCAACCGCCGACAGTTACGGCATAATGGCAAGCGGCGAGGAAATAGACACTGCAAAACTTGCCGATTTAGCGCAACTTTACGCCGAATACGAACGTTTGCTTGACAATAATCTATTGGATAAACCCGCTTCATTGCATATTGTTACGCAAGCACTTAAAGCAGACCGAATATCGCCGCAAAGCAAATTCTTCCACGCCGAAACATCTGTTTTCTTAGACGGCTTCACCGAGTTTAAGTTACCGGAAGTCGAATTCATTGTTGCCCTGAGTGAATTGAATGTTCCGTTGGCTCTGCGCTTGGATTATTCCACCGACAACGGCCCGCTTTTCGGTAATTTGGCCGATACGCTAGAACGTTTTGCAAAGTCCGGCTTATATATCAAAAAACTCGACGAAATTCCTGCGTTTAACGACGAAGTGCCAGCCGATATGCGTACGTTTTTGCCGCTTGCAGCGTATTTACGACGCTGGTTGTTCAATTCCGAGCGACAAATATTCCATCACGGCTTTTCACGTTTCGTCAGTATTCTGGCTGCCGGTGACCGTACAGACGAGGTTATTTCCATCGCCAAACTTGTTCGTCATTTGGCAATAGAGCGCAATATTCCTCTTGCCGAAATGTGTATCGCAACACGGCAAATAGAATTATATTCCAACCTGATACGCGAGATTTTCGGCGAACACAATATACAGACGAACGTTACCGACCGATTTCCTTTGGCAAAATCACCCGTAACCACCGCACTTTTTGCAGTATTGGATATGGTATTGAACGGTTTCCGTCGGCAAGATGTTCATCGTGCATTGCAAAACCCTTATTTAAGATTTAAAAATTCCGATGCCGGCGAATTTATAGATGGCGTAAACTTATATGCTACGGCCGAGCGGTTGCGTATAATCGGCGGTGCGCGGCGCGGCGGCCGTAACCATTGGAAGCAAACATTCCTGCGCGAAACAGAGCGTGCCGGCAAAAGGCTTGAACGTCTTCGTACCGACATATTTTCCGACCCGTTAGACATTATTCGAGCAGAGCGTGAATTGGGTTCGTCGCAACGGGCGGTCAATGATTTCGATGCATTATGCGAATCAATGCCCGAACCGAATACTTCGGCGGCACCGTCGGAAATCGCGGCATTGATAAAACACTTCATAATAGAAAAATTCCATATTCGCGATTCAATCACTGATTTTTTTGCTCATGCACAAGCACGGAATTTTGCATCGAAAACGGAACGTGACCAAGTGTTTTCGGAGGTTGAAAAAGATGCACGCGCACTCGGCGTTTTGCTTGAACTGCTCGACGAAATAGCGGGAGTGCAGGAACGGCGTTTCGGCCGCCGGAAATTGAGCCTGCAACAATTTGCCGATAAATTCAGAATTGCCGTAGATGCGTCAAAATATCAAACAAGAGAAAAATCCGGCTACGGCATAACCGTAACAACTTTGGAACAAACCCGCGGCATTCCGTATCGAATTGTTATATGTTGCGGACTTAATGACGGCGAATTTCCGTCTATTTATATTCCCGACTCTTTTATTGGCAAAGAGTTGCCCGACACGGAGGATCGGTTTATCCGCGCCGAGAGAATGCAGTTCTATCAAATACTAGCCGGCGTTTTAGAGCAAGAAGAAGACCATGAACGTCATATTTTTCTGACCTATTGTTCACGCAACGGCGACGAGCAAAGCGTTCGTTCCCCATTTATTGACGCATTGCTGAAAATCTCGACGCTGGGCGATGACAATCGGGTTTTCAATCTGTGCAAGCTGGCGGCAGACCGCATTGCGGAAACCGATATGTTGCAATGGAGCGAATGTTCGTGGCGCGAGGCCGTTACATCAACAGCCGACCTGCTGAAATATGCCGATTATTCCGAAGCACAAGCAATATACCCGTCGGCACATATTCTGGAAACAACAAAGTATATTAAGTTTTATCTTGAAAACAGAATCAATACGCCCCAACGTTTCACCGGTGAGTTGCCGGAAGATTTTTTCGTCGAGATAAAGAGAAATCTGGAAAGGCCGTTCTCCATAAGTGAGCTGGAAACGTATGCCGCTTGTCCTTACAAATACTTTGCCGAACGTGTATTGCGACTAAACGAGCGCAAGAAATCCGACTCTGCACTGACAAGTGTAGAGCGCGGTAGTCTTTTGCATCTGATAATGTATAGATTTTACCGTAAGATACAAGAAGAAATGCTTGCTTCCGGCGAAACCGGCCGAATAGTTTCCGACACAAGCGAAGCTTTGCCACCCGCCGCACCGGTAAAATTACGGCCGGAGCGCAAGCAATACTATCGGGACGTTTTGCATCAAATTGCCCGCGAAGAATTTGCCGCAATAGGTTTTGATCACCCGTTTTTTGAATTGGAAAAGCGCGATTTGTTGGGAACCGAAAAACAAAACGGCGACTTAACACGACGGCTTGACGCAGATATAAATTCCGGTATGGCATCAGCTGAATTTTATCCGTCTTTATTCGAAATAGGCTTCGGAATGAAGTCGGCCGGCGGTGGTATGCTTCCAGCCATTGATATAGGCGGCTTATTGTTGCGAGGCAAAATAGACAGATTGGAAATCGGCGGCACCGGTGCAAATAAAGATTTTATCGTTGTTGATTATAAATCCGGCTCTTCGGTAAAAACAAATGCCGATATCAAAAAAGGGCAATCATTCCAAATGCCGCTGTATTTGATTGCCTCGCAAAAAATCATGGAAAGTTACTACGGCGTAGCCGCAAATCCCGTCGCCGCTGCGTATTACTTGCTTCGCCCCGTTTTCGATGTGCAAAAAGGCAAAGCTGTAGCGGAAAACTTTGTTTTACTTCCTAAAAACTCGCAAATAGCCGAAAAAAATAATTTAACGAGAACTCCGAGCAAACAAATCGTTGCCGACGAGAATGAGCGCGACAATATGATAGAATTCGCCGCAGAAAAAGCCCGCCGAAATGTTGCGGCCATCGCAGTCGGCATTTTCACCGTTCAGCCTTTCAATAGAAAATCAACCTGCCAATATTGCTCTTTTATCTCCGTTTGCCGCATCAACGAAAGCGAATAAATAAAACAAAGAAGTTGTTCGGCAAGCAGCAGCAGCCTGCGCACAGACGAACTGTTATCTATCTGCCTATCACACAATGCCGTGATTATTTTTACAACCGATTCTGCATTGTATTTTTGCAACAATTTTTCATCGCAAACAAGAGTTTCAGCGAATAAATTAAAAGCTCCGAATATTTTTTGTTTTGTTGATTATGCTCTGCAAATTATTTTTTGTTATTGGATTGCAATAACGGCATTAAATTATTTTCGATTAAAAATATTTTCAAACATAAAAAACCGATACTTCCTTGAAAAAATACTTCCATTAAATTGTATAAGTCACAAGAAGACAACTATGCATAAAAAAAGAGGCATTACTAAAATTTTAATGGAGCAAAGTTAAGTTTTCCGAAGTAGAATAGGGCGTTAATTCTAAATCGCTCGAAATTTAAAAATCCTCTTGCTTTAGATATTACCGATTGTATTTTCCCGTTCA
>JADZAA010000011.1 GCA_020852855.1 Bacteroidota bacterium
CATCTTTATCTATTCGAGTAATGGCAAAATCTTCGGTAATGCCTAACATCTCACGTAGAAAATCTATAAATTCCATTTCCAACTTTCTCCCTGTAAATTTACTCCATTAAAAATTTAGTATAACCTTGTAAACAGAGTTTTCATACAGTTTTCCTTTCAAAACAAGGTGTTTTTACGCTATGTACTTTACGGATTCGTCGTACATTTCCCACGCTTGACGGTTCAGTTAATTATTGGCTTGCGCGGGTTTCCAACTTCGCAGAGTTTGTGCTTCTGCGGAGATATTTTCTGCCCGTTAGCTTGGCGTTTTAACTCGCTGTGGCGCTTCGGGCAACCGCGCGACAGGTTGAGTATAATTTTTTGATTTTGATGTTTGGTCTTTGCAGATATTGATTTGCCATTTACAATATATTTTCAGAAATGAGAAATTGTTACAAAATATTTTTGTCTTACCATAATAACCCCTTAATTACAAAAAAGTAGCAGAGGATGCGTAATATTTTTTATTTGACACAAAATGCCCCTGTTTTCGAGATGTTTTTTGCATTGAAAATAGGGGCATGATAAATTATTTTATTACAGAAATCACCGAACAATGATAATCTGAGTCCTTGATACAGAATCGCATTAATTATTCGTGTTGCACCAAAACCGGCACGACGGTAGTTGTGCTGCATAGCGGAATAAACACAAAGATATTTATTTGATTGATTTTATTTTGGGAATAGGTTAAGTTTTCTAACATCCTACAACTAACAGTGTTAGATAAGATAGTACGAGATTTACAATTAACGATAAAATTGAAGTATTTTTTTTTCAATTTTCTAATAAATAAAAAAACCCCGACCGGTTTTAAGCGATGCAGGGCTTTTCAGAATTTGAATTTATTCTACTGTATTATCAGGCGTTTTTCAAATCGTTTAAGATGTTGCGAATAATGCTGTCTGCTTCTTGAATTTCGGAGGCGGATATATTGAGTGGCGGACGGAATCTTACCGAACGTTCGCCGCAAATCCAAATCATAAGTCCTTGTTCAAAACTTTTATTCAGGAATTTAGCACGAATATCGGCAGAAGGTAAATCGAAAGCACAGAATAATCCCAAGCCGCGAGCATTGGAAACAGTATCGGGATAATCTTCGCCAAGTTTTTGAAGTGTGCTTTGCAGTAATTGTCCCATATTGCGCGCATTATCAACTAAACGTTCTTCATCTATTATTTCAAGGTAGCGGGCTACGCGCACCATATCGGTTAAATTGCCGCCCCACGTGGAATTTATCCGGCTGGAAACGCGGAAAACGTGTTCGGGCTCATTATCAATACGGTCGCCGACGAGAATGCCGCATACTTGCGACTTTTTACCGAAAGAAATAATGTCGGGGTTAACGCCTATTGCTTGATGCGCCCACATTTCGCCGGAAATTCCCATTCCGGTCTGTACTTCGTCGAAAATCAGCAATGCGTCGTTTTCGTCGGCAATATTGCGCAAAGTTTGCATAAATTCATGGCGGAAATGATTATCTCCGCCTTCGCCTTGTATCGGTTCTAAAATTATGGCCGCTATATGGTCCGGATTGGCTGCAAAAGCTGCTTTCATTTGCTCTACGGCAATATTTTCCTCGCGTATAACCTGCTCGAGATTTGCGGTGTCAAGCGGAAAACGAACAGCAGGATTATGAATTCGCGGCCAATCGAATTTCGGATAAAGCGCGGTTTTTGTAGGGTCGGTATTTGTTAGCGACATAGTATAACCCGAACGCCCGTGGAAAGCCTGGCGAAAGTGCATAATTTGATGACCGCGCTCGGTCTGTATACCTTTGCGAAAGTTTTGGCGCACTTTCCAATCAATGGCAGTTTTCAGGGCATTCTCTACGGCCAATGCTCCGCCTTCAATAAAGAAGCCGTATTTGAAATGGTCGGGTACTGCAATTTTGAAAAAAGTTTTGACAAAAGCGGCCATTTCCTCCGAATAGAGGTCGGAATTGCTCGGCTTGTTTATTGCCGCCTGCGCTAAATAATGCAGGAAAGCGGGGTCGGTCATTTTAGGATGATTCCAGCCTATCGGCATTGAAGCAATGCAAGTGAACATGTCAAGATAGCGTTTGCCTGTAACTTTATCGGTCAAATAACTGCCTTTGCTATGAGCGAGGTCTACAATCGGCTTGAAGCCGTCCGCAAGTATGTGGTTGTTAAGTTCGGCGATAACGTTCGGCGCGTCGACGTGAAAACGAGGACTGTAGTGGGTTGCCGGCGAATCGAAATTACGGTTATATGCGTTAAATTCGGTTGGCATAAATATGCTCCTGTTTTGTGGATAAATTAAGATTGATTGCGGCGAATGTGCCGCGAGCAAACAGACTTCGGCGTAAAATTGGGATTTACGCAAGTAAATAGTTGCAATTAAAGTGCTTATATGGAATTATCCGATGGTGGGAATCGGTATCGCCGAGGCTGCGCAGACGTGAAAAAGCAGGGCATCGCGCCAGGCCAATCCGCTTAGGAACGAACCGCCGCGAATAGTGCCGGAAGGCAGTAAAACGCACGATGCAATAAGAGTTTTGCTTCTCATGGCTACAAAATTACGAAATGCGCCGTGTTTATCCGTATATTTGCGCTATGACATTGCGAAAAGGCCGGCATATTTTACATTTCCTAATGTAGCCGGTGCGAAGGCGTTTGCACTGCAAACATAACAGCCGTAGTATTTACGGCGTAAAACCGCGATTAATTCAATAATAACTTGTTTAACATAATCTCTTAATTTTTTTCTTAGGAGCGCTTATCTATGACAGCAAAAGAAGTCCCCGGACATCACGGCGCTAAGACCGGTTTTCAGCATTACCTTGTGTTACTTGTATTATTTTCGGCATTTACTTTCGGATTCTATCAATTTGTAATGCCGAAAGCCATAGAAGTTATGGTTGCCGCCCTTTTCTCGCCCGAAGGCAAGAAATTACCGCGCATTGACGGAGTTCTGGCCGAAAAGGCAAGTGAAACTGCGCAATATACGGGCAAATTAAAAGGTGTCATCAAAACCGATTATATTTTCGATTTTACTAACCGCCATCGCACCGTCGAAAATGACGGTTATGTTAAGGAATCGAACGAATGGATAGTAAAAGCACCTAAACTTGGCGAGGAAGCCATAGTTCTCGAGCCGGCATTTGCCATCAGTATTCTTGCCGCTGTTATGGGGGCAGGTATATCTATGTTACTGACACTTATTCTTCCGTCGGGCATAGGGCTTATGGCTAATAAAGTTGATCGCGAAATCATTCATACAAAATCTAAAATTCGCCTTCAAACCGGATTCAGCGACCAAATCGTAGACTTTCTTACAATGCAGGATTCAAAACTGCGCATGATGTCCGAAGATGTCGATAAACGTAAATCCGTTATTGCGGCTTTCAAAACCGTTTGGGCACGCACGGAACAAGATGAAGAATACGGAATAAGCCGCCGATTGACTCTATCGGAGATTTTAGATGACAATACCGACCTTGTGGAATTTCGCCGTGAGGTGATTTATTTACGCATAAAAGAGTTCTTCTCGGATTTCGTACAGAAAGAAATCGAAGATGTTATTGCCGCACAAAAATACAGCAATAATCACCTTATGTTTATGAAAGGTCTGCGCTTGTATATGTCGCATCACTTTACGGAAAAATACTCCAATAACGTTACCGGTGCTGCTTACGGCGGTGCGGCTATCCTTATTGTGATAATCGGTGTGCGCGGACTTAAATTTATTCCGCCTACACGCCCGTCATTGATTTTGGGTGCGATTTTCCTTGAAGGCTCCATGCTCGCGCTATTGGCATTCTCGCTTGTCTATACGCAAGAGGAAGAACGTATGGATAAAATGCTTAAGAAAATGGAAGATGCAAATCGCAGTCAATTAGGCACTCTCGAAGATGTATCGAAAGATATGCACACTCTCGCCAATGCTTTGGTGGAAGGCAATGCCGAAATGATAAAAGCAAAGGTCAAAACTGCGGTTTCGGATTATCTGGCAAACCCTGCCAATATACGCGGCGAATTGGCAGAAGAAATTGCCAATAAACTCGGCGAACTTTTTGCCCAAATGGGGTCTGCACAGAAATCGAAATCATAACGGTTCTATACGATGCAAATCTAAGCCGCGTAACGCTTATTGCGATATGCGGCTTTTTTTTATGCGAAATATAGAACAAAATCGTTAATAAGCGGGTCCATATATAAACCGAAAGTTATTTTTCGCTTTTCAACGCATATTTGCACGGCCTATGAATACGCTTGTTGTACGCTTGATAATGCCGCTTGCGGTAATTTTATCTTTCAGCTCGCTGCCGCTAATCGCACAAGAATTTGATATTAGCCCCGATGTCGGCGGGTTTGTTGTTTCGTGGCAGAAATTACGATGTCGGTTGCAGGAAGATGAAGGTGCGGCACAAGTTGCGCTTAATACACGCTACGCCTATAGGGAATTTTCAGAGAATATCGCGGCCGATAAATTACGCTTCCTTGCGGCAGTTCCCGATACTGTCGGATTTTCCGCCTCTATGCATAATGTAGTTATGCGTCCGCTCGGCAAAACCCGACTTGCACTTGCAAAAAATACTTTAAGAAAAGCAGACTACTATAAGGGCGATAATTTTGCACCGTCCGTTACCGTTCGTTATGCCGGAAAGAGGCGTGGCGTTCCACTCGTAGAAATAATAGTGCAGCCGTTTCTCTATGATGTTGCTACGGAAGAACTTACAGCAGTCGAAAGCGGCACGGTGAATGTTAGATTCGGCAAGCAAATTCTTGATGTGCCGTCCAACAGTATTGAGAGTCGGTTTTTTGCCGACATTGTAAATCCTTCGCAAATTATCCTAAAAGCAGAATTGCAACATCGCAAAAAAGATGAAAAAATTCTCGCTTTCAATAACTGGTACAATCTTTCAAAAACATATTTACGGCTTTCTACTACCCGCGACGGCGTGGCCATGTTCACGGGCAATGATATTATAGCCGCAAAACCGGACTGGTTCGGAAAGCCTGCTGCATTCTTGGAATTGTTGTATAAAGGCCGGCCGTATCCGCTTGCCGTGCTCGATGATGACGGGGTTATTTCCGCCGCCGACACATTCTATTTCGCCGGACGTAGAGCCGCAGGCGATACAACTTATTACGATTATGTAACCGATAAAGAGCCGTTTTTCCTTACTTTGGAAGATATGCCTTCGTCCGCACGACTTCAGCCTCTGCGCGAAGTTACGGCGACGGAAACCGTAAAAGCGGTAAATATCGCACTTCACATAGAAGAAGACCACGATTTTAATTGGGGAGTATTGGTCGGAACACCCGGCTCGTCATCTTACGATTCGGAGAATTTTTCCTACGGTAAGGGGTTCGTTTGGAAAATGTTGCTTACGGACCATTACAATAACACGCTTCGCACAAATGCGACTTTTCTGCCGGCTGTCGGTGAATTGTTGCATCTTTCGGCAAAATACTATACCTATACAACCGCACCCGCCGAATATAACGTAAGGCTTGCTGTTAACGGCGATTCGCTTGCCGCACAGCAACCCGGCAATTACGATTATTATCGTTATACGGCGAAAGTTCCGGACGCAATGTTCTTTCCGGGTAATAATTCTCTTACGTTTATCAATCAAAATGTAAAAAGCAGTGAAAACCCAACGCTGGGCGTAGACTACTTTACGCTATTCGGCAAAGCAAGACCATTCGCAGCCCGCGGTAATGCAAATTTTTCCGTTCCTTCGCGGTCTGCTTCCGCACGCCTTTCGGTGCCCGGATTTTCTGCTGGGAAAATAGTGGCGATTGATACATTGACGGGAAAATACGCTTTGACCTACGGTACGGCCGGTTCATTCCTCGCTGCCGGTGCGGCGGTTGCAGGAGATTGCTCGGCAACTGCAAACGACACTTCGGCTACCGTTCAAGGCGTGGGACTTCTTATTGCGGTCGCATATCCCGACGGCGGTAAAGCAATACGTTTTTTTGATGTAAAATCCGAGTCTGCGGTAAATTACTTAAACGGACTTCCTGTTGGTACAGGAATAGCTGCTGCGTATCGTGCAGTCGAATCATTGCCTGCAAAAATCCGTGAATTTTTTGTCGAACAAGGTGCAGAGGCCGATATTCCGGCGAATTGGGCATGGGCATGCATATTGCGAAAAAACATTGCCGGTTCATTGCAAGAGCAAGTTTCGGAAACAATTGCCCGAGCGGATAATTTTTACGAGCATATAGGCGGCACAAACTATAAAGCCTTGCTTGCATTGCCTTCCGGCGACGAATCGCCGCTTATGCTTGCGGACGCATCAGCGATAGAACACACAAAACTTGCACTGTCATTGCCGAGTACGCTTCGCGCCGAGCCGACCGATGCGGACGTAATAATCGTTGTGCATAACGACTTTATACAGGCTGCCAATCGTCTTGCTGCCTATCGCCGCTCGCAGGGATACACGGTTGCTGCTGCGGCAACAGACGATATTTACAAGGAATTTTCCTATGGTAAAAAAACACCGGAAGCAATCAAAAATTACTTGCGATTTTTAACTGAAAACAAGGGAAAACCGCCCGCATACTTGATACTGTTCGGCGATGCAAGTTGGGACCCGCTTCGTTTATTGCCAAAGTCAAATCAAACCGACTTTGTACCGAGCCATGGTTTTCCTGTGTCGGATTTTTGGTACGGTTCTCTTAGCGACTACAGGCAATACGACGTTATCGTAGGACGCTTGCCCGCGCATACTCCCGAAGCTGCTCAAGGAGTTGTAGATAAACTTATCGAATACGACACTTTGTCGGCGCGTCCTTGGATGCGCAACTTTTTCTTTCTGTCGGGCGGCGACGGTTATAGCCAGCAGAATGAATTTTACAATGTATTCGATTTTGCCCGGGAAATTTTGCTTGATGCTCCGGTGTGCATAGATACTACGCGAATGAGACGCAATCCGGGCGGGGGAGTTGACCAATTACTTGCAATAGCCGTGCGCAACCAAGTTAATGCAGGAGCGGCATGGCTGAATTTTTGGGGGCATGGCGCACCCGAAGTTTTCGATGTAGACGGCTGGCAGGTAAATACACTTATCAACAGAAGTAAATATAATGTACTCGCTACGTTCTCATGTCAAACCGGAGCATTCGCCAATCCTTTTTCGGAATGCCGCAACGAAGGATATGTAATGGCTGCCGGCAAAGGTTCAATAGCCGCTTTCGGCAATACGGGCACAGGAGTGGTTGTTATTGATAAGTTCGTGAATTACAATATGTTTACGGCTATTCAGCAAGGTATGCGCAGGCTCGGTGATATTTTGTATGCCGCAAAAGGCGGATTGGGATATAATCCTGACTATCGTGTTGCGCAACAGCAAGTATCGCTTATCGGCGACCCTCTTACGCAATTTATTATAGACAGTATCCCCGATTTATACGTTCTCGATGATGATGTCCGCATAGAGTCCCCCAACGGTTCGCCGTTTGTAAGCGAAGCAGATTCATTAACTTACATCGGTGTTCTTGTTCGCAATGTAGGAACGCATCTCGATAGTGCTTCCGTGCGATTGATTCATCGTTACAGCGGGCAGTCTGACACTCTTTATGCGTCTATTCACGACGTATGCTCATCTGTTCCTGCGGAATTTATCCTAAGAACGGAGAATAAGCCCGGCCGTCATGACTTATCGTTGGAAATAAATTTTGATAATTCGGTGGCGGAAGGGCGGCGCGGACGCAACTTCTATCAAACATCATTCGACGTACTAACCGGCGGCGTACAGTCGCTTGACCCGTTGCCATTGTGGAACGTAGCCTTCGATAAGCCTGTTTTTCGTTTCATTCGCCCCGAAGGCACTGCGCTTTTGCGGTATGAATGTGAGATTTGGAACGGTGATATGACCGCTAATATTGCTTCTGCCGCAGCGACAAAAACGGAGGGCAATATCACGCTTCACGAAGCATATTTGGAATGGCAGCCGTCCGACATTGCATTAAATCCCGACGGAGATTATATAGTAAGAGTAAGGGCTACGAATACCTTGAGCGGAAACAGAAGCAGTTGGCTGACTATTCCGTTCCGAACGACCGCAACTGTAAGTGATAAATTTGTTGAGATAGAACAAAGCTCGAATACAGGCTGGAAATATGCCGATATGTCGGCCATGCTTCCCGACAGTTCAGGCGGCCTGTCGCTTGCCGTAAGAAAAGTGCCGATAGTAACCATAGCGCGTTGCGGACTTAACGAGGAGAAATACCGCTATTCGCGAATCATCGTGGGTTCGCAAGAGTATATCGAAACTCCGTATATGAGCAACTTCAACATAGTGCATTTCAAGCCGTTTGATTCCACGGGATTCTACCGAGATTATTACGGCTTTGCTTTGCCGTCATGGCCGGTGCAACGTATGGGTAATTGCGATGCTGTGGTTCGCTATCTGCGAGACTCGGTCGCCACTGGCGACGTGGTGGTTCTAAGCGTTAGCGATGCCGGGCTGAACGGTTTCTTATTTACCGAACCGGGGCAGGACGGCGATGCAGAGTCTTTCCTTTCGACAATGCACACATTCGGCGCAAGACTGCCCGACACTGTTTTTTACGGCAAATATTATTCAAACGGGAAACCTATTGTTGAAAAAGATCGTTACGCATCAGGCTATGTAATGGTCGGAACAAAAGGCGGCGCACCCGGCTCGGCTCGCGAATTATGCGGCGATCGCATAGATTCACTCGTACTTACTGATACGCTGGTTTATCTTGATAAAAAGGGAAAAGTTGCCTCGCCATTCTTCGGTCCCGCCAAAAAATGGAACATGGCACGGACGAATATTTCATTACAGGCTAATGATGCGGCCGCCACTATACGACTTGTGGGGCGCAGTCGAAGTTCCGGTGAAGAAATAATACTTGCGGAAACACGAACAGCTGCCGATATAAATTTAGACTCGATTTCCGCACATGATTTTCCTTACATTCGATTTACGGCAGAACTTGAACGCACTTCTGTCGATGCCAATCCGGTTCTGCACTCGTGGAATATAAATTTCACGCCGTCGCCGGAATTCGTTATACTAAAAAATGCATCTGTTTTTCCCGACAGCGTATTGCGCGGAGATACGTCGGTTTGCTCTTTTACCGTAAAAAATATTGCTCCTCGTGCTAATTCGGATACGGTAACGGTATCGGCGATTGCGCGCCCTGAAACGGGTGCCGGTTCGCCGCAAGAACATCTATTGCAACTGCAACCGCTTGCTCCCGATGAAGAAGCAACTCTGCACACGACTTTTAACTCCGCCGAGGCCGGAAACCTGACCGGAATTTATCTGATTGCCGACCCCGAAAGCCGTGCAGACGAATTATATCGGTTCAATAACAAAAGGCGCGTTGCATTGCGCGTAGGCGAGGATAAAGTGCCGCCTTACGCCGAGGTATTTGCCGACGGAATCAGAGTGATGAACGGCGACGTTGTGGCACCCGAAACGCATTTCGACATTGTAATAAACGACAATTCGCGCCTGCCGATTGACTCGGCTAATATTCGCGTTCGCCTCAATAGATTTTTGCAACCCGATACCAATACGCGCAACGCTTCTTTTATGCAAATTGACAACGGCTCAACCGCAAGGGCGCGGCTATCGTTTTTATCGCGTAAAACGCTTGAAGCAGGCGACAATATACTAACGATAATTTCACAAGACGCGACCGCCAATCGCGACACTCTTCGCCTGACGCTGAATGTGGTTCGCAACGGCTCAATCGAGGATATATCGGCCGCACCTAATCCGATTCAAACGGCCGGCAGTATTCGCTATCGCTATAAAGGACAAATGCAAGATGCGTCGGTTTCAATAAAAATATTTAATATGCAGGGCAAGCAAATAAGGATATTGAACGGTTCGGCGCGAATTGGATTGAATGAAATTGCATGGGACGGACGCGACGCTAACGGCGATGATGTGCCGCCGGGTTTGTATGTATTTCTGTTGAATATAACGGCCGACAGTTACATTGAACCGCAAACGGGGCGGCTGATTCTAATACGCTGACAATGAAATAATACGGTATGGATTTTAGCGCAATCGCTGAAAAGATTGAGCCGAATTCTATATTTTTGCGGCATATTTTTTTTGATTTACCTAATCTGTTACGCACAAATGACGGCTGTAAAACTTCCGATTTATCTAGATTACAACGCAACAACGCCCTGCGACTCTCGCGTATTCGAGGCAATGCGCCCGTATTTTACCGAATTTTTCGGAAATGCGGCAAGTTCCTCGCATATATTCGGTTGGCAGGCACGAGCGGCCGTAGATAATTCTCGAAAAACCATTGCCGAAGCAATAGGAGCCACGCCCGATGAAATAGTTTTTACGTCGGGTGCAACGGAGTCGGATAATCTCGCCATAAAAGGTACCGCCGAAGCAAATGCGGCACGCGGCCGCCATATAATCACGGCAGCCTCCGAGCATAAAGCGGTTCTCGATTCTTGCAAACATCTTGGCGACACAGGCTTTGAAATTACAATATTGCCGGTAGATGCCGAGGGCTTTGTATCGTCTGACGATATTGCCGCCGCAATGCGCAACGATACGATTTTAGTTACGATTATGCACGGGAACAATGAAATCGGAACTATTCAGAACATAGCCGAAATAGGGGCGGTTTGTCGCGGACGCGGCGTAATTTTTCACACCGATGCTACCCAAACCATTGGAAAAATACCGTTTAATGCAGTTGAGTTGAACGTGGACATGGCTTCGTTGACTGCGCATAAAGTATATGGCCCCAAAGGAGTTGGCGCATTATACATACGAAAAAACAGTAATGTTGCCGCTCAAACGCACGGAGGCGGGCATGAATCGGGCGCAAGAAGCGGCACGTTAAATGTGCCCGGAATAGTAGGTTTTGCCAAAGCAATAGAAATTGCCGCCCTCGAAATGCAACGTGATATTGCGCATTGCCGTTCATTGCGCGATAAATTATGGAACGGTATTCAATCTCTCGGAATTGAAACGCGCCTGAACGGCCCCGATCCTATAACTAATCCCGAAAAACGTCTTCCGGGTAATTTGAATGTAAGTTTCTACGGCGATGCTGGCGAATTGATAGCCGGCAATTTATTTAATGTGGCGGTATCGGCAGGCTCGGCTTGTACAAGTGCATCGGGCGGATTTTCACACGTTCTTTCGTCGCTTGGCCTTCCCGGCTCAAATATGACTTCGTTGCGGTTTGGAGTCGGCAGATTTTCGCTTGAAGAAGAAATTGATTACACTTTGGACTGTATGCGTTCGGCATTGTGAAAAAAACGCCGAACAATATCAACGGCAGCGCGTGAAGGCAATATTTTCCCTTCTTCAATATCGTGATTTGATTTGGCAATGGCAGAGCGAATTTCATCTGATTTATACGCCTCTTCCATAATCAGATTGCGCGTCATAACGGAAAACCAATGAAGATTTTGCCGCGCTCTGCGTGCCGTAATATCAGGTTCCCGCGCCTCGCCGAAAAACTCCGTGCAGTATTTCCATACTTCGTCCATAGCTTTATTTTCGTGAGAGCTCACCTTCAATACGGGCGGCTTCCAATCGGAAGATTTCCAACGCATAAATCTTAATGAAAATTCGATTTGACGTGCGGCTTCGTTTGCGGCGGCAGCGGTTGCACCGTCGGCTTTGGTAACGATAAAGATATCGGCATTTTCCATAGAACCGCGTTTAATACCTTGCAATTCATCGCCGGCATTTGGCAACATCATAGCCAAAACGCAATCAGTCATGGAAGCAACTTCGTTTTCGGCTTGACCAACGCCCATAGTTTCCACGATTACAACCTCGTAGCCGGCCGCTTCGCAAAGTAATATGGTTTCGCGGGTTACACGCCCAACGCCGCCAAGTGTTCCGCCCGACGGCGACGGGCGTATAAAAGCACCTTCGTCGCGAGCAAGATTGACCATACGCGCTTTGTCGCCCAAAATGCTGCCGCCGGAAATTTCGCTGCTCGGGTCTATGGCAAGAACCGCCGTTTTTTTTCCAGTTGTGCGAATATATCGCCCGAAAGCCTCGATAAAAGAACTTTTTCCTGCTCCGGGCGAGCCGGTAACTCCTATTCTCATGGATTTTCCCGTATGCGGCAATATCTGCTCCACGAGAGAAAACGCCGAACGCAAGTCGGCACTTTCAACAAGCGAAATAGCCTTAGCCAACATTCTCCTTTTGCCGGCAATTACGCCGGCTGCAAGAGTTGGAATATCGTAATTCATTTAACGCAAAAGAATTAAAATTATCGGTAAAGTTTTTTATCGTTTTTTTAGCCGAATAAGCAAATATTGGAGCCGGTCCAAGGTGCGCTGTTGAAACGAACGCCCATCATCGGGCCGCGCCCTGTTCGTGCAAGTGAAATCACCGGAACCGGCCGCTCTGCTTCGGGCAACCAAATCATCATCACGCGAATCTCGGCTTTATTCATTCCTTCGGGCGTATATATCGCCTCGGCATAGCGAATTTTTTCCTGCAATAACCAGCCATGACGTTCGCTTGGGTGAATCGAAGAAATATCGGATTCTGTCGGAAAAATATTTACTCCTTTGCCGGCGAAAGAATACAGCGGTTTTAATACGTAATCGTCCAAATTATGCGGAACAACGTCCAATTCATCGAGAAAATGCGCGATTGGAACGGCTCTGTGTCGCAAAAAGGGCAAAGAGTGTTTGCTGATTTTGAAATACCAATTCGGATGCCCTGCCCATTCCACGTCGAGCTCATCTGTCCAGGCAAAAGGCAAAGTTGCCTTTTCGGATTCCAATTCATCTACAATGGCGCGATTGTAAATACGTTTGACAAGATGAAGCGTACCGTTAGAACTGTAAAACAGTCTGTTGCCATGCTTAACAAGAGAGCAAATATCGGTTTCGCGAACACCAAGCATTGACTGCGTAAGCAAAAAATCAGGCCTTGTTTTTTGCGTTTCGGGCTTATATTCGGTTAATATAACGTCTTCCGGCTCGTGCTTTCCTAATATCGCCGAGCGCAATATTTCGAGATAGGAAGAGTCGGAAAGTCCGCTTAAAGCATAGTCGTAATCGTCATAGCCATAATGCTTGCAAAACAGCTTCGAAAAAGCGAATTGATATGCGTAAAGCGACGGAAATCCCTGCAATTCTACGAGTTTGGCATCAAAGCCATCGTGCGCCGTACCGGTTAAAGCAAAATCGGCAATTACAAACATCGGTTTTGTATCTTCGTGCGGAACCGTATAACGAGGCTCCAAAGATTGCGCCGCTTGAACAGAATGAGGCGGCCGCAGGCAAAGCTCGGCAATTTCTATGGCGTACTGCTCTATTTTTTGCCTATATTCATTCGATAAAAATATCGGCATTTCGGAAATACGCCATTCCACGTGAACGCCCGTTAGTGCGTCGGCTTTTGCCAAAATGTCTTCGTGCTTCTTGTCGGAATATATCTTTTCGGCAAATTCGCGTTGAATTTCAGGCAACATGATGCATCATAAATTGTTTCCGTAAGATTTTGCACAAAAATACAGTTTGACGATGAAATATATCCTTACACCCGAAGAAATGCGTGCTACCGACCGTGCCGCCGTCGAAGAATTAGGAATACCGTCGCTTATATTGATGGAAAACGCCTCGCGCAGTGCGGCCGATTGCATAAGGAAATTTATTGAACAAAAAATCGGCCATTTTCAAGGTAAAATTCGGATATTTTGCGGCACCGGAAATAATGGCGGCGACGGACTTGCCATTGCCCGCCATTTGTATGAAAATTACAATTTAGAAGTAATTTTGGCTAAGGAAAAGAAAGAGTTATCGCCCGAATGTGCGGTAAATTTCCGTATTGTTTCGTCGTGGGGAATAGAACATAAAATTCTTGAGTTGTATGAAGATATTGCCGACGTTGAACTTAGCGCCGGAGATATTATTGTTGATGCATTGCTTGGCATTGGTGCGGTCGGGGCAATTCGAGGCATTACGGTTGAATTGCTTCGTAAAATTAAACAGACAAAAACGGCGGCAGTAATTGCAATAGATAATCCTTCGGGGCTGAATTGTTTCTCCGGCGAATACGATACGTCGGCTTTGCCGGCTGATTTAACAATAACCATGGCTGCCGAAAAAGTCGGCTTATTATTACAAAATGCACCCGAACTATGCGGAAATACAGAAACGGCATTTATTGGTGCGCCGCAGTTTTTAATAGCGCGTTTTGCATCGGCGGCACGTTGGGAACGCGGCGACAGTCCATTACCGCCGCGACAAAGAATTTCATCGAAATTCGATTACGGACGTGTTGTAATTATCGCCGGAAGTCGTTCAATGCCCGGAGCTGCCGCATTAGCCGCCAATGCCGCCATGCAGGCCGGCGCGGGTTTGGTAGAATTATTTGCGCCGGAGCTACATTCAGCTTTACTGCCGGAGATTATTTGCCGTGAAGTTTATGCCTCGAAAGCCGGATATTTTACGTCTGACGATATTGAAGCAATAATCTCATCGCTCGAAAAGGCTGATTCGGTTGTTATCGGGCCGGGACTCGGCACTCACGCTGAAACGCTGGAATTTGTTGGCAAAATTGCCGCACTTGCAACCGATAAGCCGCTGATTATTGATGCCGATGCACTTTCGGCTATTAACAGAATAAACTTACTGCCTTCCATGATACTTACGCCTCATACAGGTGAATTTTCGCGTATGAACGGATTATCTCGGAACGATATAGCCGCCGCACCATTTGTTTGCGCCCGTGAATTTGCCTCGAAAACAGGAGCGTTGCTTCATCTGAAGCATATTCCTTCGATTACAACCGACGGCAAGTTTTCATATTTAACAACGGGCGGAAATCCGGGTATGGCAACTGCCGGCAGCGGCGACGTATTGTCGGGAATAATCGGAGCGTTTGCGGCACGTGGAATTGAGCCTTTGCAGGCGGCATCGTTCGGTGCGTTTATTCACTCGGAAGCGGGCGACCTTTGCGCCCGGCATTTCGGCGTGGAATCGGTTACGGCCTCGCGTATTACAGAAATGTTGTCAAATGTATTAACACTAAAAAAATGAATTTTAAACATTTTTTGCAAATAATACCGCTTGTTTTTTTCAGTGCGGCGATTTTCTGGTTTTCACATCAATCGCAACCGCCAATTCCCGACATAGGATTCCAATGGCAAGATAAATTATATCATTTTTTAGCATATTTTATTTACGGGCTTTCCGCATCATTGGCCGCTCGTGCAATTTTCCCGAATGCTTCCCGAAATTTCGTTTTTATTTTTCTTATTTTAGCGGTTATAATTTACGGTGCATCCGATGAATTTCATCAATCTTTTATACCCGGTCGTTCAAGTGAATTTGCTGATTGGATAGCCGATATATTGGGAGGAATAGCTGCTGCCCTGATGATTATGTTTTTAAGTAAAAAAGAGAAATATCAAAGCAAGAATAATTAGAAAACTGTTGAATTACAATTAAGGCGGTTTCTTGAACCCAACGGTCAAGTGCAATAGTCTATATGTTGAATCTGTTTTTAGAAAATTTTTTATAAATATGACGAACCAAAACCATTATATGTACACAGCTAATCTCATACATCACAACGGGAGTAAACGTATTGCGATATATTTTGAAAACAAGGAAGAGTTGATTCAAAGATTCAAATTATTAAAAGGTGCCAGATGGAGTCGCACACTACGATGTTGGCATTTGCCGGACAATCATGAATACCGTAAGTTATTTAAAATATCCACTTATGAAAACGGGCAATTAACTTTTGAAAAACTACAACTATTAGAACAATTTGAAAAATGGTTAAATTCCAAACGTTACAGCGATAGCACTATCAAAACTTACATGGGAGTAGTTTCTGTTTTTCTTACTTATTTCAAAGAAAAAGCAATTGAATCAATCACAAATGAAGACATCATTACATTTAACAATGATTATATTTTAAAGCGAAGGCTCTCCTCTACGTATCAGAATCAATTTGTCAATGGGTTAAAATTATTTTACCGCATCATTGAAAATAAGTCGTTAGAAATCGACATCATTCATCGCCCGCGCCCAGAAAGAAAATTGCCACGTATTTTAAGTAAAGAAGAGGTAAAAGCCATTATAACAGCACCTATTAATTTAAAGCATCGAACCATGTTAAGTTTGATTTACGCTTGTGGTTTGCGACGTTCTGAACTTCTAAACATTACGTTTAAAGACATTAATAGAAACCGATTAACGTTGCACGTCTTTCAAAGTAAGGGCAAAAAAGATAGAATTGTGCCGCTTTCTCCCAAAATTTTAGAAATGATTGAAGATTATTATCGAGCATATCGACCAAAAGTTTGGTTATTTGAAGGACAAGAGTCTGGAACTCAGTATTCTCCAAAAAGTTTACAATGTGTATTAAAACAAGCATTAGAAAAGGCAAAAATCAAGAAGTCAGTCACTCTACATTGGTTACGGCATAGTTACGCAACGCATTTATTGGAAAGTGGAACAGATTTGCGATACATTCAAGAATTACTTGGTCACAACAGTAGCCGTACAACCGAGATATATACTCATGTATCAACCAAAAGCATTGAAAAAATAAAAAGCCCTTTTGATGATTTATAAAAAATTATATTTATATTTGTCTGAAAAGTTTCTGCCAGTTAAGTTGGGTTTTGAAATGAATTTTGTCAACTAATCCAACCTTTTGGCAGATGATAAACAAGTTGAGCGGAAATCCCTTCGGGCTTCCCGCTCAACGGCGGGCGGCTTTGTGTTAGCGACCGCCCTTCGGGACTGTCCGCTAACAACAACTTTGCGCCATTGCTGCGCAACGGGCACAAAGCCGCCCGCCGTTAGTGGCAATTATAAAACGACAACAACAATGAAATTTATTCAAACTATCATATTGACTTTGTTAACAACATTTACTTTTGGACAAACCTTTGGACAAACCTTAAAAGAAGAAATTGGTAGCATTTACAATTTTAAGCCGAGCAAACTAACGGACAAAGAAAGGGAACTTAAAATGCCTGGGCTTGACAAATTTTGGGAAAAAGTAAAAGGCGACACTATCCAATATCTACCTCAGTTAAGAAGTGAATTAAAAAAGAACGGACACAATCCATTTTTCTATTATGACGGAAGTGGCTTACTTTTATCTTTAACAAGCAATCGGACAGACAAGGAACTTGCCATTGAAGCTATTGCCAAATGCGACCTTGACGACATTAGTCAAAAAATTTACGTAAAGACTTTAAATGGTTTGGCAAATGAAGGATTTGACGTAACAGAACCAGCTATAAAAATTCTATATGCAGACAATTTTTCTTTTTTCATTCCTCAACACGCTATGACATTTAATCAAGGGTATTGCTTAACATATATGCTTTTACCACAGCCAACCACAAACTATGTAGACAAGCTGACGGCAATTTTCAGCTCATTAAAACCCGCCTCTCAAAAATCTATAATTACGACACTTTGGTTTGCTTACACTTGTAAAGGCGACCTATTTTTAAATTCAATAATGACCGACAAGACTTTGGATAAAGAGGTAAGTGAATATGCTAAAAATATTATGGGATACACAAAACTAGGAAAAGACCAACAGGAATATATAAAGATAATTGGAAAAGACCAACTCAACAATTTAAGAATTGACGCTCTCAAAAGGTTTAGCGACGAAGCAATTGGAGAATTAGATATGACTACACGTGTACAGCGAAAAGAAAATAGCTGCCACTAACAGGCGTTTAGCAAAAGTGGCGGTTCAGTGCTCCGCAGACAGTTTTGCGGTAGCCGAAAGTTCAGTTCTCCGAATGAAGTTCAGTGGTAAAAATCCCGCCCTTCGGGTAGCTGCCAACCGTTGGCGGCAATGCTGCATTGCGTGCTAAGTTGAAACTGTGTGCATAAATCGGACAGTTTTTTGAATACCTTTGACAAACAATTTAATGACAAAATGCCGAGAGTAAAGACAAAGAAAAAAGAGAGTAAAAAAGACCAGGTTATTGAGGAGTTGTTCAAAATCTGTAAGCGTAAAAACAATTTCGTTTTTCATAACGACTTAGTGAAAGATGTTTGCAAAAAGATTGGCTTCGGCAACCCATTTGATGTTACCAAGCTTGACAACAAAACGAAGTTGCCTGACATTTTAGTTGAGCATGACTACGGAGTAATTCACATCGGCAGTGGCAAGCATAAATTTATCAAGGGCATTGACAAAGTATTCCACGATTTTGAGAAAATTCAAAAAACGATTGACTGGTCTTACAAAAAATCGCTGTTAAACCAATACAATTCCAGCGAGAGTAACATTCTTTCGGTTGCAAATAATCAGAGAATTTTACATCACTTTCTTTTCGGACAAGACACCGAGTTTGATGATGTAGATATTACTAAGCGACCCAAAACATATTTCCCTCATCGGACAAAAACTTCTTTTGAATACAACTTTGGCAAGGATGCCAAACTTGAGATGAAAAACATTCAGATTGAAGTTGACCTGACTATAGAATTTCAGGGGACAATCAGAGTGTTTGAAGGAAAAAATGGGAAACCAGACACCTTCAGCATTTATCAAATCTACCATCCGTTTTTATACTACTATAACGCCAACAAGAAAACGGAACTCAAAGGAAAAATAAAGGAGATTTATTGCGTTTATGTAGTTCGTGAAAAAACAAAAACTCACGACACTATTAAACTTTGGGCTTACACATTTTCAAATCCACTTGACATAACTTCAATCAAGTTTATCAAGTCGGCTGCTTACAATTTAATCAACCAAACTAAGTAGGTCATGTTAGAGAAATTCAGAAACAAAGTATATAACGAAGATGTCCTAAAAGTTTTATCTAAACTGCCTGACGGCAGTTTGGATATGGTTTATGGCGACCCCGACTACAATGTTGGTATTAACTACGCTGGCAAAAACTACACGACAAAGTGGAATGACTACATTGATTGGTATATCCAATTGACCAAAGAGTGCATGAGAGTTTTGAAGCCGACAGGCAATTTGTTTATGATGAATTATCCAAAGCAAAACGCACACTTGCGGGTGAAATATCTTGACGATGCTGCTTACGATGTTCAGGATTATGTTTGGGTTTACAATACCAATGTTGGGCACAGCCCAAGACGGTTCACGACAGGACACCGTTCAATTCTTCATGCGACAAAATCAAAAGAGAATAATTTTTACAAGGACAATGTTGCTGTCCCTTATCAAAACCCGACAGACAAACGCATACAAGGGCGAATTGCTGACGGACATTTAGGTAGGATGCCTTACAGTTGGTTCTACTTTGACCTTGTAAAAAATGTTAGTAAAGACAAAACTTTTCATTCTTGTCAAATTCCTTTGCCGCTTGTTGAGATGCTGATTAAATCTTGCACACAGGAAAATGACGACTGTTTTATTTTGTTCGGTGGCAGTGGAAGTGAGTTGGTGCTTTGTAAAAATTTAAAGCGAAACTTTATCAGTTGCGAACTTCACCCAGAGTATTACCAAATGATACTTGACAGGTTTGACAACAACGGAAGAATTAAAAACGAGTATCGTCTTGACTTCATCCAACAGAAAAAAACTAATGGTAACGGACATCAGAAGAAAGTTTTGGAGCAGACAGTTGACTTGTTCGCACAGATGGAAGAGAAGCACAGCCGCCAACAAGGGCTTAGCGATAGCGACCGCCCTTCGGGACTGTCCGCTAACAACAACTTTGCGCCATTGCTGCGCAACGGGCACAAAGCCGCCCGCCGTTAGCGGTCACCCTAAAAGACGACACCGAAAATAAATGGCAAAAATTGACCGAAATAGTTCTCAAGACGCAAAACAAGTTTTTGAAAAATTACTTCCTAACAGCGAAACACGTTCCAAAGCTGAAGACTTTTTAGGCAATGCTATTGGATTTGCAGACACATTAAATTCAGAAAAGTGGAATTTGAATTTAGACCTTAATGGAAATTTTATAAGATTCAACGTTGGACACGAATACTGTATTGAAATATTAGAGTAGTTGTTACATTGTAAATCAATTAGTTAGACAATAATTCCATAAACCTGCACAAACTTCTAATACTTCATTGTAAAAATTTATATTGCGCAATCTTAATCGGTCGGATAATATCC
>JADZAA010000012.1 GCA_020852855.1 Bacteroidota bacterium
TCACACTCGCTGAGCTCGGCTTTAATCTGCTCTGAGGTGTAACCTTTTATTACTAGTACTTTTGCCATAGTTTTTTTAAGTAAATGCAACCCTGTTTTGTGTGAATATTTAACGGTAACTATGTAAAACGCGGTTTATCGTCCGAAAGAATGCCTCTGTTGCTTATTGCAGGCTCGCCTCTTGACGATTCAATTCTGCCCGAAATTGAAGCACGTACAGCAAAAAATGATTGTGGCGATGCTGTGCGTATTATCGGACGAAGATATGATATTGAAAATTGGATGCAGGCAGCTGATGTCATTGCTTTGCCATCGCACGAAGGCACGGAAGGATTACCTCGCGTATTATTCGAGGGAATGGCCTGTGGTGCAGTAGCTCTCGGAACAGATGTTTCCGGAGTGCGCGAAGCCATACCGCCCGGCACCGGTTTGCTTGTGCCCGAACATTCGCCCGAAGCAATAGCCGAAGTACTGAAAAAACTGATGAATGAGCCGAATTATACCGAACAATTGAGAAAAGCCGGCATAGAAAGCGCAAGGCTTCGCTTTGACAGCCGCGCTTCGGCAAGTGCCGTAGAAAAAGTTTACGAAAGTCTGCTTGAAAAATAGTCTAAAAAATTGCTTGTTATTTTTCGGCTTTTTACCTATCTGAAAAAACAAACTCATTTGCATAAAAAAAGCCTGCAGAATTTGCAGGCTTTTTTATGAGCCAACTGCCGGATTTGAACCGGCGACCTATTCATTACGAATGAATTGCTCTACCAGCTGAGCTAAGTTGGCGATTTCAGAGATGCAAAAATACTACTTTGTTTTGACTTATACAACCGTTTTTTTGTTTTGCTCATGCGCCGAGCCGCCGCTGTAATAATCGCCTCGCCGGAAAAAACGCTTAACGGTACGACGCAATCTATGCGGAACGAGCGAAAATATCTTGCTGCGCAATAGTTTAAGTTTCCATATAATCTCGCCGCCAAGCGAAGCGACCGGACGGCTTGACAGGTCAACTTTTACACCTAAACGTCGAAGTTTTCTTAAGGCCGAACGCTCCCAGACACGTTTCACTATAGAGTTTATTATCGGGAAAGTGTTTCTAACGGCCGAATAGAAATCGGGATAAGCATCACTACGAATCGAGCCATGAGTTTCAAATTCCCAAGCGTTTTCACCCGATTTCAGCAGAGCGAGCAAAACGTCTTTTTTCCATAGTGCCGCCACAACCGAAGCGCGATATACCGCACCTTCCGACGCAACTCCCACATTCGGCGCGATTATCTTGTCGGGCGGCGTGGAAGGATTGAACCGCATATAATTTACGGAACGTTCGAGCGACCAATTCAAAAGTTCTTCGAACGATTTTGCATTGACGTAATCCGTAAGCAACAAATCCTCCAAAAGTAACAGAATGTACTCCTCCTCGATGCGAAGCAATGCAGCCGCCAAATTATCCGACCATGATACATCTTCGCCAACCCCGATAATTTCTACGCCTTCGTAATACGGCTCCAGAAAATTCGTAAGCAAATATGTTTTTTCAAGCGGATTATCCGGCCAAAATTTGCGGTAAAGCGAGAAAAATATCGGCCAAATGTCCGAGTAATTATCGCAACTTACCACAAGTGCAGCCACGTTTCTAAAACGCCCTTTGCAATGTTCGAGATGTGTCACGGACAATACCTCTCGACAAATTCGCACAAAACAGATTCGTCTGCCTCCCAATTATATTTTTCACGTGCCCAATGCTTACCGTTTTCCGACATTGTCTGCAAATCGCTTTTTAAAAGATGCTTTATCCCTTCCGCCACAGATTCCGGCGTTGTGCAATCCCACGAAATTCCTGCTTTTGTTTCCTCGATTATTCTCGCCAGAGTAGTTGCTTTTGAAGCAAACAGAGGTCGTCCGGCTGCCATATAATCGAACACTTTATTGGAAATCGTATTATTTATGAATTCATCGGGAATATAAGGAACTATGCCTATTGCAGAGCGTTCTATCAATTTAGGGAGGTCGTATAATTTATATTCACCGGCCGAAAACACGCAAATATCCTCTATTTTTTCGTCTTGTGCAACGCGCTTTACTTCCGGCAAAGATTCTCCTCCGCCATGTATTTCCACACGTATACCGTCGTGCGCTTTCGACGCTAACGCAAAACCGCGCAGAAAAACTTCCAGATTGCGTTGGGCAGTACAATAACCGTGATGGCCGAACACAATTTCTCCGGAAAAATTATTGGTCATACCTGCATAATCCGAATAATCGGGCGTGTTATGCACAACCACAATTTGCTCACTCGGCAGTCCGTATTGTTTGTTCAGCCGATCAACTTGTTCTTGGCATACCACGATAATTCCGTCGGCCGATGTAACGCACATTTTCTCGACTGCATCGGGAATACGCAGTGTTTTGGTAGCAAGTCGTCCTGCAAACGATCCTTGATATTTTTTCCAGCCGCGCATAGCTGCCGGATAATTTTCGGCCATATCGACCAGCAACGGAACGTCGAATTTTCGTGCAACCGCCGCCGTGCCGTCGGCAATCAACATTTCACGCACAATAATGCAATCAGGACGAAATTCGGTTGCAATGCGGCGTATTGCATTGCGCCATAAGAGATTGAACGGCAAAGCCGTAAAATAAGCCGACGGCCTCTCGAATCCGGCACGAATTACCGTATAGCCCTGATATTCTTCGCGCTCTGCCAAGCCCGGCGACCACCGCGTAAGGGCGGTTACACGATGCCCGGCACGAACAAGCGAACGGCATATTTTCTCGGCACGAACCTCGTCGGGTAGTCTGATATGTTGCACATAAAGTATCGTAGCCATAACGTAATACGTCGCACAGAAAACTTAGAAAAAGCGTTTTTTTCGATATTCGCAACGCGAAATTTCGCCGTACAGACTGCCTTATATATTGACGGCAAGCCATTTTTTACGATAAAGATTTACAAGTGCTATAACCATAAACAGCGCGTATCCCGTTACTATTCCCACCCAAATCCCTTGTTGATTCAGAGGCGTAAATTTTGCCAAAATAAAGCAGGCCGGCAATTGCAAAAAAAGTAGCGAACCGGCTACAATAGCCATGCTGCGAAACGCCGCGCCGGCACCGCTTATGACGCGAGTAGTAGTCAAAGCCACGGCAAAAAATAAATATCCGAACGTTACGATATGCAAGTATGACACTGTTTCACTTATTACTGCGGCATCTTGCGTAAATAATTCGGCAAATTTCTCGCTAAACGAAAATGCGCAAACCCCTAAAAATGCGATAACGACTATCAATTGTCGCAATGCCGCACGATGAAAAATCCATATACGTTCGGGTTGCTTTGCGCCGAGGTTTTGTCCGGTGGCAATTTCTAATGCGACTCCCGTAGCAAAAACCGACATAAATACGAATAGATCAACCTTGAGTCCAAGCGTATAGGCGGCTATCACCGGAGTGCCGAACGAAGCGGCAAGTCCGAATAAAGAAATGCGCGTCGCGCTTACCGAGAACATTTGCAGAGAAGCCGGAACAGCTTGTTTAACAATGCGCCACAGCAAAGAAAAATCTATTTTTAGTTTATCCCGAATTATTCGAACATCCGATTTTCCGCTGAACATTACCCACAACGAAATAACCGCACCCATAATTTGCGCCACGGCAGTAGCAATGCCCGCACCTTGAATACCAAGTTCGGGAACTGGCCCCAAGCCGAATATTAATATAGGAGCAAGTATGGCGTTAATAATCGTTGTTGTGAAAAGAATGGTCATCGGAAGTACGGAATTACCCGACGAACGAACAATGGCATTAACAAGAAATGTGATAAAATTACCCGGTATACCAAATACCAATGCAGACATATAGATATAGGCAAGTTTTTCAACCGCGGGGTCTTTGGCTAAATGCGGCAGAATATACGGCAAAAGATAATACAAAGCTGTTGCAAGCATTGTTGACAGCAGTGCCATTGCCAATAAGGATTGTGTAGCAACGTAATCAGCCGCCTGACGATTGCCCTCCCCAATGCGCCGCGCCAAGATGATACCCGTTCCAATCGCAAATCCGCCTCCGAAATTAAAGACAAAAAAACCGAGCTGCTCGCTGATTCCGATAGCCGCTATAGCCTCTTTACCTATATGACTTACAAAGTAGGTGTCGATAAGCGAGTATAGCATATTCACCAAAAAACTGAATGCAAGCGGCAGGGTAAAATACAACAATGATTTCTGTGCGGGACCGCTCAGCAAATCCGAACGGCTGAAATATGGCGGTTTTTGTGATATGGAATGTGAAACTTTTGTTTCGTTGCGATGTTTAGTATTCATTGATTGTCAGGGTTGTCGTCCCAACTTCGACGTTCCGTAACTTTTTCCGCAGATTATTTAGGAATAAAAGCCGACGGTAAAAAGCCAAGTTTCGTAATTTGCGTATGAAATTATAGTATTTATCTGCAAAAATACCGCATTTCTCCCGTTATGCCGGAAGTAATTTACGCCGTTGCGGCCGCTTTATTCATAGTTCGCATAATTTTACTGAGCGTAGGTGCGCACCGCGAACGCAACCGACGGATTGCACCGCCGTACCGTTTCCGTCCGTTTGTCAGCGTAATAATACCGGCAAGAAACGAAGAGTTGCGCATAGCACAATGCCTGCTCTCAATAGCACGCTCGGACTATCCACCCGACCGTTACGAGATTATAGCCGTAGACGACCGATCCGAAGACAGAACAAGCGCGATACTGCGCGAATGTGCAGTTTCTATTCCCAATTTGCGAATTGTTACTTTAACTGAACCCCGCCCCGAAAGGAACCTGCGCGGCAAACCGGGTGCTCTCGATGCCGGAATTTCTGCCTCAACAGGCGAAATTATTCTTATGACCGACGCTGATTGTATTGTTCCGTCCGGTTGGATTGCTGCAATCGCTGCCCAATTCGACAATTCCCGCGTAGGCCTAACGGCATCTTTTACCGAAATCCGCCCCGGCAATATATTCGAATCAATGCAAGCGATTGAATGGACTTTAACTCATTCTATGGCATTGGCAGGCGTAGGGCTTCGGCAGCCGCTCGGCTGTTTCGGGAATAATTTGGCAGTACGACGCTCTGTTTACGAGGCTTTAGGAGGATTTGCCGGTATACGCTTTTCGGTAACGGAAGACTTGGCATTATTGCAAGCCGTATTTGCAGCCGGGCATGAAATTCGCTATGTGTGCCATAAAAACGCTGCCGTGGAAACCGCTCCCTGCACAACATTCGGCGAATATATTCGGCAACATCATCGGTGGGCACGCGGCGGGCTCGGACTAGGCTGGCGCGCTACGGTTTTTATCATACTCTCGGCTACGCTCGCCGTATCGTTAGCCGTCGCTGTTTATTCGGAGCATTACGCATTGTTGCCCTTAATAGTCGCTATTCGCGCAATTGGCGATAACACAATAATTTACCCTTCGCTACGTGCGCTAAATCGCACCGACCTTTATTTTTCGTCCGTGTATTCGGTATTGTTCCTTATGGCATTGGAAATGTTTATACCTATTCTTGCGCTTATTCCTTCTGTACGCTGGAAAGGTCAAATATTCCGCTGATTTTTTTGCAATGTAATTTACTGCAATACGCCTAATATACCGTAATTGAACTGTGCGCCGAGTGCAAAAGTCCATATTCGCCAGCCTGCGGTTCCCGACGTGGCAAAGACAGGCACCCCCATTGAGATAAACGGTGTTGCATATAATCCGCGCCCAAGTTCGGCATCGTAACCGATACGCAAAGCAGGGCGCAACGACAGTGCAGATATATTATCGGCTTGACTTTCACCGTAAGAAATAGCCATGGCAAATTCTTCGGGTGCGATAACGCTTTCCGTCTGTTCGAGCCGTTTGCCGACTGTAATTCCCGCCGCAATAGATACGCCTACGTGCAAATGCGTTCCGCCGACAAGCCATTTGCCGTAAACTTCGGCCGAAATTGACGAAAGCGAGACAGCAAGCGCAAATTCCCGACGAAGCTCGTAAATTTCACCGTGTAATTTGAACGGTACGGGTGCGGCGGCTGAAGTAAATTTTCCGTAATTGCGCGAAAACTCCAATCGGGCACCAATGGCCGCTTGTCCGCTGTGCCAATGCTCGCCCGAAGCAAAAACCGAGAAGCCCGCCCCGCTTCCGTAGCGATAATCGCCACATTGCAAATCTTCTCCTATTTCTCCGAAATTCGTGGCCGAGTGCAGACTTTCCAAAAAAGACGCACCGCCGCCCACAAACGTTCCGGGAACGTCGAACGGTAAACGCACCGAGTACTGCCAATCGAACATTTGCCCGTAAGCAGCGGAAAATGAAGCAAATGCAACGGCAATAACCGTTGCATATCGTAAAATGCGACAATTTAGTAGCGATGTTTCGGTAACAATCGAAATTTGCAAACTATTACTGCACATTAAGGTTTGTTTTACAACGGATTTGCGCTTTTCAATTTGAGTCTATGGATTTTGAAGGCTGATTTCAGCGTAAAAGCGGCAATGCACGGTAAAAATACACAATAAATCAAGTTATTGCGATGCACTGTCAGATTCCGCCTTCTGTTGTTTGGCGCGTTGCTCGGCAAGGCGTTTCTGACGGCGAAGTTTATTGTAATTTATGGATTCGGAAAGTCTGACCCCGTCGCGTATAATGCCGCGCGCCCGCAATGTATCTTCCGCAGTAAGATAACGTTTGTAAGGTCGCAGACTTCCACGTGCATCTTTTGGGATTTGCGATATCGGAATAAGTGCTTCCTCAACGGCCATTGGCTCTGCCGGCAAATCAATTACGGGATTATTCGTGTACACTTCACGCCACGGCCCGCCGTATTTGCGCGTGTAGTCGAACATTCCAAGAATAATTACGGGAGTTCCGGTCATCGCCACCATCTGTCCGTTAGTATCTTTTGCCGCACCTTTGCCCCACCTAAAAAGCCATTCGGCATCGGCCATGAATTGGCGGGCGCAGGAATGTGATACAGGTCTGCCGGGCATATCGAATTGGTGAAAAGCCGAACCTGCGTTCAGATGAAAATTCCAAGTGAAAGGCAACATCCAAGAAGAATCCAGTGAGGAACGGCGCAATCTTTGCCTCCAATTCAGCGCGTAACGACCCGGGAATGTAGGCTTGCGCTCGGACCCGGTATTTACTGCGGCAAATCGAACCAATCGTCCGGAATCGTAGCAAGCATAGCTCTGAAACGGATTGGAAAGTATGATGAGTTTGGGAATATTATACGCACCTTGATAAATACGCGGAAAAACAGAGTATGCTCGGAGATCCTTGACTATAGTATCGGGCATCATCACGGTATCTCCTTTGCGAAAATACTGTATATCCTTGCGATTGATTGTAGTTATGGCACGATAATTATCCGCCGCCGCCTCGCTTTTGGCAAATTTACGACGAAATTCGGCTACGTCTTCCGAAGTAGCCAGAACTATTTTTATAAAATTTACGGTAGGAAGCGAATCGAGATCCGGCCATGCTTCCGGCAACTTAGGCATTGTGTCGCGCAACACTTTTGCTTTTGTTACAAAGCGAACATCGTCGCTGTTTCCGCAACCGTCGAACACGGCAACAGCAACAAAGCCAATAGCTATAATGGCATAAATTCTAAACATGGATTAAAGATCTTTCAAGTGAAATTTCGGCATCATGTCTTGTGAGGCAACAATTTGATAGTGATAGAGAACACGCGGCTCAATGCGAACAATTTCTACGTTGGGCGGCGATGAAGGCTGCGGAATAATCATTCCGGTAGCATCATTTTTGAGTGCGGCATAGTCAATGCGCATTTTAAACGATTCGGGTGAAAGGCTTAATATAGCCTCCACACCGCCGCGAACGGTAATAGCTATGCGCCGAGGCGCGATGCTGTACAGAGAATCGGCCGGAGCATTTACAATCTCTACCGGTATGTCGTAAAATGTATGTTCGGCGGCTAATTGCACGTCGCCGGAAATCAGCACGGGCAATCGGGTGAACGAAATTTTATTTGCAAGCGAATCCTGTAATTTCAGCGAAACAGCAAAATGGCCTACCGCATCGCGCAACTCGATGCGTTCGGTTTTCCAAATCGAAACAGATTTCAACAGCGAAGCATTACCGCGAATAGTAATGCTGTCGGGGCGTACTATAACACCGCCTACAATAGTGCAACCGTTTCGTGGGACAATTCGCGCCAGAGATTTAACGGCTACACGTTTTTCTACAATAGCTCCGGTAGCAATTCGGAATGATTCGGGCAAAATTTCGGTTACTTTATCCAAACTGACGGCCGGATGCAAACCCTGCAAAATATCGTTCTTGCTAACAATAAATTCGGCTGTTCCCAATGGCTTCGCGCTGTAATCAAGCAAGCATTGCGTTTCTGCGCCTACATAACGCAAATTCAGCAATTCCCAACCGGAAGCACGAATTTTAACTTGTATTACGTCGGGCAAATCACCCTCGGCGGCACGATCGACCGGTAGCGTAATATTTATCGGAAAAACTACAAGTGCTGTCATGCGAGTATTCAGCGTTGCATATACCCATAATGCAACGGCAAGAAACACCGCACCTATAATTGACTTTACCGAAACTTTTCGCCCCATGACAATACCGGACTCAACAAAAATACATAGTAAACAGATGCAATAATTGCGCCAAAATGCACAATTTATAGAAAATCATACACCTGCCGGCATTGACGGTGCTATGCCGTAAAAACTTGCAACCCGAATAAATATTAATGTGGCTTTTTGGGCAAACGAGATTTATCTGCCGCTTGTTTTAATGTGAATTTCCTGCTTAGGGTAGGGAATTTCTATATTATTTTTGCGGAAGGCTTCGTAAATAGCATAATTCAATTCGCTACGAAGTTGCCCGGGACGATTAAGGTATGTTTCGGTTGCGACTAAAAGAGAAAATTCCAATGCATTTTCGCTGAATTTATCGAACGAAACAGATGGTGCCGGATCCTTGCACACACCCGGATGCTCGTTGGCAACACCAAGTAAAACATTGGTAATGCGGCCGGGGTCGTCGTTACGGTCGGCACTTACGGAAATTTTGAACCAAACGGCTTTGCCCACGTGACTCCAATTGATGACTTTACTCGATATAAATTCAGAATTTGGAACTATAATGGCAAGGTTGTCGTTTGTTACTATGGTAGTGGCGCGAATAGCTATTTTTTGCACGATTCCGGTTAAGTTTCCCACTTCAACACGGTCGCCGATTTTAATCGGGCGCTCTACCATGATGATAATTCCGCTAACCAAATTATTTGTTACATTTTGCAGACCGAAACCTATTCCTACGCTCAAAAAGCCTAAAATAGCAGAAAGTGCAGTCAAATTCACACCCATTGTCTGCACAATGGCTATAAGCCCTATTGCCAAATAAATATAGCGAAATAAAGCGGCTAGGGAATATCTTACGCCGGAATCCACTTCGCGGTGAGCAAGTGCGCCGTCGGACAATATTTTGGCAAATTTGCGCGATGTGAAAAACAATGCCCACACTGCCAGCAAAATCACGGCTACTGTCTTTACGGTAAATTCAACTCCACCGAAAGTAAACAACGAAAAATGCCAGATATCGCGTATAAAACTCCAAGTATCGGCAAGAAAATCTCGAAAAAAAGCAACCATGAAGTGACTTGTAAAGAAAGAACTCTATAACACTTCGCGAACAATACGGTTTGTCAGAGTGCCGAGTGATTCTATTTCGCACTCAACTATATCGCCGGGTTTAATCCAAAGCGGAGGATTGAAAACTTTGCTGCCGTTGAGCTCAAGGAAGCAGCCGGTTCCGCAAGTTCCCGAACCTATAACATCACCCGGATAAAGCGTAACGCCGTAGCTGGCACGCTCTATTATTTGTGCAAAAGTCCATGTCATATCTTTCACATTTCCTCGCGAAACCTCCTGTCCGTTCAAGCGGCAGGTCATTTCGAGATTATAGGCGGCACCGTTTGGCGAGCGCGTAATACGCGGCTCAAGTTCATCAAGAGTAAGCAACCAAGGCCCAAGCGATGTAGCAAAATCTTTTCCTTTAGCCGGGCCGAGATTCAGCTTCATTTCTTTCATTTGCAGAGCACGTGCGCTCCAATCGTTCATTACCGTCAATCCGGCAATATAAGAGTCGGCTTCTGAAGCCGCTATATTTCGCCCTTGTTTACCGATGACAACCGCACATTCCAATTCAAAGTCCAATTGCTCTTCATGCAATGGCAGAACAGGAATATCGCCGGGACCATACACCGCTTGATGATTTGTAAAGTAGAATATAGGAATTTCATCAAATTCGGGTATCATCTCCACGCCTCGATTGCGTCGTGCGGCCTCTACGTGTTGCCTGAATGCATAGCCGTCTCGCATTGAAGCAGGGCGCGGAACAGGCGCGGCAAACGTAACTGTATCGGCAGTAATTATTGAACCTACAGGTATATTTTCCCTGTTTTCAAAGCAAAATGCAATTAATTTGCGTGCATCGCTCATTGCCGTTTCGCCGAGCCGCAGGAATGAAATAATGTCGTCCGGCAGCGACGGCAAAGCGCAACCGGCGGCGGCGGCGCAATTACGTGCGGCAAACTCAATATCCAGTATTTCGTTGTTAATAATGGCACCCAAGCGTTCTACCGAAGCAATCGGCCGGAAAGTAATAAGTTTCATAGTATTGTCAAGCGGAATTAATGTCTGAAATGTCTCATACCCGTAAATATCATGGCGATATTATGCTCATCGGCGGCTGCAATTACTTCTTCGTCGCGCACCGAACCGCCAGGCTGAATAACGGCCGTGGCACCAGCTTGAATAGTCTGCAACAGTCCGTCTGCAAACGGAAAAAACGCATCTGATGCAACTGCGCAGCCTTTTAAATCCAGTCCTGCATCTTCCGCTTTATCGCGGGCAATACGCGCCGAATCTATGCGTGAGGTCTGTCCCGCACCTATGGCAAGCGTTCTATCCGAATGTGCGTATACTATTGCATTGGATTTAATGTGCTTGGCTATTTTCCACGCGAAAGTCATGGCATCGTATTCTTCGGCGTTGGGCGCACGTTTGGTAACTACGCGCAAACCGCCTTTCGGCAATAATTCCGTGTCGTCGCTTTGCATTAACATTCCGCCCGCCACGCTGCGGAATACGAACGACTGTCCGTTTTTCAATGCATCATAGTCAATGGCAATCAAGCGGCGGTCTTTTTTCTTGCGCAACAAATTTAGTGCGCTATCTGTAAATGACGGTGCAATAAGAACTTCAGTAAACATCGAATGTACGCTTTCGGCAAATTCGGCATCTACTTCCCGCGTAAAAGCAAGTATGCCGCCGAAAGGTGACACTTTATCCGTTTGCATAGCCTTTTCGAAAGCATCGCCAAGCGAATAGCCTACTGCCACTCCGCATGGATTGGTATGCTTTACAATTACCACTGCCGTTTGCCCTGCAAACTCCAAGGCACATTTTGCGGCCGCGTCAATGTCGAGAATATTGTTGTACGAAAGCTCTTTGCCGTGTAATTGCCGATAAATTTTGCCGTAATCGCCGTAAAGTGCCGCAGATTGATGAGGATTTTCGCCGTAGCGCAATGATTGTTGCTTACGAAAAGGCATCGAAAGATTATCGGGAAAGTCCGATAATTCTTCTTGAAAATATTTGGCAATAAGAGCATCGTAACGCGCCGTGTGTGCGAATGCTTCGGCCGCAAGATTTCTGCGCAAATCTTCGGAAATACAGCCATTGTTTTCGTCGAGCTGTTTAAGAATATCACCGTATCGGGCTACATTCACGGCAATTACCGTCCAGCGGTAATTTTTTGCCGAAGCGCGAATCATAGCGGGGCCGCCTATGTCAATATTTTCGATAATTTCTTCGTCGGTTGCATTTTCGGACACAACGGTTTTTTCAAACGGATAGAGGTTAATCACGGCAAGGTCTATAGAATTGATGCCGTGTATGCTCATTTGGGCACGATGCTCGTCATTATCCAGAATGCCTAACAGCCCGCCGTGAATTGACGGATGCAACGTTTTGACACGCCCGTCCATAATTTCGGGAAAACCTGTTAAATCGCTTACGCGGCGCACCGGTATCCCTGCGTTTTCAAGCAATGCAGCTGTGCCGCCGGTCGAAATAATGTTAATTTGCCGCCGATGCAATTCGGCGGCAAATTCCGCTATTCCCGTTTTATCGGAAACGCTGATAATTGCGGTCTTTATCATATATTTATCAGGTGTCATAATCTAAATATTATCGTTTTTTTTACGATTTAACATGCTGTTTACGTGAAAAAACATCTCTACAGCCATTTGTGAAATTTATACCAATCAACGGTTTGTCGTATACCGTCCTCTATTGAAATTTTTTGCTTATACCCGAAGTCGCGGCGGGCTTTTGCGGTGGAGCATATCCAATAGCGGCGAGTAATATCGCGCCCTTTTTCAAAATTCAGCACGGGAGGTTTCTTTGAAAATTGACCGAGTCCGCCCACAATTCCGGCAATGCCGAACACCAAACTATGCGGCAAACGTGCTCTGACGGCAAATTTTTTACCCAATGCAATACGTGTTATTTCGCCAATTTGCTCCCACGCATAGAACTCGTCGGACGAGATAAAATACGTTTGACCGACGGCGGCAGGGCTTTCGGCAGCTTCAATGATGCCGCGCGCCAAATCAAGCCCGTTCACCAAACTGACGAGTTTTTTATCGAATCCTATCAAAGGCACAATGCCTTTTGCCACAGATTGAAAAAAAGTAAGAACTGCCGAGTCGCGCGGCCCGTACACCGCCGGCGGCCGCACTATCGTGGTCGGTATCTTTGAAGCGTAAGAATGAACAACTTCTTCGGCGGCAAGTTTGGTTCTGCCGTAGGTTGTAATCGGTCGGCAGGGCAATTCCTCTGTAACAGGCACATCTGCCGATGCCGCAGGGCCGCATACAGCAAGCGAACTGACGTGCAAGAAACGCTGTAAATTTGGGGAATAACGCTCCGCCGCTTCAAGTAAATTTCTCGTAGCGTCCCGATTGCCGCGCATAAATTCTTCGGCACTTTTAGCGGAAGTCAATCCGGCAACGTGCAAAATAATGTCGGCACCGCGTACTGCGTCAGCCAAAGTTTCGGGCAGGTCAAGCGAGCCTTCAACGCGATGAACTCGTTTTCTTTCCAGCCATTTCAAATTGCTTGTTTTTCGCGTAAGACAACGAACGTCATATCCTTTTTCAAGGAGCATATCCGCAACATGGCTGCCTATAAATCCGGTAGCACCGGTCAACAATACTTGCATAGAAATTCTTATTTTTCAGCGCGTTGCACTTCTGTTTTCAAGATGTTTGTTATTATCGTTATTCTTATCAACGCATCAAATCAAATATAGGCAGAGTAATAGTTCAGCTCTGTTAATCGTCCGTGCCGCCCTGCGGCGGACCGACTATACGTTCGTTTCCGGCAACATCTACCGTAGAATAATTGGCAATAATTTCGCCTGCGGCTATTCTGCGTAATTTCTTTTGCGACAATGTACGACGAACAGACGACAGCCGCTCAAAGAAATAAATACCGTTCAAATGGTCTATTTCATGTTGTATAACGCGGGCAAGCAATCCGTCGGCCTCTATTGCACGTTCTTTCATATCCACATCGCAGTATCTGACCTGCACAAATTCCGGTCTGACAACAACTTCACGAAATTGCGGCAGGCTAAGGCAACCTTCCTCCATATCAATTTCCTCGTCGGAATAATGCGTTATTATCGGATTTATCATAGCAAATTGCGGCGGCGCATTTCGCTCGTCCGTTTCCGATATATCAATGACTGCCACCGAAAGCGAGCGACCGACTTGATTGCTCGCAAGCCCGATGCCGTCGGCACTGTGCATCGTATCGAACATATCGGCGATGAATGTACGTATTTCATCGGTAATTTCTTTTACCGGCGACGTTTTCTGCTTCAAGACCGGGTGATTATACAAGTATACGGGAAGAATTGGCATAATGAGGATTTATATTAACGTAAGTCGTTATTGTCGTGTATCGAGATACGGCGACATTTTTTCAAATTTTTTTTGACCGATTCCTTTGATGTTCATTATATCTTCGGGTGCGCGGAAACGCCGATTCTTACGAAATTCGATAATTTTCTCGGCAGTAGCCTCGCCTACGCCGGGCAATTTCATCAATTCTGCTTTCGTAGCAATGTTCAAATTGATACTGCTTATGGGCAATTCTTTCTTCTTTGCAACCGGAAAAGGTGATTCCCCGCGAACAACCGTATCGCCTTTAGCCAATTCGGACAAGGCATTTCCGGCTGTGTCCACTCCTACAAAGGTAGTTCTCTCCGCAGTCGCCAAACTGTCCAATGCGCCGTAAAGGTTATCGGCGGCACGAAGCGAATACAATTCCGGCGACGTTTCACCTCTCACTATTTTAACCGTCATTCCGATACAAACTCCTGCAAGCAATATCAATACGGCACGTAGTTCGGTAGCCGAAACACCGAACAAAGTCTGCATTTTGTCGAATACAGTAGATTTCGCCATAAGTAAAAAATACGATTACGAAGAGATTTGGCGGCTATATCGGCACAAAATTACCAAGAAGCCGCTAATTGAGCGGCATTTTCGGCAGTTATAAGGTAATTATCCATTTGCCGTGTTTTACAGCAAATAAATTACGTTCAACGGTGAAGCGCAGGGCGGCTTATTAAATTCACCTTGTTGTTTAGGCTTAGCGACTGATAATCAATTGAGAGCTTGCTGTAAATTGTCCGGCCGAATATAAAATTGTATAAATTCCGGACGGTAGAGCAGTTGTCGGAACAGTAAAATTATACACGCCTTCGCTTATGGTTGCATCTATCGCTTCTATGGCTGTTCTTCCTAAAGCGTCGTATATTTTAACGGAAACTCTGCCCGAAAGACCGACTCCTATCGGAATTGTAATTTCATCATTTGACGGTTGCGGATATACTTTACCGAGAAAGTATTGTTTTCCGCCGTGAACAAATCGTGCCGCACCGAAGCAGATTTGCTCAATCTCGAGCATTGAACCGTTTGTTTCGGGGATAATGCACGGGGCATCGGTCGTTACTTGTAAAGTAATCGCGGCAGTTGCCTTTTCGCCTAAAAATGCAGAGTAACCAAGTGTAAGTATTTCACCGCTCGGCATTGTTGCCGCACCGCCTGCCGGAACACCGCTGTACGTAGATGTGTCGCCGTCTGAAAAAACAGACCAATTCCACGCGGGCGATGAGCTATTTATTTTTCCCGATGCTGCCATTTTACGGTCGGCCGTAACTTTAATATTTATAGGTGCAATTTCGGGAGCGTTTGAGGCATTTGTAGTTGCTGTTATTTTAAGCGATACATTGTCGCCCGGCTTATATACTATTTTTTTTGGTTCGACATCATAGTGTATAATCACACTCTTTCCTTCACCGGAAATCAGCACCGTATATTCCTGATTAAATTCGTCATAAAAATGTAAAGCGGCTGAATATAAGCGTTCTGCGTCGGGCAAAAATTGCACGGGCAGTACAAGCGTTTTTCCGGCCGGAACAATGGAGTCAGCCGGCAACAGAGCAAAATAAGCCGAATCTGCACCTATTATTTCCGTTCTTGAAATTTTCACGTCAATCGAAGCGTCCGGATTGTTTATTGTTATGTTCTGTATAGGTTTATCGCAGAACGGCGTATCGCCGAAATCCAAAGCAACCGCATCGAGCGAACCGATTTGCAGTCCGTAGCCTACCACATGAACAGTATCTTCAACAATCGGGTCTGCATCAGGGCCGGGTGCGGCATCGGAATAAATTTTAATTACAGCCACGCGCCGTCCCCGCTGTATCGGCGAGAAACGAACCGATACGACTGAAGAATCCATGAAACTTTCGGGTATGTCGAAGCGTTGCAATGTGTTGACCGCTATTGCAAAATCACCCGAATTGCTGATTATTTCAACCTTTTTTACCGCAGTAGCCGATGTCAGGCTTGGATTATGCAAATATATTTTTCCGGTTTGAGCGGCAGTTCTTCCGACCTCGACCGAACCGAAATTATATCCTTTGGCTTGTATCTGCGGCAATACGCCTTCGCCGCTTAACAATCCGATTACAGGCTGTTGCATTTCGGCTATCGAAGCCGTAACATAGTTCATATATTGCAACGTATCTTGCGGATTAAATCGCGTTTGAATAGTGTCGACGGCACCTGCGGATAAAGTGTATGGCGTTTGCCGGAAAATCGGTATAAAGTTATTCTCCGGTGAATTTCTCAGGGCAAGCGAAACAACTGTCAAAGGTGTTGTGCCTTTATTCTGCAAATAAATTTGACCTTGATTATCTGTGAGCATTCGCTTTTTGCCCCAGTGCATATTTGTAATCTGTGCTTCTTGTTGCGTTCCAAAGCCTACAACAGCCGTATTTGCTGAAACACATTCTCCTTCGGCAAAAAGTTGCGTTGATATCTCTCCTATGCGCGGCGGAGTCATGCGCAGAACAACCGACATACAACTGTCCGGCTGAATTTCAAACGGCATCGGCGGAAAAATCACCGTAAAATCTGTAGAATCATTGCCTCGTAATATCACAGACCGTAATGTGGCCGGAACTTTTTGAGTATTGCAAATCATTGCATCGAAAGTTACGTCCTTACTTATGCCTATATTACTTGCGCCGGCATCGTATTTATTCTGTTTAAACGAAATCATAGGCCGAACTATCGAAAATACACCGTTGCTTTCGTCGGACGGACTTAACACCCGTCCGTATTTACGCACATAGCCGTCCGCGCTTCCTTTTGTTGTTAGTGTAGTGTCAGCGTTGCGAAGGGTGGTTCGGAATGCACCGAATTCATATAAGTTGCCTATACTGTCGCGGACGGGTTTTGACGGTTTTATATAACTATTATCCTGCAAATGCACAGCACGACCGTTATTATCCAAGAGAAGCAAATAGGTTTTGGGGGTTGCAGAGGTTAAATATACGTTTTTACCGTTTGCCAATGTCAATGTGAAATCGCCGGAATAATTGCCTTCCACAAAGATATTTCCCGTAGAACTGTCAATTCCTACCCGCCGAGCATGAATATCGGCAAACGAGGTTATTTCTTTTATCCAACGTGTTGAACCGTTAGTTCCGAATTGGCCTACCCATACGGAATGTTTGCCGTTTGTTTGACGAAATATTTCGCCGGAAGCAAGTGCCTCTCCGGTTTGTTCGTTAATACTTACCGCTATGCCTCGCGATAATGTAAAAGGTGCGAAAGGCTGAAGAAAGGTTGCGCCGGAAACAGCCCAGCGCACTTTACCGAAGGCAGATTGCGCCAGAAACGCCTCTTCATTACGCGGCGAGGAAATCACAACGGCACCAGTTTTCCCGTTTGGAGGAAAACCTACCGCGACATTCTTATCGAAACTTCCGGCAAAATACAGCAATGAACCGGAGGAATGTACGCTCGCAGACATAACTGTATCTCGACCCGAACCGGAAACTGCCGCAGGTTGAGAATAATCTGTGCGCGGAGTTAACGCGGCCACACGTACCTTGCCGTTAGATATAACGGGAGGTTTTCGCCATATATATTTCATTTGTGCTACATTCGTCGCCAAAACTTTCCATAGCAGCGAATTGTTGTCATTGTAATGCAGAACGACCTGATTCGAGGGGTCCACCCCCGACCATTCGACCGTAACGGAGTCGCACGAAGAATATATTTCGCCGCCGTTTGGCGTAATAACCGACACATCAGACGCACCGCTTGCCACTTTGAGCGGAGGCGACGAACAAGGTGAGCCTAATATGACGATTTGCGCATTGCGAATATCGCGTGGTGCAGTTTGGGTAAATGTAACGGTTAGAGTTCGGGACTGATTTTGCGCCAACGGGAATGGCGGCGGCGTACCGCCCCAATCGCTTATTGTAAAATTAGCACTTGGCGTAATTTGAGATCCGGTTACCATAATCGGAGCATTGGAAGCCGTGATTCTATATGTCTGCGTCGAGGTAGAGCCGGGCGGCCCGTCGGGAAACGGCGGCAGAGATTGCGATGATATGGCAATACCGGCCACCGAATTCGGCGGTGCAATATAGCTGAAGTTCTGGCGGAAATTAGTCGGACGATGTATTATTTGCACCGCTCTGTTGCGCAATGCCTCGGAGCATACATAAGGTGAAACCCAAGACAGCCAGCAATATGTTACTTCATCGGGGACTTGCTCGGCTAATTGGCGATAGAACTGATTTATCAAATCTTGCGTATTGGCACGAAACGTTTCCCCGCCGCTGTCGTGTGCTATAACGGCTAATTCATTGCTTACTTCACTTGTAATAAAAAGTGCATGCAATATTATTTTCTCGGCAACCAATTGGTTTATGATGGTTTGTTGCGACGGTTTGCTGTTAGGTAGCCCGTCGGTCAGGAAAACTATCATGCGCTTTATCCACGGCGGCGTGGTTTTCAGCAAAGCAACAGCACCCTTATTGGGGTCAAGAAGCGGCGGGTCATATCGCGTTGCTCCGCCGGACACGGTTATTTTATCAATAGCAGCAAGCACCGGCACCGGCGATGATTGAAAATTACATTCAATATAAGCATCGCCGTCGAAAGACACTACGGCTACTTGTGTGTTTTTATTGAAATCAAGCGATTGAACAAAAGTCTTGGCACCTTGCTTTACCCAGTCGAGTCGTTGCATTCCGTTGCCCATGGGAGTCGCCATTGATTCACTTTTATCAATTACAAGCACAACGCTGACCGATGGATCGCGAACAACGGTAGAGCATTGAACTGTCAAAGTTGCGTTCATACTTTGCCCGTTTTCAATTACGTTGAAATCGGACGTTTTGGCATTATTAAAAATAGGACCGCCGCCGTATGCTTTAATGGTCGGATAGCCGGAAGCATCTATACCGGAAATTTGTGCCGTCGCGATAAATGGCGACAGCAATAAAAGCATGCTTATTATACGAAGCATTCTCATTCGTAAAGCCGTGAAAACTAATGAAAAAAGAATATATGCGTAAATAAAACGCAAGGCATCAGCGCAGTAATTGTGCATCCGCCTTGCGTAATATAGTGATTTTTCCGCAGATTATCGTTTAGCGTGCTATAACTAACCGCCGTTTTTCTCTATATGCGCCGCTCGACAAAGTATAAAAATATATTCCCGCAGGCAGATCGGATACGTTAAGCGTCATTTCATAGTCGCCGCTATCATGGTATTTGCTAACCAAAGTTTCAATTTTTTCTCCGATGGAATTGTAAATATCAATTTCGGCTTGCGCTCCTAAACCAACACCATAGCGAATAGTTACAATATCACGCGCCGGTGTGGGCTGCGCTAACGAAAGTGAATAGGCAGTTTTTCCGGCTGTCAGCAACCGCCCGTCCCGGAAGCATATATTACCCAATTTAATCTCGTCGGAGCCTACCGAGGTAATATTCAGGCAGGCGGTCCTGTCCGGTTCAAGAGTTACAGACATTGGAACGGAGGCAGTATCCACAGAACCGAGATAGTAATCCAGGTCCAGTCGGAACAAAGGTGTATTTATCCCTTTTTGTAATGGCAGACTATTGGGAGTGCCGGTAACGGTAATGGTTTTGCGGTCGGCAGATATCGCGGCACCCCAATTCCATCCGTTAAGCGGAGTTATACTGCTCAATGCCATTAATTCGGGATTTACGTTAAATTTACAAGTAACTTTGTCAACGGCCATTGTTCCGAGTTCCTCGCTTAAAGACGACATTACGGTGAGCGGAATGATCTTTCCGGGTTCGGCATCGGTCAATTTTGCTGGATTTGTCGCCAAATGCAGATTTGCGTTGATAGCTTTGCCCGCAAGGTTTACATTGCGCGGGCCGATTTTTGCCACGGCGTTGAATGTTCCGGTAGCCGTAGGCAACATAGATATTGTAAACGCTGTTGATGAAGCGCGAGGTATGGTTACGGAACCGTTTGGCGAAATAGAGAACTCGTTCGGGTTTGCACCTATCATTGATACGTCTATTGTAAGCGGAGCCGTGCTGGTGTTCTCATAATTGATAATTACCGACGGCGTTTCGCAAGTATAAATCGTACCGAAATTGATTGTTGTGTCGGGGGCAAAAGCGTCGCCGCAAACTTCTATTGTATCGCGTCCGGGAACGGCGTTAGAAACGACCTCTATAAGCGAAACTCGCCTTCCGGCATTGTTAGGCTGGAAGCCCAGCTGAATATTTTGCGTTTCTCCTACGGCAATCGAGCTTTTTTGCGGCGTGGGAGTGAAAAAATCGGACGGACTTGTCAAGATATTTATTGCCGAAATATCTAGCGTCATTCTGCCGGTATTAGTAATTGCTACGGCATCGTTTTTTGTGGCTATATCGCCGATTCTCGTAAGCGTGAAGCAGTCTTCTTTTAATACGATATGCGGTAAACATCCGTCGCCTTTCAATACGCTGGATTTTGTAAGCGTAGTAGAGCCTGTAGCCGTTACCGTCAAAGAATCATAATGAGTTCCTTCGGATTTTGGAGTGAAGGCGACTTGGATATTCTTTGTTTGCCCGGCAGGAACAGTAAATGGCACGGCCGGGCCTATTATTGCAAAGTTTGCGCCTGTTTGTAAACCAATGGTTGTAACTTGGGCATCCATTGCACCGGTATTATTGATAGCGACATTTTTGATTTCTTGGGAGTCGACACGAACACAATTCCAGACACCTTGCTCAAGTTCAAAATTGAGCGACTCGAAGCCTTCGCCGTCAATTTGCGTTTGGCGCACTTCGCATATTGAAATAAGTCCGTAATTTAAAAACGCGGTTCGGTCGCCGGCCGCATCCGGCCTGAACGCCAACTTGACCTTTAGCGGCTGATTAGGATTCAACGTAAAGGCGGGAGATGCAGAGCCGTTAACTTGTTTTATGGTTATATCCGAAGAGTTCAAGCCGCTTACGCTGACCGTACCGGTAAGAATAAACCGACTTCTGTTTATCAATACGCTGTCGAAGTCCAATTCCGTAGGCGTTGATGTTTTTACCAATGTTTTCGGGAAATGAATTTGCCGATTCATTTCATAATTGCACGGCTCTACGGCCTCGCTGCATACGGTTATCGTTATATCGGGACTACATTTTGCTTTGAACGTTACTTTCGAACATTTGCGACCTTCCGAAGTCGGCGAGAAGCGTATCCCCACATTGATATAATCGGAATTTGGCGCAGCCTTCAGTTTCAGACCCACAAGTGACGTAGAGAGCGAAAACTGCGCATTGTCTTCAAAAACCACATCGGTAATTTCCGTAGGAATATCGCCGCGATTGTAAATTTGGAACGGTATTGTTAAATCGTTTGTGCCGCCTACGGAAGTTTGGGGTAATTGATACTCGCCGCCGATTTGCTGGTCTGACCATAATTGCGCTTTTGCAATTGTAAATGGTGCCGGAGTTACGTCGAAACTTGCCGGAAGTCCGCAAAATTTAGTCAGGAAAACATCGGATCTGCCGCGGCTTACAAGCGTGTTGCCGCCTTTGGTCAAAGTTGCGGAAAACGAACCTGTTTCATACAGACAGCCCTCTTGGTCAACCGCTGTTTTCGACGTATAAGGCTTGTTGATATAAGGCGTACCTATTTCTACGCTGATAAAACTTCCGCTTTCGGTGAATTTAGCGGAAAAATTAGTCCAAACGTTCGGGTCACCGCTAATCAGCATATTGCCGCCGGGGCGGTTAAGTTTTCCTCGAAATTTTCCTTCCGTATATATAATTTTTTCAACCGGATCGTATGCAATACGAGTTCCGTAAGCCTCGCCCTCCGCATTTGGTCGGGGTCCTAAATTTTGAATGGAACTGATAAGCCCGTTTGAGGAAATTTTTGCCAAAAAGAAATTGCGCAAATTCTTTCGGTACGGATTCATCTGGTTGCCGCCGAAAATAGCATCACCGACGAAATATCCCGTAATATAAGACTCACCGTTTTCGCCCGCCGCAATGCCGTAAGGTACTTCTTCGTTGCCCGGTCCGCCGAAATTCATTGTCCATATTATATTACCCGAGCCGTCGTATCGAGCAACAAAGCCGTCTATGGAGTTTCCGGCTGTCATAAAACTTTTGCCGTTGCCGAAGTCAACATTTCCCTGCGCCGTACCGCAAATGAAAGCGTCTAATCCGTTCTGACTTACCGCTACGCAATGCGAAGAATCCGCTTCCGTTCCGCCGGCTCCTTTAGCCCAAACATAAGTTTTTGTAGAGGGAATTGATGCGCGTATTCTGTAAGCAGAGCCTTGCGGAAGTTTTTGTATCTCGCCGCTCGGCCAAACGTATTTATTTCCAGTTGCGTCCGATTTAATTAAATTCCACGTAGTACCGTTGTCGGTGCTGTATTGCAATATAACCTGCTGCGCCGACGTTACGCCTTCCCAAGTAATTACCATGTCGTCGCAAGTAGAATATATATTGCCCTCCACAGGTGAGGTCAGCGTAACCGTTGTAATGCCGCCTTTAAGGGAAATCGTAGGCGGATTGCAAGGAGTTACTCCATTGAACACAACGGTTCCCTGCCTATAGGCCTGTACGCTTGCCTGCGTAAAATCTATATTCCAGACTTTCGGAACTCCGGCTCTCAATGTGTCCGGAATAATTAGATTTTTGAAAGCGAATGTTCCGCCCGAATAAGCAATTGCAGGCGCGGCACTAATAATAACGTCATGCGTAGATGTAATAGTAACCGGTTTTGATACCGTACCGTTTGCCGGCGGATTGCCGAAACTGACTACCGGCGGATTTATGGTAAATCGAACAACGCTTTCTTCGGGCGCCAAATACGTTTGTGTTTCCGTATATTTTTTCTGCGAAGCGTCCATAGGCGGCGGCGTGAACGTAACCTCCACCTTTCGCTCTCGGCTTGCATCGGTGCAGCCGGGCGGTGCCGGCCATTCAATATAGCAAGCATCGCGGCTTTGCAGTCTGTTTGCTATTTGCTTGTAAATGGCTATAAGTTGCCCTTCAATGTCGCCTGCGGAAACAGAATAAGCACCGCCGCCGCTTGCATTGGCAAACTCAGCCAAAATCGGATTCATTGCTGTTTGCACCGTAATGGCGAAGAACATTGAATTTGTACCTTTAAGCCCTTTTAATATACTGTCCTTGCGAATAGTGTCCAATTTATTGTTTTCACCATCTGTTAGGAATATAACAACTCGTCTGACCGGTAAAGGCGGACGACGTGAAAGCATTGGAATTGCACCTTTAAGGCTATCGAGTAAAGGAAAGTTATAGCGTGTGTCGCCACCAAGAGAAATACTGTCAATAGCCTTGATAAGTAAACCTTGATTATCTGTAAAGTCTTGTTCGAGATATGAAATAGCATCGAAAGACACTACTGAAATTGCAGTAGGCGGCACATATTTAACCGCTCTGACAAAAGCTTTTGCAGCTGTTTTTACGACCTCAAAACGTGTAACGTCCGGATTGCGTCGAACATATTCACCCATCGAGCCGCTTTTATCTATGACAAGCACTACCGAAAGAGCCGGTCCGTCGACTATTGTCGAACATCTGTGGGTAATCAATGCCTGATCGACGGGAATTCCATTGTCTTTAATCGTAAAATTCTTTTCGGTAATACCGGCTATTTGCTGCGGCTCGTTCATGCCCACTTGAGTTTGGGCTAAATAATAAGCCCGAACTTTCGGAAATTTATCGGTTTCCGGCCCGTAAAGCGTAAAAGTGGTAACTTGTGCTTTTATCACTGCCGTAAAGGCGATTAGCACAAGTAAAACAAAATTGATTGCAACGGAAAAAATGGTACTCTTCTTCATATTCGGACTGCTGTAAATTATTGAAATGCCGTTTCTCTGAAATAAAACGGCAGGCTACTCACGAATAACTCAAAAGCAACGGAAATGTTACTTAAATGGTTTTTAAATCTAAGATATTATTGCAAATGAAAATATGCGATTTGTCACATCCGTGCGGTTTAGTAAACGGATAAGTTGCAAAGGGGTTGAAAGTTGCAATTTATACGTGCCGTTACGTCCTGACAGACGCATCGAGAATAGTGAGAGTTTTCTTTTCGGCATCTAATTCGGCGCGTGCGCCGAGCGGCAGCGTCATTTTACTTTTTACGTGGCCGAACGGCAGACCGTAAGCCGCCGGTATTCCGAGAGAGGTTATGCGTTGATCCAAAACTTGACGAAGCGTAAAGGATAATTCAACGTCCGATTTTCCTGTTGCTTCGCAATTCTTGAATTGTCCGAGAGCTACGCCGGCACATTGATGCAGTTTTCCCGCAAGCCAAAGCTGCGTAAGCATACGGTCTATTTTATACGGTTCTTCGGATACCTCTTCGAGAAAGAGTATTGCTCCCGCCGTGTCTATTTCATAAGGAGTGCCGAGTGTACTTACAACCATAGACAAATTCCCGCCGGTAAGTCGCCCTGTGGCCGAGCCTTTGCAAAGTGTCAGCAAAGAGTCGTCGGAAACCGAAAGCGACATTTTAGGCACGGCTTCGGTTCCCGAAGCGAACACCGTTTTTAAGAAGCATTTTGTAGTAAAATCGTCGAATTGCGATGAGGCAACAGGGCCGTGAAAAGTTGTTACGCCGCTTATTTGCTCTACGGCTATCAGCAGAGCTGTAATATCGCTGTATCCCATGATGATTTTCGGGTTGCGTCGTATAGCCCCGAAATCGAGCATAGGCAATATGCGCATAACTCCATAGCCTCCGCGTGCGCAAAGAATTGCATTAATGTCCGGCCGCTCTATAAATTCCATTAATTCCGCCGCACGTACATTGTCGGGCGCAGCCAGATATTTCTGAGATTTGGATATTGCACTTCCGGTTTCTACGTTAAGTCCGATTGATTTAAGAAAATCTATATTGGATTTAATATCAGACTGATTAACGCCGCTTGCCGGTGCAACAATACCTACGGTATCGCCTTTTTTTAATGCAGGCGGCAGAATATTGCCGGGTGCGGACGACTTTTCGGGCGGAATATCGCTGATAATCAAACGACGATCCCTATGGGCAAGTGCCGTTGCCGCAGTGCCGAAAAATGCGGTTAATGAAGCCAAAAAATGTCGACGTGAAAACATTTATTTCTGTTTTCGAGAAGTTCTTGAAACCGAATTATAAGAGCAAACAACCAGCCTGCTACGCGATATATCTTAAAATATAATGATATTTCCTTGAAATTTCAAGGAAATTCGCAAATAATACCAATTACGGACTATATTTTAACCGAAAAAATTATGCCTGTTTTTATGAAATTTGCGGCTAATGTCGCTGTCTTGTATCATTTTGCGGCGTAAATGGTTTTTACTGTATCTGCAACAGCAAAATTCAATTTTACTTACCGCTTTGTAACTATTTTATTTATATCCGCGTCTATGCCTCGTCGTTTAAAAAAATGTGCAAATTTCAAACGAAACTATATTGAAAATATGTCATTTGTAATCGTCGCCTTCGGCAAATTGCGCCGTATAATGCCGATATGCGTGCTTGCGTTCTTTCTTTTTTCTAATAACTCTTTGGCACAGATTGTAGTAGATGCGGCGCAGTTTGGCGGCGGAAATACTGCGGAAGCAAGTGCATACCCCACTCTTTCGGCACGAATTCGCGCTCTACGCAGCGGCACTCCAATAGTCCTAGCATCGGCAAATATTTTTATTGTTGAGGGTAATCATTGCACGCAACCATTCAAAGTAGAACCGATAAACGATTCATATCAAAAAATTTATTGGCATTCACGCTCTCGCGGCATAAGTACGGCATCGCAAATAGTGGTTGTATACGGAAGCGAATCCGACACCGTTGCAATAAAATACTCTCTCGACAACGATGTTCAGGTGCGTTTCAGTGATTTTACGGCAACTCCCATGTATAGTCTTTCTTTCGGCAATGTAGTGCCTGGAAAAGACACAACGATACCGACTTATGTTTTAGCACGAACAACAAGAGTAGACGCAAATCAACGTTCGGAATCACTTCGTATAGACTCTATAGCCACGCGGACCCGATATTTTTCTTGGGAATGGAAGGGCACTCCCATCGTTTCATCGAGGACTCCTCCAACTTATATTCAATCACCGTTTCGCTATCGAATAAATATTACTTTCCGACCGGATGCACCTAGGTTCTACCGCGATATCTTGACTGTTTATTACGAGGGCGGCGCGGAGGAATACTTCGAGCTGACAGGCAATAGTTTCGATTTGCCGCAGAATACGATATTAAATATTACGCAACCGAACACACGCCAAAACTTAACGCCTTGCCAAATTGTGGATATTCGCTGGAAAGGAAGCGTCGCCGGTGCGCCTACTTATGTGGATTATACCACAGACGGCGGAAGAACCTGGCGAAATATAGGACAAACTCTCGATAGTTCCATTGCTTGGACGATTCCGGCACAATACACAGATTCACTATTGCTTCGCGCACGGCAGGATTTTGTTAATTTTTCGGAAGTTAATCTGCGGGGCGAAACGGCCGGTGCGTATTCGCTCGGCTATAACGGCGACGGCTCGAATGTGGCGGTGGCTTATGAAAACGGTAAGGTTATAGAATACGACGCGGCGCAACATACTATTCTGCAAAAGTATGACATTGGCGCGGTCGCATTCCCTATGCAAAAGGCTTTTTGTTTCGGGATTATTTATACGGACACAAATCGCGTCGCGGCCGGTTTCAGGCGGGCAGACGGAACGCAGGAATTCGACTTTTTCGAGCGTGGAAATTCCGACCCGGCTTTGACAGCTAAAATTGCCGTACCCGTAAAACTACAACGCTTAGTAGTGGATCCGTCAGGTCAAATCATAATTTGCGTTCCGGAGTTCGGCAATTCACTATATCTGTTCTCGTCAACAGACGGCTCGCTAATCAAAACTATTTCGTATCCTGCACCTATTACCGCATTCGCACTGAATGCCGATGGGAAAGGCGTAATAGCAATGCTTGACGGAACGATTGCGCAAGTTTCCGCACCGGATTTTGCCGTAGCATCGCCCGTGAAATTTTCCGAACTGCCGATTATTAACGGGGTTGCTTTATCACCTGACGGACAACTTTGGGGACTTGCCTCAAAAGCGGAATCTTATACCATTTCCAGCGGCGGCAACTCGACAGTGTATATTGTGGATATCGCTTCCAAAACCATAATACGAACTTTGCGAAAATCGTCGAGCGACGCACTGAAATTAGCATTTAACGGCACCTCGCGCTATCTTGGGCTCGGCTATCCGTATCAGCCGCAAATTGCTTTATGGCAAATAGTGAACAACGAGTTTAACGGAGGATTGTCCGGCCATGCAGGGCAAATGACCTCGCTTACTTACAGTCCGGACGGCAGAGTTATCGCCACAACCGCTCTTTTGCCGGATAATGTTACGCTGCGAAATTTCAGCTATCCCGAAACCGACATATCCGACGAATTTATTCGAATAGTTCCGGCAAATATCAACGTTTCCGCAACCGGGTTGAAGCCGAATTATTTGATGAATCGTCGGGACACAATACTGAAAACCACAGTATGCAACACAGGGGAAGCAGCCGTTATATTCGAAACTGCAAAATTACTCGCAAATAAACATTTTTCATTCGTCAAGCCGATTACTCCGCTCGATACGCTTTTTCCGGGTGAATGTCTTGATATTTTACTGTCTTTTCAGCCGAAAGATACCGGCTGGACTCGCGATACGATATTGCTGACCTCCTGTTCGCGTCAATTTTCGGCAGCCGTGTCGGGCTATTCTATGAATCGCTCTATTGATTTTCTTGCCGACGGAATCGAGTTCGGCGAGTCATGTGTGGGCGATTCACTGAAGCGCGAGATTGATATTCTGCGAAATAACGACCCCGTTCCGCTTGAATTGGACGGTATATCTCCCGAGAACGGATTTACTTCCGGCTTTTCATTTTCGCCGCCATTGCAGAAAACAGTTTTGCAACCCGGTGAAACGCTGAAAACAACAGTAAAATTTTCTCCTAAAGTCGTAGGCCCAGATGTAAGCAAAATGCTTGTGATGCACAGCAATCAAACGTCATATATACCTGCATTTACATTGCGCGGGCGCGGAATAGGCGCAGACGTTGCAATAACTTCCGATATCAGATTTATTCCCGAAATCAGCGCACGAACTATATCAATCAAAAATAATTCGCCGAACGACGTAACATTACGCTCAATTTCGATTACTCCCGCATCTGCATTAAGCGTTTCGCCAATGCCGCCGTTGGTAATCCCTGCAAACGACTCCGTTATCCTGAATATTGCTGTAAATGAACCGCTTGCCGAAAGTGGCACTATGCTCGAAGCAGAGTTTAATCCATGCATCGTGAAAAAAATAATTACGGCGGGAGCATATTCCGGTACAAGCAGCGTTTCCGCGCCTATTGTGGAAGCCGACCCTCGTGGCGAAGCGGTTATTCCGATATTATATAAAAACGCAGAGAACAAACCCTATAAAGGCATTAGATTTTTTGAAGGCGAGATAACTTTGAATCCGCGCCTTTTTCTGCCGCTCAGGGCGGAATGTGATTACGGGACTGCTACAATTATTCGCAATGAAATTATTGGCGATAAAAGGATTATCGGATTTCGTGCGGAAGGTGATTTTCCTTTGTCCGGTATAGTGGCAAAACTTATAGGTCCGGCCGGCTTAGCCGAAACAGACCGAACGCCGGTTGATTTTACGACTACGGCACGATATTGGGGAGCAGCTACGCAAACTTCGACATCATCAGGCGAATTAAGAATACCGAACACTTGCGATGGTTGCCGAATAATTCATAATAAAACGCTGGCTATACTTGCCGTTGCACCCAATCCTGCAAGTACCGAAACAATTATAGAATTTTATACGCCGAATGCCGGCGAGTATGTGATTGAAATTCTGAACGAAATCGGAATTTCAATTGTCGAACCGCGCCGCGTATATGCAAATGAGGGCATAAATTCCTTCCGCATATCGCTCGGCACACTTCAAACAGGAGCATATCGCACATCGGTACGCGGAGCCGGCGGTACGACTTCAGCCCCGACAGCGATTATACGTTAAACAATTCAACATACTGATTTATATAAAACTTACACTAACATTGACTACTTGTGAAAACATTATGAACAATGCCAAAATTCGTTTAATTGCCGCTGTTTTCGGACTGTTTTTCATGGCCGCCGCTCTTATCGCCGACGACAAGAGTGCAACAAAGTCAAAAAAGCCTGAAAACTATGGTGCCAAGCCTACATTAACAACCCCACCGCTTTCATTGTTGCAGATAGCAAAGGAAAAAAATACAGGTAAATATATTCGACTTTCGGCGCAAGTTGATGAGGTTTGCCAAAGCATGGGTTGCTGGCTTATAGTAAAAGAAGGCGACATTATGTTGCGCATAAAGACAAAAGACCACAACTTCTTTGTTCCTAAGAACATAGCAGGCAGAACAGTAATTGTGGAAGGAATTGTAGAGGAGCAGATTATTGCCGAGGAGTTAGCCCGACATTATGCCGAAGATGCCGGAAAAACCGCCGAAGAAATAGAAGCAATACGCGGCGAGCAGAAAGAATTATCCATGATAGCAAGTTCGATAGCGGTAATGCCTTAACACTATTTATCATTTACTGTTTTTATCCGAAGTCGCAACGACTAAATGAAATCTATCGATAGAAATATATATTATTTTGCGGTGGCATTTGTTGCCGTATTTATGCTGTTCGGTACAAATTCCGCAGCGGCTCAATCGGTTGAGCGTGCGCTTTTGCCTTTTACAGTTACGGCATATTCGGGCGTAAATCTGAATATGCATAACGCAGATTTTTTTGCCGTACCGGGTTTTGGCGGCTACGGCTCAAACTTTACCGATGGTTTCGGATTTGGAGCGGCGGCTGGGATAGGATCGGAATATTTTCCGAAAGCGCGGCTTTTCGGAATGGAATATCGTGTGGGCGGCTTACTTCTGTTTTCCACACTTTCCGGCAACTTGGAAAAGCAGGATTTTATAGGTAACGTAATACAAAACAACAGCGCGAGCAAGGCTTTAGTTCAAACTTCGGTAAATGCTTCGCTGTCCGCCGCTTTAGTCGAACCGTATATCGCAATGTACCCTTTCGGCAATTTGCCGGTTGCGGTAAAAATCGGAATGCAAATAGGACTTCCGCTTTCCGCTACAATGACGCGGCACGAAAAACTTATTTCTCCCGAAGGCGTAAATTTTGAAACGGGCAACCGCATACGCAATGAAAAAACAGGCGATATACCCGGTAAATCATCGCTTTACACCGCCGCAGCAGTCGCCTTGCGCTACGAAATGCCGCTTAGCCGAACCACAGCTCTTATGCCCGAAGCAATTTTCTCGTTAGCATTAAACGATATAGCATCGTCTTTGTCGTGGAAAACGAATGTTATGCGTGCAGGACTAACGTTCGCTTACCGTCCGGCCGAACCTGCTCCTTACGTTCCGCCGCCGCCGCTACCGCCGCCGCCCGCACCAAAAGAAAAAATCTTAAAATTGGCAGCAGGATTGCGAATTAACGGAACAGTTTATTTCGACGGACAAACTATCACCGTTCCTATGCGGGAAACTCGCGTTGTAACGCGATATTCCATTGCTCCCGTAATATATTTCGCGCCTCATTCCGACATAATATCCGCAGAAAACGAATCCGCATATTTACCGAATAAACAGCCGCCTGCCATTGGGGCCGTTGCTGATTATTTACGTGCCAACCCTACGTCAAAACTTACGATTACGGCGTATTATGCCGATGATGAAACACCGGAAACAGCACGGAAACGAGGCAAGGCTATAGTTGAAGCATTGCGGCGCAATACTGCGGATTTTGGCAATATATCCGTGATTCAAGGCGAATTTCCGCTTAAAATGCAGCGGCCGGATATGCGCGAAGAAATGAGGCGCGTTACGTTTGAAATAAACGGCAAGCCAATTATATTTCCTTCCGCGAAAACAGAGAAAATAACAGTTCAGGCCGATGATGTAACCGTAGAAGCAAAGCCCGACTTTTCTGCAAGCGAGTTACCTGCTGCCATAACGGGAGAATTGCGCTTCGGCGGAAAAAAGGTTGCAAATTTAGAGCAATCTGTTACGAAATACACGATAAATTTACAAGAATTGACAAATAACAACGCTTCAAAGACAATTTCGGCCGAATACACATTGCGAGATGCTGAGGGCGGCACGAAAACTACTGCAATACGTGCCAATATTCAGATTGCGCCCGCGATGTTAACGGAAATTGTAAATCTTGATAAATCAGGTGATTACGAACAATATATTCTTGGATATTTTGATTTTGACGGTACGGAATTTTCTTCGGTCGACTCGTTCTCGGCAGAGCGCGTACGCACTGCATTGCAAAGCGGAAAGTCGGTGGAGATTATCGGCTTGACCGACGACCTCGGTACAGAAGAATACAACAAAAAACTTGCACGGCAACGTGTAATGTCGGCATTGAAACTATTGTCTGCAGCCGAGAATCGTGTAACTTCAACAATTCTTGCACCCGTATTTCCACGGAACCAAACGCCGAACAGCCGAACACTCAATCGTTCGGTTGTGGTACGAGTGCGTTAAAGCAAAAATCCTTATCTTTGAGTATATTTTCTTTTTTACAAAAAAGGAAATATACGTGCGTGTTACAACACGTATATCAATATAGAACATTTGGGCTTGCTATGGGCAGTAAATTATTTTTGAGATTAAAACAAACAAAGCCTGTATTGCCGCAAACGGAAGCTTTTCTGAATATTTTGGTTGCGGCGGACTATTTCAGGCAAATAGCGGCAAAGATTTGTGCTGCCGAGGGAATTAACTTAACGCAACATAATATATTGCGAATTTTGAACGGAATATATCCGGACGGCTATCCGCGCTATGAAATTCGCCAGCGTTTGGTGGAACGTGGCAGCGATATTACTCGTCATATTGACAAATTAGTGGTATCTGGTTTAGTTGAGCGGTTCGCGTCCGATTCCGACAAGCGATTATCAATTACGCGGATTACTCCGAAAGGCATGGAGCTTTTGCACCGATTAGTTCCCAAAATGGATCAGGGAGAATTGCAGATTGCAGTGCGGCTTTCTATCGATGAATGTAAGCGGATTTCTAAACTCTGCGAAAAAATATACGACGAGTAGTCCGACTATTCGTTATTTGCCACGTTTGGCTATATCGTCGGCAACGGTAATCGTAATTCCTACACGTCGTTTCCTCGCATCTTCACGGGTAGTTTCATCTATTCCTTTCCCCGATATAAACCAATGCAATTTCTGCTCTGCTTCGGAATAAAGCGGATATTCGGCAAGTTTTCCGCGTAGCCATAAAGCAGTATTGTATGAGCGAAGCGTCGAAAGAAGTTCATTTGTCATATTCGCACCTTTTGCTACGGAAATACCGAATTCTTCATCATTAATATCGTTGCCGCCGTAGCGGGCGTATGGCAGTATACGCCTCGAATCGGCAAATCCCTCAACTGCTATTTCCAAATATTTTCCGCCGGCGGAGCAGGGCGTTTCTTCCATAAGTCTAAGCCTATCGGCGATAAACTCTGCGGCATCGCTCAATGCGCTGTCAACTACTCGGGCATAGGCATCATATTCATCGCCGGGCTTTTCGATATAACGTGAAAAATCATCGTTGCCTAACAGATTATATGAGAATTGCAGACGTAAAGCGTTAAGATTCTCGGAAGTATTGGGTAAATAATATCCGCTTACGAAAAACGGTACATTATATTCCTCAAAAGTAAACGTAACCATAGAGTCCGGTACGCGAAAATGAACATTGAACGAAACCGCGCTGTTTTCCGAGCAAGGTGTGGTTATGAATTGCTCGGCTGCAGCGGGAAAACACGCGCCGCGATAGCGCAACATCAGACTGCTTCTGGAAGGCAACGGCATGGTAAAGCGGCCGTTTTCATCAACTGTGGTACTTCTTATCAATGCTCCGTCGGATAAAGCCTCGATAATTCCTCCGAGCGGCGTTCGATTATTTGCCGCTTCGACCGATCCACGCGCACTGACCGGTCCGCACAAGCGAAAAGCGTATAGGTCATAGCCGCCGCATCCGCCGTCACGGTTTGATGCAAAAAAAATAGAGTCGCCAACGGCAGCCGGGCTTATTTCATCGGCGGGCGTATTTATCGGAGCCGGCAATGCGCGAATACTTCCCCAATCCGAACCGTTCGGTTTGGCTGCAACTATATCGTAATTTTTCCCTTCCGATATAGATTCTGTTGCGTAGAACAGCTCGCCGTCGGGTGCCACAAATGGCGTAAAATCGTCGTAAGTCGAATTTACGGACAGGTTTTCCGGCATACCCCAAGGCTCTTTGGTAGAGTTTCGGCGGCAAACCCATAAATCCAATCCGCCTTTGCCGCCCTTTCGGTCCGAGGCAAATATCAAAGCCAATCCGTCGGGAGAAACGGCCGGCTGCGAGTCCCAATTTTCGGAATTTATACCTGGAATACTTCCCGGGTTCGGTGCGAACGAAGCGTAAGGCGGCAAAGCGTAATAAATATCAACATCGCCGGATTTGCCTGATGCACCGCGAGCGGCAAAAAAATATTCGCCGCGATATGCATTAGGATAAAATGTCGGGTAGGAGGAATTTTGAAGCGTATAAAAAGTTTGAGCAGAAATTTGCCGGCGATTTTCGTAAAATCCGTCGGAAAAATATGTCGAGAATACGGCTTCGTCAGCTATGCCGTTGCGATATTCCGACGTTGTCGCACTGAACCACAGAGTTCCGTCCGGGCGCGGCAACGGAGCATATTCGTCGAATGCCGAATTAACATCCGCGCCAAGATTGCCGGCCGCCGGATTGGGCGAGCAATACTTGGGGGTAGCACATCCGCCAAGCATTACAGCAACCGTAAAAGCAGTAAGCACGATAAACCAAAGCGCTTTCATAGTATTTTATGCGTTTTGGGAACGTTTTTTCGGATTATTCCTCCGCTTCGGCGGCGAGCAAATAACCTTTAATGAAATCGTCAAGTTCTCCGTCCATAACCGAATGAATGTCGGTTTCCTTCATTTCCGTTCGATGATCGTTTACCATTGTGTATGGCTGAAAAACATAAGAACGAATCTGGCTGCCCCATTCTATTCTCTTTTTTGAACCTTCTATTGCCGCCTTTGCGGCCTCTTCCTCTTCGCGTCGCTTTTTATAGAGTTGCGATTTAAGCATTTTCATTGCACGTTCCCGATTCTGATATTGCGAGCGTTCCTGCTGACACGAAACTACAATTCCCGACGGAATATGGCGCAATCGAACTGCCGTTTCTACTTTATTAACGTTTTGTCCGCCTTTGCCGCCCGAACGAAATGTGTCCATTTCTACATCGGCCGGATTAACCTCTATTTCTACGTCATCGTCTACTTCGGGATATACATATACCGATGCAAAAGAAGTATGCCGCCGCGCATTGGAGTCGAAAGGCGAAATTCTTACAAGGCGATGCACGCCGTTCTCGGCCTTCAAATATCCATAGGCGTTTTTACCTATAATTTCGAGTGTGGCAGATTTAATGCCGGCCACGTCGCCTTCCTGCTCGTCTGCCAAATAGACCGCATAATCGTGCCGCTCGGCCCATCGTGTGTACATGCGCAATAACATTTCCGCCCAATCTTGCGCTTCTGTGCCGCCCGCGCCGGAATTAATAGTTAAAATCGCATTGCGATAATCATCGGGGGCGGAAAGTATCTTTCGCAGCTCCAATTCATTGACCGTTTGCTCGGCTTTCAGAATTTCGGCATCAATCTCACCCTCAAGCGCGTCGTCGTCGGCTTCTTCGGCCAAGGCAACCAAAGCTTGAGCATCATCTAAGGCAGTTTGCGCCGCATAGTAAGATTGCGTCCAATCTTTAAGGTCGGCAAGCTCCTGCATAATTTTTTGCGCAGCCGCATTGTCGTTCCAAAAGTCAGGTGCTTCGCTACGGAACTCGCGCTCGGCTATTTCATTCTGTTTTCCTTCGATGTCAAAGAAACCTCCGTAAATGCTCTGTTCTGGAAGCAAGTTCAACAATTCTGTTTTTCTGCGGTTCAAACATATACCGGACAAAAAAAAATAACAAATTGTGCCTGTTTCGGCTATGCTTGAGCAGAGCCGGTCGCACTTTTATTTTTGATATAAAAAAGGGAAAGTCCGCAAGAATCTTGCAGACTTTCCCGAAATAAATTAACAGCGTTTATTTTCCGGCATTTGCCCAATCTACGATAAGTGAAAAACGCATCGTATTAGCAAGCGGATGATTATCTTCAATTGTATTCAGGAAGCTGAAATCGAGATTGAACATATCGTACCGAACGCCGGCACCGAATGTTACGAAATTACGATTGCCCGCGCTTGCCGGCTCGGTAAAATATCCGGCTCGCAGGGCTATGATACGGTCGTACCAATACTCTGCACCGAGCGAAGTTTCCATACCACCTTTTTCCCAAGCGGTGATGAGCGACTTGGGGATAGGGTCGGAAACTGTTCCGTCGCGGCGAACAAGCAATTTTGCAGCATCAACTGTAAATGTCAAATCGTTAAACTCATCACGAGCGACATTTACAGCCATACCTAATCGCAACGATGTAGGCAATGGGTCGGCTTCTTGCAAATATGTAACTTTAGGACCAACATTTTGCAGATTCGCTCCAAGGCTGAATTTATCGCTAAGGTCAAGACCTAATATATTAAGTTTTTGGGGCTTCCACAATGCACCGAAGTCGAACGACCCGCTTCGTCCCGTTCCGGCACCGCCCGATGCACCCGTTATGGGAGCTAAATTTGACTGAATATAACGCAACACAACGCCCGCACCAATATCGTCGGCAAGCATTGTTCCATAGCCGATACTCAGGGCGAACTCTTGCGAACGAAATGTGCCGAGTTTGTTTCCGGCTTCATTTGTTCTCGTAAATTCACCAAGGTTCATCAGTATGAAATTAACGGCAATCATACCGTCAAGTGCTTGTGAAAATTGGCCGTAGCTGCCGGAGCTGTAATATAAATCTGCATTAAACTGTGGCAACCACCGCGAAAAATTGAGCGCGACCTGACGTGAATCCTGAAAACCTAGCCCACCCGAATTCCAATAGATAGCGTTTAAGTTGTCTGCAATTGCCGTTCCCGTTTCGCCCATGCCGCAAGCGCGCGCATCGGCTGAAATCAGAAGAAATGGCACTGCCGAGCCGCCGGCCTGAGAAAAAGCCGGAACCGAGGAGCAACAAAGGAAAGCCGCAGCCGACCAAATTATCCGTTTGATATGGGTTTTCATTACTATTCCCTATAACCCGAAAAAATTGTTTGGTTAATTACGTAAAAAATATTATTTGGAAACCTGAACAGTCCCGGCAACAGCAGAACGCACGCCTTTTGCATCGGTCACGACAGCCGTGAAAGTGTATGATCCTTGTGCCGCAGCCTCACCGTTATCATTTCTACAGTCCCATTCGACCGAGCCGGTGTGTAATTCCGTTACAATCGAGTGTAATCGTCTGACTAATCGCCCGTCAGCCGCAAAAATATTGAATTCGACTTCAAGCGGTTGCGAACTGTTATGAGTGAACGTCAAATTAGTCGAAGCGTTGGCAGGGTTCGGATATGCAGTCGCTTCCCCAAGATTTACAGACTTATCGTCGCTCGCGGTGCGAAAATACGTTTGTGTCTCGGAATAATTGTTTAGAACGTCCCAAGCACGCAACCGAACAGTGTGGTTTCCCGGTGCAAGATTGAAAATTTGCTTTTCGGCCGAGCCTTTGCGCGAGTCTTCGAGCGAAGTCTGAAAAGCGTCGGTTAAGTCTATCGACGAAAAATTATCATCGAACCACGCCTCAATTTTATGCCCGATTCCCATTCCTGTTGTATTTACACCGGTTTCGTCCGATAAATCAACGATTAACAGCGGAGATTTCCTTACAAGTTCGCCTGCGTGAAATGTTCGTGCGTCAAGATATACATCAATATCCGGGCCGGAAACATCGCCGAAACCGTCGCTTTCTATGCCGCCTATACGAAAATTACGCGTATCGCCTTTGGCAGTGCGCATTGAATCAACCGCAAAAGCGAAAATACGCCCCTGCTTATTCGAAAAACTTATGTCTTTCGGAACGACCAATGCAGCCGTAAATTTACCTTGTAAAACAGAATAAGAACTACGGTTCAAAATTCCGCTCGGGCGCGAAATCGAGTGAACAACACCATCGGCCGGGTCTGTAACTTGGTCATTAACGTCGCAATCGGTCATTGTTATCAGCGCACGCCCGTTAAAAGTTTCATCTACCTCATTGCTTTCCGCATTGCGAATTGATGCCTGTATTGTTACACGGGAAAGTGCCTTGATAAGCGGCAACGACATTGTGTCGGTCGTATTAGGCTTACCGTTTATGGAATCTATGCTGACCACATAATCAGGCAATAATAAACGCATCGTCGGGTCTGCAAGCAAAACGAATTTCTGGTCGTTATCCTCAAAAAGAGTTTGTTTTACTTCGTAAATTGCCTCGCCCAAACGATTATACTTTCCGTCTTTTCGCGCAAAAAGTTGCTTGAATAGTGCTAACGTAATATTTAGGTTCGGTGACGAATAAACAGGGCGAGTGGCCGCAAAAACGCCTATTGAACCGCCGATTTTGCTGAACAGCAAATCTTCCGCTCCCGAATTGCGATTGGGGTCGTCGAATCTGCCGAAATCGCAGGTAGGAGCAGTCAGGAAAAACAGTTTTTTCAGATTGAGGAATTGCGGAACCGTAGTTTCACGCTCAAAAATCAATTCATGTGCCCATACTCGTGGGCTTCCATGACCGATATAATTCATTATTAAGTTACCGCGATTGTTTGCCATATTTAAGTAATCGCGTGTAACGTCTGGCTTGCGGCGTCCGCTGGGTAGATTTTCTACCGCATATTCAGCCATATATATTTTTCTTTGAATTATATATTCGGGTATTGCTTCGCTCGATATTACTTCTGAATTGCGTGAATGTTCTGTGCCGTCGTTCACGTATTCTTTTCCTGTTTTACCGTCGTCGGCTATCAGTGTAACTGTTTGCTGCCATTCACCCGGCTCGGGATTCGATTCGTAAAGTTTGATTTTATCCACAAAAGACAAGCCCACTTCCGGTGAAGTTATGGGTAATCGCCCTATGGCTATATCCACTTTTTTATCGTCGCCTACGGCTCGAGCAAAAAAATCGTCGCCTGCAATGGTTTGCGTACCATCATAGGGTTGAGTTGAATTATCCTTTGTAATGGTAATTTGTTGATGCGTGGGAATATAATTGGTCTGTAAAGCCTGAATACCTTTGAAATCATAATGCCCGTCGCCCCAAAGCACAACAAAACGCGGCTTTTTATCCCAATTCTGCAAAGCGAATCCAATATAATTGCGAATTGCCGCAATATCCGGCATACCTGCGGCAAATTCATTATATATCTGTTCTACAGTTACAACGCAGGCCGATAATCCTGTTGATTCTCTGTATTGCTTAAATTTGGTTGCGGATTCAAGCAAATCTTTATGGGTTATGATTATAATGTCTGTATTGAAAAAATTAGTTGTAAGATTTGCAATTTCCGTTTTTTCAATTTTAGGAGTTTTAAGATTTGATGAAATATAAAAACGCCGGGGCGAACCCTGAACAAAAGCAGATTTCAGAACAAATAGACCGCCGGTATTTGAGGTATTACTTTGTAATTGTGGATTACGACGGTCAGTTACATCGAAGCCGTAAATTTGCTGTCCAAAACCGTTTATAGAATACTCTGCTGTTCCGTTTAAAGTTTCATTGCCAAAAAGCTCGATTTCTCCGTTATTTGCTACACATTCACGCGGATAATGTATTTCAAACCAATCGAAATATGCTTCCGAAGATGTAATGTTACTATTGGAGTATGCAAATTTCAAAATACTGCGCCCATCGGCAGAAATAGAGGTTGCCGGCATACTGTCAGCACGATACGCACTGTATGCGTCTATGTAATTATTGGTATTACAACCGGGGAGATACATTTTCCCCAGCGTAACTCCGTTTTCGGAAACTGTACAATAACCGTCCGAATCATTACGATGCGCTATGCTGTATCTGTAATAAACGCTACCTTCGCGAACCAAATTCGGCAATACTGTGGTAAAAGTTGTCGCACCGTCTATTCTGCGTCCGAACCATGCTGTTCCCGAGCCGAAGCCGTGACTGTCGAATGCATTAAAGATTTCTTCTTCATTGAAAATTCTGGCAATATAAGTTGTTGGTCTGATTATAGGCTGTTCAGTTGGAACTGTCGCAGGAATCGCACGCATACCGGGCGCACCGCCTGCTGTCAGTAAATAGGTATTATTTTTGGAGTAGTAATTGAGAAAACGTCGAAAAGAAGAACCATTACGTTCAAATCCTGATGCACCGGACGCATAAAATATAATTTCCCGTATCTTGCCGTCGTTATTTGTATTTACAATAATCGGCTGTTCTACCATGCCTGCCGTGTAATTATCCGAAACGGTTTCGGATAACGGCAGTCCGCCCGTGCCGAAAAGTTTTATCGAAGTTGCATCGTTTACGCCTGTTCCTATTCCCGCGCTCTCCAAGTCTGCTGCCGTAAGGCGATAAATTCCTTCATTTTCTATGGTTATCTTGGCATAACTTCCGTTACTTGCGATATGCGCGTCCGAGCGTTTGGCGAAAGGCGGCCGCGACTCTCTACCCCATTGTGCCGCTTGTTTCGGATTGATAATTGCAGCGGGTATATCGGAAACGGAAATTGCTGTATGAATGTACGAATCGTTCCGAAATGATATTGTAACGCGAATTTTGTGTGGAATTTCTATGCTGTTCGAAGCCGCATCGTAGCGTGCCGCCGTTATGATAATGTCTGCCGCTGCAACAGACCTCGCAATTCCTCCGTAACGAACTTCTGCCCATGGCCGAACAGCCGTTGAAGAATATGACGAAGGCAGTACAGCATAACGACTTTCGCCGAAATCGCCGTTACGGGTTAATTGCGGAACAGGCGACATCAACGCCGGAAAGCGGCGAACGTTTTGCGCTTCTATGTTATCAAGTCGGAAGCCGTTTGGCGATGGAACTGCGGCGAGTGCAGTAAAAACAGCGGAATACGGCGAGCCGGGCATTGCCTCTGAAAACCTGCAATCGGCTATTTTGGGACGTAAGGAAAGCGAGCCGTCGGTTGTAAATATTGTATCGAAGCCGATAAGACGCGGGCTGAATTCCAAAATCAACCGTTCAGATGTTGCTGAAACAATGCGCAAAGACTTACTTTCGGCCGCTGAATGTTGAACGCATAAAACAGCGGTAAAAAACAAAGCTGAAACAAGGCGAAGTTTCGGCGAAGCAATCATTGAAATTTCTCTCGTCTAAATGAGTGATTGAGAATAGACGCTGAATTCTCCTTAAAATTAAGCGATAACGACAATAATACAAAAACGCGCCGATAATTTCGGCAAATTTGCCGCGCTCGAAAAATAAGGGTTTCCGTTATAGACGAAGGAAAAAGATTTCTATGAGAATTACAGGTTAGTTTGACAAGAAGATTTTCATATTTCAAAAAAATGCCTCGCAATCTGGGGGATGGACTGCAAGGCATACAGCATAAGAGGGATTGACAACGTTTCCGTCGTCGAGCGGGAAACGAGACTCGAACTCGCGACCCTAACCTTGGCAAGGTTATGCTCTACCAACTGAGCTATTCCCGCATTGATTACATTTAATTGTGCCGCGAAAATACGCTCTTTTTTTATAGTACGCAAGAGGCAGCTAAAAAAAAAATTTTTCGAATGCTGTACGGCAGGCTTCCGAAACGTCTGCAAAATCTATTTTATCCCGCGTTTCCTGCTGAATTGAGCACACGCTTCGGTCGGATATTCCGCAGGGAATTATCATGGAAAATTCGTCTACGTCGTTGGTTACGTTAAGTGCAAAGCCATGTGTGGTTATCCAGCGCGAGCAGTGAATTCCTATGGCACAAATTTTTCGTTGTCCTTCAACCCATACTCCCGTCAAGCCCGGTTCGCGACCGCCGATAATGCCGAATGTAGCTATCGTTTCTATAATACACTCCTCTATAGCCCGCAGGAACCAATGTAAATCTTCACGAAAATCCGTTAATCGGAATATAGGATAGCCTACAAGTTGCCCCGGATTATGCAACGTTACGTCGCCTCCCCGGTTAATTGGAGCAACGTAAACGCCTTTTTTTTCGAGATATTCGTTTGATGCAACTATATTTGCATCTGTTCCGTTGCGCCCTATTGTGATAACCGTGGGGTGCTGACAGAATACCAAAGTGCTTCGCCGCCTACCCAAGCGAATATCTTCGGCGATTTGCTTTTGCCGTTTCCAAGCCGCTTGAAAATCAATCAATCCCCAATCTTCAAAATCGAAAGCAACGTTATTCATTTTGCCGCCGTATAGTTGTCGAATTTTATTTTCAAGTTTCCGCAAGTAAACAGCGGCGAACAAGTTTTACGAACGAACTGCCGCGAGTGCGTCCAATGCCCGCCGGGCATTGTGTTTCCACGAAAAAGAAACTTCTGCATCGGCGCGTGCCGCACGTCCAAGCGCAGCCGCTAAATCGGGTTTGGAAAACACATTGTAAATTGCGTCCGCAAGTGCCGCAGGATTACGTTGCGGTATTAGTATTCCATTCTCAAAATTGCGAATTACTTTGCCTATTTGCCCTACGTCTGATGCTATAACGGGCTTGCCCATTCCCATATATTCAAACAATTTGGTAGGCGAACCGAAAAATACCGTACCATCAGTATTTTCAGTATGAGGACTAAGCAAAACATCGCAAGTTGCAAGATAATTCGGCACCGCTGCATGAGGAATGGAGCCTGTCAGCGTAACATAATTTTCAACTCCATCTCGACGTAAAATATCCTCTACATTTTTACGTAGTTTTCCGTCGCCAATCAGCAAGAAATGAGCGTTCTCGCATTGGTTTATTGTGGGCAGAATGCTCTCGGCAAGAACTTCAACGCCGTGCCATTCTCCGAAAGTACCCACAAATCCACACAAGCGTTTGCCGCTCCACCGCACAAGATATTCATGAGGAATTGCCGCCTCTATTTCCTCCCTTGTAATATTTGCCCTGAAAGCTTGAATATCCACGCCGTTCGGATTAACGAACACTTTCTCCGACGGCAGTTCGAATAAACGAATCAAATCGTCTTTTAGAACTTCGGAAACTACTAAAACCGCATCTGCTTTTCTAAATTGAAATTCTTCGCTTTTTCTCAATAATTTTTCAAAAAACACAAAACCCCAATTTTTCTTCCACCACCATTCGCTGTTATTTGCCTCGAGCAGCAACGGTAAATTATATTTCTCGGCAATTAACGACGTGGCATAAATATATTCGCTGTGGCGTTGATATAGAATGTCGGGTTGAAATTCTTCGATTATTTTGGGCAGCTCACGTTCAAGAACTGCATTGTAGAAAATGGAAGGAAATTCCGGAAAATTGACAAAACGACGCGAATACGGTATATGATAGAAGCGGTAATGCCCCGGCTCGAAGCATTGTGCAGATGCTGTAAGTGCAACTGTATGACCAAGTTCTTGAAGTCCGTCAAGAAAACCGGATATATGCGAAAAAGAACCGCCGGAGCGTAGCGGTCCAAAATAATCTGTGCGAATAAAAAGAATTTTCATGCGGCATATATCGCTGAATTTTGCCATATAAGAACGTTGGGCAACTACAACCCAAAACGCTTCGAAAATATGGATAAAATACCACGTTATTTTGAGCGAAAAAACAAGCGGAATATTGTAAACCATGCGACGGCTATACCGGCCGCTGCCTCAAACAATAAAGAAGGAATTACTATAAAAAGCGTTTTCAGTGGAGAAATCCGCAGTATTTTTCCGGATTCGTCGGCAAATAAAGCGTGAAATTTCCCCGATAAAAAAATCAACACGGAAATTATTCCGGAATATCGTTGCAAATTGAGTGAATATGCGCCGAAAACGATATTGTCCGAATGAATGGAACGCATCAGCCTCAAAGTTGCGCCGAACGACATTAACTGTTTTTCGGAAAAAGAAATTACGGCCGTATCATCGGATAATTTAGCCGCTTCGCGAATTTTACGGACATTCCCCGAAAAAAGGAACAATGTGGCAGACGGCGGTGCAGACATTATTTCACGCCGAGTTTTTGTTTGAAATACTCCATTGTTTTCAACAGCCCTTCGCGGCGATTGACTTTCGGATCCCATCTCAAAATAGTCCGTGCGCGAGTGATATCCGGTTGGCGTACTTTGGGGTCGTCGGCCGGTAAATCCATAAAAATTATATCGCTTGCCGAGTTTGCAATTTCAGCGATTTCACGCGCAAGTTCCAGCATGGTAATTTCATCGGGATTGCCTATATTGACAGGTTCGGCCTCGTCGGACAGCAATAAACGATAGATGCCGTCTATCAAATCGTCAACATAACATACAGAGCGCGTTTGACTACCGTCGCCGAACACCGTAAGCGATTCACCGCGCAATGCTTGCGACATAAAAGCCGGAATGGCACGGCCGTCTTCCACGCGCATTCTCGGGCCGTAAGTATTGAAAATTCTGACTATTCTAGTATCTACGCCGTGATAACGCCTATACGCCATAGTCATAGCCTCCGCAAAACGCTTGGCCTCGTCGTACACGCCTCGCATACCGATAGGGTTGACATTGCCCCAATAACTTTCGGACTGCGGATGAATAAGCGGATCGCCATAGACTTCGGAAGTACTGGCAAGCAGAAAACGAGCATTTTTCGCTTTTGCCAAACCGAGTGCTTTATGAGTTCCAAGCGAGCCTACTTTCAGCGTTTGAATAGGCAATCGCAAGTAATCTATAGGCGAAGCAGGCGAGGCAAAATGCAGGATATAATCAAGTTCACCGGCTACGTAAATGTAATTCGTTACGTCGTGATGAACAAAAGTAAAGTGCTTGGAGCCGACAAGATGCGCGATATTATCGGGCGAGCCGGTAACTAAATTATCCATGCAGACTACATCATGCCCTTCGGCTACAAATCGTTCGCAAAGATGAGAACCAAGGAAACCGGCACCGCCGGTAATTAAAACGCGAGCCATAGTAAAGTTGAAAGTAAAACAATTCTAAGGTTGTTTCTCGGCAGAGCGCTCGGCGGACGGCTTGCGAGAACGGCGAATAATACGCCGCAGGAAATACACGCCTATTGCAAGTATCAATAAGAACGGCCAAGTATTTACAAGTCCGATAAGCACGCTGATTGCGCCGTTCCACCCGTTAACTATTCCTCTGACGAATCGTGCGCCGAAACTGTTTTCGGGCAAAGCTACTGTCGAGGTCTCGTACCACATAACCTCTATGGCAGAATATTGCTCTTGATTGTAAAGATAATTCAGCCGCCCCTGCGACGACTCGATTTCCGAGCGAATCGTACCGATTTTTTCTTCAATTTCAAGGATTTCCGATATGCTTTTTGCTTGTTTAAGCAATTCGCGATAGCGCATTTCAACGTCTTTTTTGGCTGCGAGCCGCGCCGAAACATCAATAAATTCGGCGGTTACGTCGTCAGTTTTTACATTTCTGCTTTCTACCGTAAGAGCAACGGCGGATATTTCTTTTAAAGTTGCATCAAATTTTTCCGCCGGAACACGAAATATAGCCGAAACTTGCTGTGAATATACATTGCGTTCGTATTCCTCGTGTGCAATGTATCCGCCCGAACGGGTTACGGCGGCACGGATTATTTTTCCGGCCGCTTCCACATTCTCCACCCTCAAATGTAAGTTCGCCGTATAAATAAGTTTGCGCGATTGCGGAAACGTTTTGTCAACGACCGGCGACAAAGATTTGTCATTGGCAGTCGCCTCTCCGCCTATTTTTGCATCGGACGGCGAAATTGCCTCCGTTTTGATAAACTGCCCGTCTACGATTTCGGATTTATCGTCGCAACCATATACCGCGATAAATGCCGACACAACCAAAGCAACAGAAAAAATGCGGCTTCGCATTTTACACTCCGTATAAATTATCGGTCATTTTGGAAATACTTTTTCTGCAAAAACCGCGCAAAAAACAAAACGCCTACACTTGACGCAAGGGCACAGCCGCTTGCGAGCAAATAGAGCCAATTTCCTATAAATAAATAACTTACAAAGAAAGCAACCGCTGCAATGAAATTTGTTGCACTAAGCGTTCTCATCGCCTTGCGCATAGCGGTAGGTGCGGCAGAGTTATTCATAACAATTCCGAAAACGTTGAAACTTTATGCAAAATTACATAAAAAAGCGGCGGCTGTTGCAATGCTTTGCAAGCGACTGCAAAATCGGTCGCATCTGTGCAAAAGAAGTTACGAACATAATTTTTATTTGCTCATCTGCATTCAAAGCCGTATTTTTGTATACTCTATGCCGCCACGTTAGCTCAGCTGGCAGAGCAGCTGATTTGTAATCAGCAGGTCGTTGGTTCAAGTCCGACACGTGGCTCTCGCACTAAGCCCCTTGCAAAGTAACAACTTGCAAGGGGCTTGTGCTTATTTAACAATGACTTACGCCGCTTTATATAACTTCGTGCAAACTTTCTTTTTCTGTATGCCGCAAAATTAGATTTTTATAGATTAAAATAAATTCACGTGCAATTCAATAGGTTTTGGTCAAATGTAGGTCAAACATCTTTACCTGTTTCAATATGAGGCTGAATACACGTTAGGTCTTAAATACAATATAGCACATATTAAACAATTCTATAAGAGGCGGATTCAACAGTCAAGTGCAACAGAGTGAAAAAATGTTGAGAATACTTGACTTGGCGTTTTGACATTCAGCACCTTTCGCGGTCTGTTGTTTAATCGTCTCATTACTCATCTATTTCCTCTTGTTTTACGTTGTCTAATTGTTGCTCCTTCGGAAAATACTGACGTATCAGACCATTGGTATTTTCATTTGTTCCA
>JADZAA010000013.1 GCA_020852855.1 Bacteroidota bacterium
GGATATTATCCGACCGATTAAGATTGCGCAATATAAATTTTTACAATGAAGTATTAGAAGTTTGTGCAGGTTTATGGAATTATTGTCTAACTAATTGATTTACAATGTAACAACTACTCTAATAAAAGACTTTCAAGCAACACGATTCGACGTTTTTTGTATAAATCGGCGCGGACAACCGAATACAATAAAAACTAAATATATGAAAACTCATAATTTATCAAAATCCGAAATACCGCCGCTTTCTGTATCCATAGTAACACTCGGTTGCAGTAAAAATACGGTAGATTCCGAAACATTGGCCGGCCATTTACAGGCCAACAACATGACGCTTGCACGTTCCGCAGCCGAGGCCGATGCGTTAATCATAAACACTTGCGGTTTTATTGACGTGGCAAAAGAAGAAAGCGTCAATACAATTTTAGAAGCTGCAAAACTAAGAAAAGAAGGTGCGCTGAAAACTCTTATCGTAGCGGGTTGCCTTTCGGCGCGTTATGCCGATGAACTTGCCGCCGAGATCCCCGAAGTTGACCATTTTTTCGGCACGGAGGCGTATGGCAGCATACTAAAAGCACTTTCGCCCGATTTGAAATATAGTTTGCTCGGCGAACGAAATCTTTCCACGCCGAGCCATTTTGCATATCTGAAAATTTCGGAAGGTTGCGACCACCCTTGCTCTTTCTGTGCCATTCCGATTATGCGCGGCAAACATCGGTCAAGGTCTGCCGAAGATATAATCAGAGAAATGCAATCGCTTGTTAAACAAGGTGTTAAAGAGTTTGCGATTGTTGCGCAAGATTCAACTTTTTACGGTATGGATATAGACGGCAAGCGTTCGTTGGCCGATTTATTGAAGCGAATGAGCGACGTAGAAGGTGCCGAATGGATTCGATTGATGTACGCATATCCTTCTAAATTCCCACGCGATATTCTGCCCGTTATAGCCGAACGCCCAAATATATGCAAATACATTGATTTGCCTATGCAGCACGCTTCCGATAACGTACTGAAGTCTATGCGGCGCGGCATAACGCGACGTGCAACCGAAGATATTGCAGCCGAAATTCGAGCAGCAGTGCCGAACATAACTCTCCGCAGTACATTTATCGTAGGCTATCCTAACGAAACCGAACGCGATTTTGCCGAGTTATCTGAATTTGTGAGCAAAATACAGTTTGACCGCTTGGGCGTATTCTGCTATTCGCAAGAGGACGATACTTATGCCGACATTCTAGGCGACCCGATTTCGACAGAAATAAAAGAGTTGCGCCGTGCCGAGATTATGGAAATTCAGCGCGAGATATCACGCGAGAAAAATATGTCGAAAATAGGCTCGGTACAAAAAGTTCTAATTGACGACATAATCGGCGGTGAATATCAAGGACGCACCGAGGCCGACGCACCGGAAGTTGACAACGAGGTATTTATCCGCTCGGGAAGGCCGCTTAAAATAGGCGAATTTGTTATGGCCGAAATAGAAGATGCCGCCGAGTTCGACTTGTTCGGCAGTGTAGCGTAAATTGGCTTTATACATTTTTAATCTTTGATTTCAAATAAGTTATGAATATATTTATTGCTGTTGACATGGAGGGTGCAACCGGTGTAACGCATCACGACCAGCTTATGCCCGACGGTAAAACATATTCCGCCGCATGCAAATTGCTGACCGGCGATGTTAATGCAGTCATAGAGGGGATTTTGGCGACCGAACCGCAATGCTCTGTAATTGTAGGCGACGGGCACGGCATTATGCGCAACGTAATATTGGAACAGCTGCATCCAATGGCCGAACTCGTGGTCGGGCCGGCCGCACCTCAAAATAAACCGCTGTGCCAATTGGAAGGTATTTCTGCTTCTGCGGATATGTTGTTTATGGTAGGCTATCATTCGAGAGCAGGCTACCCGAACGGCTTGCTTGCGCATACTTACGTCGGCTCATTGATTCGTAACTTTCGGCTGAATCGTGCGGCTGTCGGAGAAATTACCGTTAATGCCGCCATTGCAGCTTCTTTCGGTGCAACCGTAGGGCTTGTTTCCGGCAACAGCGATTTAGCCGAAGAAGCAGAGAATATTCTTGGCGAAAACGGCGAATTTGTTTGCGTTAAAAGTACATTAGGCCCCACGGCCGCAATATGCAAAACGCCCGCCAAGACAGCAGATTTGCTGCGCGAAGCCGCCATTCGTGCAGTAGTAAAGTTCAAAGAAGGGAAATTAAAGTCCGTTGAACCGGCTAAAGTAACCATAATGGAAGTAGAGACTTATCGCCGCGAGTCGGTGGATCGCGCTTTAACAGCTACGGGGCTTTACCGCACCGGAGAATGTTCATTCGAAACTTCCGATAAAAACGCGGCCGAAGCATTTCGCCGAATATGGTCGGGCATAGCGCGAGCTCTCGACGAACCGGCCGCTTGGCTTAGGTAAAACCCTGTGCATTGCTATTAGGCACGGAAATTGAGATAGCATAAGTAAAATAAAGATTTGCTTTGAAAACAGGAGTGTGCAATGACGCAGTCATCAAAGAAACCGGCAGATTCGATAGTAATAATGACGCATTTGGTATTGCCTAACGATACCAATCAATTTGGCAACCTTATGGGCGGCAAGCTGATGCATTGGATAGACATAGCAGCGGCACTCGTGGCTATGCGCCATTCGGGGCGTGTATGCGTAACTGCATCGGTAGACGAAATCAGTTTTTTGGAACCGATAAAACTCGGTTATGTAGTTCGCATTATTGCCTCGATAAATCGTGCTTTTCGCACTTCGATGGAAATCGGAGTAAAAGTTTTTCGAGAAGACCCTCTTAATGCAACGGAGGCTCATACTTCATCGGCTTATTTGACATTCGTGGGAATTGACCAGTACGGCAAGCCGTTGCCCGCACCGCAAGTCGAGCCGGAAACCGACGAAGAACGCCGCCGCTACGAAGAAGCCTCTTTTCGGCGCGAGCAACGTCTGCGTCATCGCCAAACAATGAAGCAGATGCGCGAAAAACGATAAACTTGCCCTCAACAGAAAATTTCGGTGATTTATATGTGCGCGGTGTTGCTTGTATTGAGAATAACAAGCGGGCCGCTTTGCTTGCAACGCAATAAACAACACGTTTGGCATGAACGACGAACCGATTATCGAAGTGCGCGGATTGACCAAGCATTTCGGTACAACTACCGCTGTCGACAATCTTGATTTAACTGTTCGACGCGGCGATATTTACGGGTTTCTGGGGCCGAACGGTGCAGGCAAAAGCACAACTATCCGAATGATGCTTTCACTTATTCGTCCTACGGCCGGAGAGATTCGTATTTTCGGCCTGTCGCTTGCGGAAAACAGGTCGGATGTTCTTCGGCGTGTCGGTGCCATAGTAGAAAAACCCGATTGCTATCTTTATCTGACGGCACGACGTAATCTCGATATTCTCGGACGATTGGCCGGCGCCGATGTTTCGCGGCGTACAATAGATGCAACTCTTGACCGAGTAGGACTATTGGAACGTGCCGACGACAAAGTGAAAACATATTCCTACGGTATGAAACAGCGTTTGGGAATAGCGCAGGCATTACTGCACAATCCCGACTTGATTATCCTTGACGAACCCGTTAACGGCCTTGACCCGCAAGGCGTGCGTGAGATACGCTCTCTTATTTTGGAACTTGCCCAGGAAAATAGAAAAACGGTGTTTTTATCCTCGCATATTCTCGCCGAAGTAGAAATGACAGCCAATCGTATGGCGATAATTGCTAACGGACACACCGTTGTGGAAGGCGGCGTAAAAGAATTACTTGACGAAGGTACATTGCAGGTAAGTATAGAAACAAATAATTCCGAACACGCGCGAAAAGTACTGGCCAATGCCGGATTTACTCCGGTTGACAATGTAAACGGCAAGAACTCCGTAATTGTATTTTCTATGCGAAAGAACGATATTCCTACTGCAATTGCACGGCTTGCGGAGGCAGATATAAGCATATACGACATAGGCTCTACACGTTCACTCGAAGAGTATTTTATTTCGATAACGGGCTCTTCGCCGCAAAAGCAATGATAACTCCCGTACTCATAGAATTACGAAAAATTTTTTCTAAATGGCACTCTTATGTGGGATTTATCGCTATTGCCGCACTTGTTCCGATAGTGCAGGTCGCATTGGCATCGGAAGGCGAGAGTTATTTCCGTCTATTTACACAGACACTTCGGAACGTATTTGAATTTTCGGGTAATTTGAAAAACGGCTATCTGGTAGGCTTTGTAACGCTTAATGCAATGATTGCCCATATTCCGTTGCTTGTGGCTCTTGTTACGGGTGATTTGCTTGCGGGCGAGGCAACTGCCGGAACATTACGCATATTACTTATTCGACCTCCGTCGAGAATGGCTTATGTAACGGCTAAATTCATCGCCGGAATGATATACTCTAATCTGCTTACGGTTTGGCTTGCATTGCTTAGTTTGGGAACAAGCGTGTTGTTCTTGGGAACAGGCGAGCTTATAGTAATGTCCTCCGCCATAACTATTCTGCCGGCAGACGATATTACATGGAGATTTTTCTATGCTTACGGCTTTGCAGCAATTTCCATGATGACCGCAGCCGCCCTCGCATTTATGTTAGGAGCATTTGTAGAAAACGCCATAGGACCAATTGCCGCAACTATGGCGATAATAATCGTTTTTACTGTAATTTCCGCTTTGGACGCTTCCTTTATACAAATTTTGAAGCCGTTTTTATTTACAAATCACGCACTTGGCTGGCGGCTGTTTTTCGACGCCCCATAGATTGGGCGCAGGTATGGACTTCCGCAGGCATTCTTGTATTTCATATCTTGGCATTTTTCTCCATCGCCGCCGCAGGATTTATTCGCAAAGATATTCTATCGTAAATTTTACATCTCGAAAAACAAGGACGACAACACGCCCGATTCTACTCAAAGCTAAATGTTGTACGCCGCTACAGAACCCAAACTCTGCCCGACCTCGTATGTTAGAGTGCTTCATTTCTCTTTATTTTACGTCTTTTGCTTCTGTTTTTAGGCTATTTTTGCCGACATACCAATTATTATAGAGAAATTTTAGTGTTGATACTTTCGTCAACGTGCATAGTTTTTGCTTCCCTTAAAGCTCAATTTGACAACAACAATATATTATGTTTTTTTTAATTTATCTGAAAGGTTACGTATAATGCCTACGTTAACTTCTTCTTATTCGGCTCCAAATTCCCGTGTGCGGCAGATTTTGCGTGCAATGACGGTTATTGTAACCGCTCTAATCGCATTTTCGGCAGGGCAGGCACAGGAAGCCGTTTGGCAATGGGCTAAAAGTGCCGGCGGAACAGGCAAAGATGCTTTTACAACTGTAGGGCGCGATGCTTCGGGCGGTAATGTTTTTGTTGCCGGCTACTTCTCCAACTCTATGGTTTTGGGGCCTTCGGCACTTATCAGTGCGGGCGGAACCGATGTTGTGCTTGCACGTTATCATCCTTCCGGCGCACCTATTTGGTCGCTAAGATTTGGCGGCCCGGGCAATGACGCGGCTATGTCGCTTGCAGTTGATGCAGGAGGCAATGTCTTTGTTGTGGGAACATTCGAGAACCGTATGGTATTCGGCACTGACACGCTGAATAGTGCCGGTGGTACGGATATTTTTATCCTAAAGTACTCGGCAGCGGGGAATTATCTTTGGTCGCGGCGGGCCGGCGGCCCCGGTGCAGATATTGCCAAGACGGTTGCCGTTGATGCCGTCGGCAATGCTTTTATAGGCGGCGCATTTGCAGATTCAATCAAGTTTGGTTTGCAACCTTGGCTGTATAGCACAGGCGGTACGGATATGTTCATTGCACAATACTCATCTGACGGTGATGCGCAATGGGCTGTTCGCGCCGGTGGAATTGGAACAGATATTATTACCGGTCTTGTAGTTAACACTTCCGGTATTTATGCTACGGGTTCCTTTACAGATTCGTTAACCGTAGGTGCCGACAATTTGACAAGCGCAGGAAATGCCGATATTTTCATCGCAAAATACAGCATAGGCGGTGCTCCTCAATGGACGCGGCAAGCGGGTGGCACGGGACTCGACTACGGAAACGCTATTGCTCTTGACCTTGCCGGCAATATTCTTATTGGTGGTACAACCGGCGATTCGGCTGCATTCGGTGCTATTCAAACCGGCAAATTCGGCGGGCAAGACGGATTTGCAACGCAATACTCGGCAACAGGCACGGCACAATGGGCGCGAATTATGGGCGGCGCGGGAGATGATAATATCACAAGCATTGTTGCGGACTCCGCCGGAGCAGCATACTGCACCGGATATTTTTCGCAAACAGCCGCTTTATCCGGGCTATCGCTTATATCTGCCGGACTTACCGACGTTTTTACGGCAAAATACTCTTCGTCCGGTGCAATTCAATGGGCGCAACGCGGGGGAGGCCCCGATGCTGATTTTGCTTACGATATAAACTTGAACGTAAACCGTTCCACATATATTTGCGGCTCATTCTATTACGAAGCCATCTATGCCAATACCGTGCTTGGCGGTCAGGGCGATTACGATATGTTTATCGCTCGACTGACGAACGTAGAGCCAAATGATGTCGGCGTTGCAGATATCTTGTTTCCTGCTGTTCCATTTGCACCCGGAGCCAGTCAAATATCAGCCATAATACGTAATTACGGAACAACCGTAATGGACACAGTGCGCGTAGAGTGGGAATTTAACGGAACTGCGCAAACCACCGTTTATTCCGGCAAAGACATTGCGCCGGGTCAGCGCGACACAATACTGCTCGGTACGCCGGTATTTCCCGAAAAAATGTTTTCATTGGTAACAGCACGCACAGCATTGCCCAATAACGGAACCGACCCGAATGCTTCAAACGATGAGTTTGCTAAGGCTATGGGGCCCGGATTGTTGAAAGGAACATATACGCTTGGAGGCACTTCTCCGGATTTTGTTGCGTTCTCCGAGGCCGGACGCTACCTGAATATATGCGGAGTTCTCGACACAGTATTCATTGATGTACGAAACGGCATTTACAATGAACAATTTATTCTGAAACAGGTGCCGGGCGTTACGGCCGACAAGCGACTGACTATACGCTCGCAACCCGGGCAAGTTGATCGCCCGCAAATAAATTATGCTCCCATCTACTCGAACAACAATTATTCATTGCTTCTCGACGGTGCTGATTGGATTACAATTCAAGGGCTTGCAATAAATGCTGCCGGAATTGTGCATAATCGTGCAGTACTCTTACAAGGCGGAACTATGGGAATTATATTCGATAGCAACGCTGTCTATTCACCCATTACGGCCGCGGCAGACGGCGGAATGATGAGTGCGCCGAACAACGATTGCTCCGACTTAACGGCAATAGGCAATATCTTTAACGGCGGTGTTTATGGTATTCGTATTCAGCCTGTTGCCTATGTAGCCGGGCTGAATATTCGAAACAATAAGTTTGAAAATTATTCGCAGGTTGGTGTAGAAGCTGATAGAATAACCGGCTCATACTTTCATGGAAATTTACTGCGTACAACGTCGGAAAATGCTGTCGGTATATTACTTACGGCAATTTCAGGCGGAACTCGAATTACAGGCAATGCTATACGGGAAATTCCTTCGGGAACGGGTATCCACCTGCGTAATTCTTCCGGTACGGTTGCCGAACCATTACTTTTGGCAAATAATATGACGCTTATCGGCGCGGGAAATACGGCCGCACAAGGTATGGCAATAGACACTTGCCAATTCATAAATGTATATCATAATACGATAAATCAAACATCTACGGCACCCAACGAAAGCGCATTTATTGTTCGTGGCGGCGGCTCGATTAACGTAGTCAACAATCTTTTCTATAATTCCGGCGGCGGTTTTGCTTATTCAATAAAATACAAAACAGCAACCGTTCCGGTTATTCGCTCCGATTTCAACGCATTATATTCGGCAGGACCGATTCTTGGTTCGTACACTTACGATACGAACACTATATGGGCTGCCAATATTGCTGCGTGGCGCGTTGCACCAATCGCTCTCGACTCACATTCGGTATCCAAAGTCGTTACGTTTGGAAGCGATATAACGCATTTATCGGCAGTAGATTCATTATTGTTTGGCGACGTTTCGTTGCGCACAATCGTAAATTTAGACTTTGACGGCCAGACGCGACGTTCGCCGTATATGGGTGCAGATGAAGTTATCCCGAAAATCACGATAACCGACCAAACCGAATATCGTCAGATTTTCTGCCTTGGCTCAACTGCTGTATTTTATGTAAATGCAAATATATCCCATGCCGGAAAACTGCATTATCAGTGGCAAATGAACGGCATTGATATACCGGACTCCACCAATCCTACAATTACTTTTACGAATGTTAATCGCAATTCGGAGGCGTTCTTCCGTTGTATTATCACGGGAAATTCCGGTGCGGATACAGTAATTTCAGACCGTATTCAACTTATGGTCATAAATGCAACGGAAATACTGCGAGACCCCAAAACACGCTACGTTCTGGCAGAGCAAACCGCAGAGTTTGAAGTACTTGCGGAAGCCTCGCCGCCAAACGGTGCGAATCAGGTGATTTACAAGTGGTTCCGCAACGGAACGCAACTTTTCAACAGTATGAAAATCGCAGGCGCAACCACTTCCATGCTTAAAATTTTTAATGTTCAGCTAAGCGATGTCGACAGCAATTATTACTGTACGGTTGACGGTGCTTGCGGCTCGGACACGTCGGCTCGATTCTCGCTGTTGATGCCCGGCGCGGCTTTCGGCAATCAACCGCGCGACACAAGCGTATGCATGGGCGATACAACGCAACTGACGGCAAGCGTGATTACCGGAATACCCGGACAAGAATTGCGATATGAATGGCAACGAGGCGGAACACCTCTGACCGACGGACCGAAATTCGGCGGTGTAGGCACGGGAACGTTAACCGTTAAAAATGTTGCGCCGGCTGATACCGGAAGCGACTATCGCCTAAAAGTATTGGTAGTAGCCACCGGTGCAATACTTTATTCTGACAATGCGGCAATTCGGTTGAACACGGCTACTGCAATTACCGCATCTCCTATCGCTGCACAGGCTTGTGAAAATAAGCCGCATACATTCAGCGTTGCGGCAACAGGCGTAAATTTGCTTTATCAATGGCAAAGAAACGACACTAATATAGCCGGTGCAAACGGTGCAACGTATACTATACCGGTTGTTGAAAAAGGTTCGGCCGGAAAATACCGCGTTGTCATTACCGGAAAATGCGGAACAATTACCTCGTCAGCCGTAGAATTGACTATAAAAGCCATACCTTTTGTTATAGTTAATCCACCGAAAACTTATACGGCTACTATCGGCAGAACTCTCTCGATTACCGTAAACATAGGCGGACCAACTCCCATACGTTACTCTTGGTATCATAACGGTACGTTGATACCCAATCAGAAATCGAATATTCTTATTCTCGACTCGGCAGAAAAGTCCGATACGGGACGTTATTGGTGCGTAGCAGAAAACGATTGCGGCTCGACGCAAACCGATACCTGCATCGTGCGTGTAGAGCCACTGTCGGTAGAAAACGACGGTGCAAATATGCATGCTTTTGGTATTGAATCGGTATCGCCTAACCCTGTAATCAACGAAGCAGAAATTACTTACTCTGTTGCTTCATCGGGATTTGCACGACTGACTCTGACCGATGCTTTAGGACGAGAAGTATTGTCAATATTTACCGGTGAGGTTGATTATGGAAAACACAGCATCTATTTTGACGCATCTGGTTTAGCCGCCGGGCGTTATTACTGCGTACTGACCACTCCGACCGGTGCGGTATCGTTACCTGTAACCATATTAAAATAAAATATGGTGTTCTGCTAAATAAAAAGGCATCGTTCCGACAATGGGACGATGCCTTTTTTGTATCGGCTTTTCTATGAACATTCAATCCCTTTGGGATTGTTGGGAAAAAGTAATTGTGCCGTCAGGCACAAAATATCGGTAGAAAAGCAAACAAATGAAAAACACAAGCGTTTATCGTGCGCGTTTCACGGCTTCTTCGGTTTCTTTGAAAGATGGGCGCACATGCGGCACAACTGAGCGGCGCGCATATTCTACCGCCACAGTTGCGGGCGCACCTTTGGCAAAAGCAAGCAGACCGGCTTTGATACAATTTAGATAGCGGCCTTCGGCATTAACTATATGTTCCATATTTTTAGCAATAGGTCCGACTACACCATATGCCATCAACACCCCGAAAAACGTACCGACAAGTGCTGCGCCTACGCTATGGCCGATAACTGCGGGCGGTTGGTCTATAATGCCCATTGTGATAATAACACCAAGCACAGCCGCAACAATCCCAAGCCCGGGAAATGCGTCGGAAACCGTATTTAGAGCCGACGGAACCTCCGATTCGGCACCGTGAATTGTCTCGAGGTCAATATCCATCAATTCTTCGAGGTCATGCGCAGCAACTCCGCCGGACAAAACGACTTTAAGCGTATCGCAAAGAAAATCCACCGCATGATGATTTGCTAAAAAAGTTGGATATTTTGATAATATCGTACTGCTTTGCGGATTTTCAATATGCGGCTCAAGAGCTATTAAGCCGTCGCGCTTGGCAAAGTTGAAAAGTTCGTAAAGTAGTTGCATCAGTTCGATGTACATTTCCTTACTGACTTTAATACCTTTCAATGTGCCTATAACTCCCTTGAAAACTCCTATTGTTACCGGAAGCGGATTGGCTATCAGCATTGAGCCTAACGCAGCACCGCCTATTATGATGAACTCGTTTATCTGAAATAAAATAGCAAGGTCGCCATTGTGCATGGTATAGCCCACGACAATACTGCCGAATACTACCACAATTCCGATAATTACAAACATCTGCCGCTCCGATGAGAATTTTTGGTTTGTTATTTAGTCAATTCCTCAAGCCGCGTAGCGGCGGATACACGTTCGGGCGCGAGTTCCAATGCTTTGCGATATGCCGTTACAGCGTCGGTATTCATACCGAGTTTGCGATAGCAATCGCCCAAATGCTCGTAAATTGTCGCACCGGCATTTCCCGTTTTTATCGCTTTTTCCAGATATTTTACCGCACCGTCATAATTGCCCATATTAAACAAAATCCAGCCGTAAGTATCGAGAAACGAGGCGTTGTTCGGCTGTATTTCCATAGACTTTCGGGCAAGAGCAAGAGCACGTTGCAACTCTATGCCGCGTGTAGCCAGCGAATATGCAAGATTATTATTGGCAAATGCATTGTCCGGCTCTAATTTCAATGCCGCTTCATAAGCCACATCGGATTCAGCTGTTCTGCCTAAATGTTCGAGAACCAATCCGGCCTGCGCCCAAAGCTCGGTATTTGTCGAGTCTCGCTCCAAACCGCGCTTCAACGCACCGAACGCACGGCCGTAATCTCCGGCATAGGCGTATGTGTAACCGGCATAGAGCGCAAATCTACTTTCCGCAAAAATACTGTCGTAACGCTCAAAACGTGTAGCCGAACGAAGATATTTGCCGTTTTGCAGATAAAATATACCTATTCGGAAAGCGGCATCTGATTGGTTGGTTGCTATCGCGGCACGGTCAAAATAAACGTCAGCAATAGTACTGTCATCTACAAAATAGGCAACCATACCCGCAACGATATTAGTCTGCCAATCGAAAAATCGCTCTCGTGAGGCAATTTGTAAATAGCGTCTGAATTGATCAGCCGTTGCGGTAGCGGCGATTTCTCGTGCGTCAAGCATAGACTGCCCTACTGCTCCGAATAAACGTGCGGCATCGTCAGAATCCACTAATACAGTCGCTCGCACCAAAGCATTCAATGCTTTATCAAAATCCCGCGAATTGCAATAAGCCGCTATCAATTCTTCGTTTACGTCTTGTTCGCCGGTTTCTGCCCAAAGGCGTTCCAGCACAGCCTCGTATCGCGGTTGATCGTTGCGACTGCGATATATTTCGGCCAATCTCCTCAATACTCGCTCGTCGCCGCCGGCTTCTTCCAACAATGCATTGTATATTGCAACAGCTTTATCTTGGTCGTATGCCTCAAAAATACGGGCAAGCATAAAGCGATATTGACGCGAATCAGGCTCAAGTTCTACGAGTTTTTCGTATGCTTGAATTGCTTTTTCAAACTCGCCAAGCGCAAGATACGATGTTCCGACTATTTCCAATACAGGCAGGAATGTGGAATCTCGCAGAATCGCCAAGCGCGCATATTCGATTGCGTCATCATAGCGCTCTAATTCCGCATGATTCTTGGCCAAAGCATAAAGCGTAACCGCCGAGCTGTCGAAGCGCAAAGCCATCTGAAAATCCAATATCGCTTCGGCATGACGCTTCTCCATTTGCAATGCCGACCCCCGCAGAAAATACCCACGGGCACGACGTTCGCGATAAGCTGAATCGGCTTTGCCCGTAGTTCCGAAAAGCCTTGCCGCCATCTCCTTTGAAAGTGATACGGAATGTTTGGGCGGCGGCTCGGGTGCTGCACACGAGCAAACGACTATTCCTGCCGCAAAAGCCGCAAGCCACGAACGCCCGATGTACCGAGAAATAGTCATGCCGCTATTTTCGAGAAAAAATTTTATCGTTCGATTCGCTCCGCTATGTAGCGTTTTACGTTATCAGAAGGAATGCGTACCTGATCCATCGTATCGCGGTCGCGTATCGTTACGGTATCGTCGTTCAGCGTGTCGCCGTCTATTGTAATACAAAACGGCGTACCGATTTCATCTTGCCGGCGATAGCGCCGCCCCACCGCACCGGAGTCGTCGTATTGAGCTTTGAAACTTTTCTGCAAGTCGCGGTAAATTTTTTCTGCTTTTTCGGGCATACCGTCTTTATTTACCAACGGAAACACAGCTGCTTTTACGGGAGCAAGACGCGAGTCGAACTTGAGTACGGCACGAGTTTCTCCGCCTACGTTTTCCTCGCGATAAGCATTGCAAAGAAAAGCCATAAACGAGCGCGACGCGCCGACAGACGTTTCTACTACGAATGGCGTATATCGTGCTTTTGTAACCGTATCCACATATTCCAATTTTTTGCCGGAAAATTGCTGATGATTGCCCAAATCAAAGTCCGAACGCGAATGGATTCCCTCTACTTCGCCCCAGCCGAAAGGAAATTGAAATTCAATATCTACTGCGGCTTTGGCATAATGGGCTAATTTATCATGAGGTTTCAGCCGAATAACATCGGAAGTCATACCGTAGCCCAGAAACCAATTCCACCGTTGTTCGCGCCAATATTCGAACCATCGGTCTTCGCTGCCCGGCTCAACGAAATACTGCATTTCCATCTGCTCGAATTCGCGGGTACGGAACAGAAAGTTTTTGGTATTGATTTCGTTGCGGAATGCCTTGCCTATTTGCGCAATGCCGAATGGCGGTTTTTGCCGCGCCGCATCCATTACATTTTTGAAATTTACAAAAATTCCCTGTGCAGTTTCAGGGCGCAGATACACCGCAGAATTGTCGTCGGCAATCGGCCCTACATACGTCTTGAACATTAGGTTAAAATACCGTACTTCTGTCCAATCCGTAGTGCCGCTCACTGGGTCGGGAATTTCTTCTCCCGTGATAATTGCGTGGAAATCAGCCGGTTGCATAGCCGACTCAAGGCGTGCCTCTATCGCGGCAGCGCGGTCGTTTTTTCCTTTTTTTCGCAACCTTTCTATAAAATCTTCGATAAGATTATCGGCACGATGGCGCGCTTTGCTTGTGCGATTATCTATCATCGGGTCGGTAAATTGCGCCACATGTCCGCTTGCCTCCCACACGCGCGGATGCATAAGAATAGCGGTATCAACTCCTTCTACGTCGTCGCGCAGAGTCATTGAACGCCACCATGCCTCTTTAACATTGCGCAATAGTTCCACACCGAGCGGACCATAATCCCAACAGCCGTTAAGTCCGCCGTAAATTTCTGACGATTGAAATACAAATCCCCGCCGTTTAGACAGGGAGAGGATAGAGTCCATGATGTTCATTTTTTCAGTATAGAATCGTGATTTTATATCAAAAAACAGATGCGGCCGCCCGCAAAATGCATATTCTATTGATACGTGGTCGCTTTTAAGCGGGCAAGAAGAATTTTCTTCGGCCGAATTCGGTCATTTATTTCAATATCCGCAAACATGCGCACTATTACCGACGGAAGTATTTTCCGCAGATTATCGCAACTTGAGTGCCGGCAATAACTTTTTGACCATTTTGGGGATAGTTTCCAGCACTTTGTCAACGTCGCGATACAGATTTTTCACTTGATGATTGATGTCGGGCAGTTTTGTTTCTATATCATAAATATACACGTTCAGCGACATTTTCCCACCGGATTGAATATTAAAGTTTCCGGTGATTACACGAGAAACATTGAGTTGTGTGGCGGCTTTCCATTTATCGGACTCATATTGCGGATTATTCGGGTCAAGGTTCATTGCGGCCAATATTTCGGCAACGCTGTCGCTCGGCACGATATAGAACGCCTTATACTCCATGTCTTCCTGTTGCAAAGCGATTGTAAGCGAATCCGACAGTCGCTCTCGCCAGATATTATATTCCATTTGTCCGTCCATATTGCGAAACGGAAACACGGCAACCCGCTCTTGCGCCGCAGCCGTAATCGCCATAAATACAACGGCAATAGAAAATATCGAAAATATTTGGAATTTGCGTATTTTCATGGCTTTACGCTCCGTTAAGATGTTTTTCGACAAACTTCTTGGCTTCGTTAAAACTGTCCGACATAGGCTTTTGCATAGCGGCGGCCTTATCCCATTCTCCGTTTTTGGCATAGCCCATCAGTTCTATGCCCATAGACGAAAGGTCGTTAAGTCCGAATTGAGCGCATGAGCCTTTCATGGTATGGCCGAAACGGTACAAGTCCTGTCCGTTACGGCTGCTAATCAGTTCTGTCATTTGCGTTTGAACGTCAGCAATCCATGTGTCAAGAAATTCCGGCAGAAGTTCCAGAATGAATGGGTCGTCGGGCATTTGCATGGAGAAAATTTCCTGAAATAATAGAAAAATCGGAGCTGATGCGTACTATTTGCCAATAGTGGCTTATACGGTTAAAATCATAGGCGCGAAGACTCGCTGTAAGCCGAATTTTGTCTTTTCCGCTTAGAAAAGCGGAAGAGCCGACAATTTATCTGGGAGCAATGTCGCCATTGCCCTCGAGCGGCATACCCGAAAGTGCAGGCCGCCGCAAGTCATTCTTTTGACTGCAACGGCCGGACGGGCGAACAACCCGTCTTTCGGCTGTTTGCCGAATTGCGCTTTCCTATTTTGCCTTGCTCCGCGCGGGGTTTGCCGTGCCGCCGCGGTTGCCCGCAGGCGCGGTGAGCTCTTAACTCGCCGTTTCACCCTTGCCTCCATGACGCTTTTCAGCCGGATTGGCGGTTTATTTTCTGTGGTACTTTCCGTCGGCTTGCCGCTTGTTTAGGGCGGGTCGCCGCCTTCGCGTTACGAAGCGCGCTGTTCTGCGGAGTTCGGACTTTCCTCGTCGTCGTTGCGGAACTTGTTCCTTGCGACGGACGCTGCCGGCCGCGTTCCCCGCGCCTTATGATTTCTGATTATCGTACTTTGCCGAAAACCTGCGCAAGGCCGGCTCTCATAGCGTTTCCCTTATTTCTCCTCTCGTAAGAAAACTCCGTACAAGTCTGAATAAAAGCGGTTTACGCACTATTCCGAAGTCGTGTATAAAATGCGTCCGCAATGTTCGCAAAAATAAATTTTATCTTGATGATTACGTATTTCTACTACTTTTTGCGGCGGAACTTTGCTGAAACAGCCCGCGCACGAATTGCGTCGCACGGCTACCGCCGCATCTGCATGGAATGCACGTATGCGCTCGTATTCTTCCACAGCACTCGTCTGCAACGCGCTTAATGCTTCGCGCCGCTCGGCAAGAATGTGTTTGTGCCTTTCGCCATGCTCTTTGGAGTGATCGGTAAGTTCGCGCTCTTTGATGTTTAAATACGCTTTTGCATCGTCAAGCAGACGTTGCCGCTCCCCAAGCAATGCCCGTAAATTCTCTTCGAGAACTCCGGACGAGCGTTGCTCTTCGCCAATACGCGCACGCTCGGCTTTGATGGCTTCCAACTCGGTAGTGATAGCATCAAATTCGCGGTTATTACGAACGTTGAACTGCTGTTCGGTGTACTTTGCTTCGCGGTCTTGCAATTCTTGCAAAGCAATAGCCGCACGCGAACGACTTTCATGAATATCGTCCAGTTGTTGCTGCGTTTCGTCTAAGTCTGTGCTTTTACGGCGTGCGTCATCTTCAACCGCCTTTACTTGGTCGGGCAAATCGCCAAGCTCTTGGCGTATTTCGTCCAATTCCGCATCTAATTCCGCCAGCACTATAATTGCCTGCATTTGAGTTCCGCTTGAATTCATTGAAACTATCCGAATCTGTGTATAAAAATCATCATTTTTTATCATGTTTTGCTATCGTCGGCAACAGTAGAATTACATTGAATATACCGCAACGGATTTGCAGTTGTTTCGGCAATGGCAATCGCTATGCTGTCATTCACAAGTCGTTGCAATTCACCGGCCAAATACTCCGGTACAAATCTCTCCATTTCATAATGCCCGGGCGAAATCAATGTGCAATGCTCGGCCGCGGTGCGATAGCCGTGATATTTTACGTCGGCAGTAATAAAAGCGTCGGCTCCGGCCGCAATCGCATAATCCAAAAAAGTGAATCCGCTTCCGCATACCGCGGCAACTGTCGCTATTCTGTCTTGGCCGTTTTTGGGAACAAAAATCACCGGCGCACCGCATATATTCCCTACGGCTTCGGCTAATTCTTCCGATCCTACATTAACAGGCAACGAACCTATAATTCCCATTCCAAACCCTGCATGATGCGCATCAGGCAAAAGCGGAGCCATGTTCAGAAGTCCGAGTTTCCGGCCGAATATTGCGTTCGTCCCGCGAGGGTGAGCATCGTAATTCGTATGAACTGCTATGACAGCAATACCCGCGCCGATAAGCCGAGTAACGAGCCGGCCAACAAAGTCGTTCTCGGTAATTGTTCGCAAAGGCCTGTATATCAACGGATGAAACGTTACGATACAATCGGTGCCGAGCCGTACAGCCTCGCTTACAGTTTCTTCGTTAATTTCTAACGTAGTCAGAACCGACGTTATCTCTTTGCGCTCCGACTGTAACTGCAAGCCTATCGGGTCGCCCTCCATTGCGGTATCTGCGGGAAATTCCGACTCGATAAGACCTAAAAATTCACGGATAAGCATTGGAATCAGGGGAATGGGGGGCGTTTCGCCGAACTTTTTTACAAAATTAGGAAATGCCGCACACTTACCCAACCTTAATAACAATATATTGCTTCTATTTTACAATACGTTGCGATACTTAAACATTATGCCCTGAGTATTTTCGCATGGCTTTTCATTATACCGTATTACTGCATCAAAGTTTTTATTTACCGCAAACAGCAACAAAGTATTAGCTCAATCGGCACAATACAGTTACGGCTGTTCGGAAAATCTATTTTTATGCAATTCAAAAAAACTCTAAATAAACGCAAAGCGGCAGCCTGTTTTTCAAATCAGCCGCCGCCTGCAAATACGCTTTATTGTTGTTATTTCTTTTTATGCTGACGCGAATTATTGCCACCGCCTTTTCGAGGTTGCGGCTGCCCGGGCAAAGATTTACCTTGTGCGGCGGCTATTTCCTGCGCCATACGCATACGCTTCTGCAGCCAACCTTCTTTTTTCGGCATACGCTTAAGATCCTCGAGTGTCGGTTTGTTTTTCGAGAATTTATTCATATAAACCTGTTGCGCAATACCAAGTAAATTAAACGTCAAATAATACAAGTTCAATCCGGCCGCAAGCGACGAAAACATCAGCGTAAACATAACCGGCATCATATAGACCATAGCCTTTTGGCGTGGGTCGGTAATCGTCATTTTTTGCTGAATAAACAAGGTTGCGCCCATTATCAATGCCAAACCCGAAAGTTTGTCAATTCCCAATAGTGGTAAATGGAATCCTAAGCTCAGTATCACGTCGGGCACCGACAAGTCGGTTATCCAGCCGAAGAAATGCGTCTGGCGCAATTGTATAGTTTTAAGCACCGACCAAAGCGCATAAAGAATAGGCATTTGCAAAATCATCGGCAAGCAACCGCCCATAGGATTTATACCGTATTCCGAGTAAAGCTTCATCGTTTCCTGCTGTTGCGTCATCTGGTCATCTTTATACTTCTCGCGTATTTTATTGATTTCCGGCGCCAATACCTGCATATAGCGCGACGAGCGCATTTGCGTAAGCGACAGAGGTGTTAGCAACAACTTTATTAAAATCGAGAAAATAATAATGGAAATTCCATAGTTCGGTATGAACTTATGAATAAACGTAAATATAGGCAGCATAAAGTATTCGCTTATAGGAGCGATAACCCACCGCCAGCCGAAGTCAATAATCGAAGAAAGTCCGTATTTTTCAAGCGTTTCGTATTCCTGCGGTCCAAGATATGCCTCAAATCCAATAGTAGGTTTACTATCGGAAAACGGCAGGCGATACGCCATAGAATACTGCTCCGTAAAGCCATGCTCGGGTGCACCTATCTTAATTCCTTCAAGGAAAACGGTTGCATCGGGGTTGGGTGTTTTTTGTTTGACGGCAACTGCGAAATACTTGGTGCGAATCGCGGCATAATCAATAATGCCCGTATGTTGCGACTTGGCCGGTTCAACGAAATCGTGAGCGTCCAATTCCTCTTTCGAGCCGCCCAAAGAAACCATGGCTACAGCCGTTCCGGACTCATCTACGCTGTTATGCTCTTGAAACTGCAGGCCGCGCGTCCAATTCATGTCGAAGCGGCGATTCGGTATAAATTCGCTCATGTTTTCGAATTTAACGTCCAAATCGAACGCATATTCATTGCCGCGAAATGTAAATTTCTTTACTATTCGACTGCCCTTTGCCGCCTCGAGCGAAGCAATAACAGTAATAGTTTTATTGCCGGAAATTTTATATTCTGCACCGTTTTTGTTTTGCCCGTCAGCAGTAATTGAAAAGCCGAGGTCTTTATCAATTATTTTTTTACCTTCGGCACTGTAAAACGACAAAGACATTTCGCGTGCATATTGCGGAATAAGCTGTGCCTGCTCGCCGAACCAAGATTTATAGTTTTTAAGTTCCCAGCGGGCGATTGTGCCGCCTTTTGAACTGATAAGTGCTTTGTATAGGTCGGTTTCTACCGTAATAAACTCTTCGTTTCGGGCGGCAAACGGCGCGAATTGCTTGCCTAATTTATCGGAAGTTGCGGACTGTCGTGTATTAGCCTGAACTTCCGTTGTTTTTACGGCGTTTTCCGCCGGCGGAACGGTGCGCTTCGAAACGGACGATTGCCACACGAACCACACGGTCAGAATAATGCCGATAAGAGCGAAGCCGATTAAGGTTTTTTTGTCTGTTTCCATAATAAACGTTGCGGAATAAAACGAATTAGGTTGAGGATCGGTGCGTTTTGGTGCGGTGTTTGTTTGCCGTGTCGCACTCGGGCACCGGGTCGAAGCCGCCCGGATGAAATTGATGACATTTTGCGATTCGGCGAATTGCCAGCCACGAGCCGCGCATAGCTCCGTGCCGCTCTATCGCTTCGGCAGCATATTGCGAGCAAGTAGGATAAAAACGACAAGACGACGGAAGCATAGGCGATATAAGCCGCTTATACAGCCGAAGTAAAAACAGTAAAATAGTTTTCATGCAGACTTAGAATGAAACTTGCAAGCGCGTTCAAGCAACGGGCGCAATACAGCCATTACCGTATCGAGTCGCAACAGAGCCGGGTGAGCAGGAGCGAAATTCCAAAGAACAATTATAGTTCGTGCGGGAAACTCTCGGCCGGCATCTGCGTATTCAGCCGCAATTCGACGCAGACTTTCGCGCACCAGCCTGCGTATACGATTGCGCACAACCGATTTACGCGCCGTTTTCTTTCGTATTACCGCCATAAGCTCTACGCCGCCGACAATACGATTCTCGCCGCCGCGCATTGCAATCACAGTCGCCTGCGGCGAAGAAAATCGCCGCCCAAATCTAAAAACATTGGCAATACGGCTTTTGCCTTTCAGCGAAACAACTGTCATGCATAATGTTTTTAACTAACAAAAAAGAGGGCGAAATATGGAATTTCGCCCCAATAACAGCCGACTGTAATCGAAAGTTCAATTCGACGGCTTATCTTTCGTCGCTTACAGTAAGTTTATGACGACCTTTTGCACGGCGACGCGCCAATACTTTACGCCCGTTTTTCGATGCCATACGCTCGCGAAAGCCATGTGTCGCTTTGCGCTTACGGCGACTTGGTTGATAAGTTCTTTTCATATTTTCACCTATTCATGGAAATTTGAACGGCAAAGATAATAAATTATTGACAAACAGCCGCGCCAATATTCGCTAATCGGTTGTATTTTCGTATTGTTTGCGACTTTTACGCAAAAATATGCATCCGGAAAAAATACGGCAGACCGAACACCGTTAATTTGCAAAAAAAAAGAATAATACGCTACTTAAGCGCAACGGTCAAATGCAATGATATGCAACTTCCGTGAAAATAAGCAATATGCGTTTATTGTTGCAAGGAAAGAAAATTTTACCTGAAACATCAAAATTTGACTGCGAACAGTTCCGACATTTCAGTATTCAGGTAAAAAGAACGCTTAGGATTAAATTTGCGCACAGCGGCAAAGAAAAAGTGTTTGTTCCGCCAAAAATCGGTACGCAAAGCTCGAAAAAAAATTACTCTTATGTTTTTTGGCACGAAATTATAGTAATTTAACGCTATGCTCCGGCATTTTCAAAATAATTTTCGCTATATGCAGGAAACCGACCAATGAATGATGCAATGAACCGCTTATCGCTTGATGCCGACCTTGACGGCGGATTTTCCAATCGTCAGGCGCGTGGCCGTCTGCCGTATCCGTTGCCTAATCCGTTGCGACTGAATTTGGGCTGTGGACGCGATATTCGGGAAGGCTTTGTAAATATAGACCTTTACAGCGACGACACTCGTGTTGTCGGTATGGATATACGCAATTTGCAGTTGCCCGATTCATGTGCCGATTTGATTTTAGCAAGCGATGTTTTGGAGCATTTTTCACATCGGGAAACCTCCGCCGTTCTCGCAGAATGGGCGCGCGTTCTGAAGCCGGACGGCGATTTACTTATTCGCTGCCCGTCGCTGCGCCTGCAAGCAAAAGCCTATATGTCGGGCGTATGGGACGCGGACATCGCTTCGTATATGATATTTGGCGGCCAGACCAATCCGGGCGATTATCATTGCATCGGATTCGACGAAAAATCCATTCGCCGTCATTTGGAGCACGCGGGATTCGGCGTATTGTCTTTCGAGGAAGCAGATACGCCGCAAAATCAAGGTTTTATTAACTTGAACATGACGGTGCAAGCGCGAAAAACATCTGCGCAAACAATACACAAAGAAATTAAAGATGAAGTAAAATCGGAGGTTACCAAGAAGTCGGCGAGGCACGCTCCTTTTATCAATATAGTGTGGGAAGGCTCGCAATTCGTTCATCATTCTTTGGCTTTGGTAAACCGCGAATTATGCTCGCAAATATTGCGTTCGGCCGCCGCCGAACTGACCATAGTTCCTTATGAAGCAGACACATTCGCGACGGAAGGAAACAGCCGCTACGAACAACTCGCCTCGCATGACATTCGGTTTAAATCGAGTGCGAACGATGAAATTGCCGCATTGCCTTATGCTTGGATACGGCATCAATGGCCGCCAAATTTTGAACCGCCGCATGGGGCAAAATGGATTATTATGCAACCATGGGAATTTTCGGCGTTACGCAAAGATTTTGCAGAGCTTTTCAATGCCTCCGACGAAGTATGGACACCGTCGGATTTTTGCCGGCGCGTATTCATTGAGTCGGGCGTTGATTTCAATAAGGTGCAAATCGTTCCGAACGGCGTTAATCCCGATATTTTTACGCCGAACGGCACAACGCAATCTCTCGGTAAACGGTCATTTACATTTCTGTACGTAGGCGGAACTATTTTTCGCAAAGGCATAGATATTTTGCTCGAAACCTATTTACGAACATTTACAGCCGCCGATAACGTCCGCTTGCTTGTGAAAGACATGGGCGGCGATTCGTTCTATCAAGGCCAAACGGCCAAAGAATTTATATTAAAAATACAATCTGCACCCAACGCGCCTGAAATATCCTACATAGACGAAATGCTGACCGAAGAGCAGATGGCTGAATTGTATCGCTCATGCGACGTTTTTGTTTCGCCTTACCGCGGCGAGGGATTTTCTCTGCCCGCACTCGAAGCAATGGCTTGCGGGTTGCCGGTAATCGTAACGCAAGGCGGCGCAACCGATGATTTTGTTGATGATTCCGCCGGCTGGTTTATTCCGGCCGGAAAACGCTCTGTCGGGCGCAATATTTCCGGTCATGAACTCACGGACGAGGGCTTTTTGCTTGAGCCTGAGGCAGAAGGATTATCCGAAACACTCAGATATTGTTACGATAATCCGGCAATATGTAAATCAAAAGGCCTGTACGGCTCGTTAAAAGCGCGAACTGTATGGACTTGGCGCAAATCTGCTCTTAAAATGTTCGCTCGTCTCGATTATCTTTTCGGCTCAAAAACGGCCGATGAGGCAGAACGTAATTTGCCGGAAAAAGAAGATGCAATTATGGCTTTTGCACGCGCCGAACAAGAATTTTCACTCGGTAATACAGACGAGGCAATAGACTTATGCAATATAGCGTTAAGAATGGGCGGCCTGAGCGGCAAATGCTTGGCGCAACTTACTAACAGACTCGCACTTATCGCCCTCGATGATGGCGACGTTGCATTATGCGAAGAGTTTTTGGATAAATCGGACAAGGCTTTCCCGGACAATCCCGATACCCGTTATTTGCGCTCACTTTGTCTTTTGAGTGCCGGAAAAAACGTGGAATCTCTTGAAAATTTAAATCCTTTATTGGAAAATTGGCGAACTTATCGTTTAGACTCGTCGCTCGGCTTTTCTCTCGATACGGCATTGGTTACTTCCGGCGATGCAATCTATCGCCTTGAAGCACCCGACGACGCACTCGAAATATTCGAACGAGCGTTGCAAGTGAATAACAATAATGCCGCCGCTTGTTTCGGTGCGGCTTTATGCCTGCGCGATTTGGGTGCGCCCGACGATGCCTTAACTATGCTTAACCATGCCGTGCGGCTTAATTCGGAGTACGAAAGCCTTGCCGCCGAGTTTGAAAAGGAAAATTAAGGCGCGAAGACTGCTTAGAAATTATTTTACGCCCCTGTTTCAAGATGAAAAACATCTCGCAAACAGGAGCTTTTTTCGCTGTTCTCGATTATATGACGTTCGGAAAGCAATATTTTAATGCGTGTGCGCAAACGCGCCTCGAAAAGCACTCAAATACAAGAACGTAACCTTTGCACTAATCAACCCTGTTAACTTCTATACTTTTCAGCCAATACACGTGCCTCGGACCGGTTTTAATGTCGTTTTTGCAAATTAAAATCATGTCGCCTTGCGTTTTAATCGGCCGGCCGTTTTCTTCAAAAAGAACGTATACGTTATCGCCCGTAGGGTTATTAAAAATTTCTGCCCACGAAAACGTTGCCTTGTAATTATCCGTGGCGCGGGCAACTATGTAAAAGTTTCTGTCTTTATGGTTTTGCTGTTTTATTTTTGCTTTTTCAAGTATATCTTTCAGCAATACTCCTTTGCAAGTTTTGTCTTCTTTCATGTTACCGCCGCTTTGACAAACCACCACAAAATTTTCGATAGTTGCCACATTCATTTTCTTTAACGAATCAACCGTTAGTATTAACGGATTCTCAACCTCGCCTTTTACTTCCGCTTTTTTACTGATATATTTCGCGCTGTCTTCCGCCGAAACCGGCATAAGGCACGCATCTTTATTCATTTGATTTTTCGTTGCAGTTTTATTCTCCGCGCCCGCTTCCGCCGTGATTTTTTGCTCTTGTTTATTCGTATTGTCGCAAGCCCCGAAAAAAGACGATAAAATTATCGCACCGATGATGATAAATGTTTTCATGTTTTTGTTTGTTTAATTGTTGATTTTATATATTACATAGAGTTCAATAATTTATTACACAAATCTTCTGCAATTCATTGTTTGGTTTCTGATAGTGCGAAAACATAGTCCAAAATGCCTTCTTCCTTTCTTCCAAACTTCTCACAAATCTATTA
>JADZAA010000014.1 GCA_020852855.1 Bacteroidota bacterium
CGTCTTGCGGCGTAGCAAACCAGTTGCTGGGCATAGGAGGATTGCCCACGTAGTAGTCGCCCCCGTTCAAAGCCGGACCTATGAAGCCGTCCAATACATTATTGTTGGGATTATTGTCGCCGTCTGCCAAGTCACTTTTAGCATTTTTTACCGTTACTTGCACACGAAGAGGATCCAGCGGATTTGTCAGATTTATATTTGTCATTAACTTCACAATTGTAGAGCTGCCGCCTGCCAACATTCCAGCCCAATTACTGTTTGTTCCTTGTGCAATTACGGCTCCCGTAGATACTCTTGTAACAGTATAATCGTAATCCATGCTAATTAGTGGTGCCGAAGCTGAATTTGTCAGCGTGAAGCCGAGGTCGTAAGTACCTGCTGCCGCCGGAAGCGGAACGCCGCTTGAAGAGCCGGGCATTGTAAGTGCAATTGCAGTAGGCGACGGGTCGGCAAGAGGAGGCTGGCAACGAACGTCGAAATCGACAGTCATACCGTAATTCAACATACTGCAACCGGTAAGCGGTGTAGTTGCCATAGAGTTCCATGTTCGGGCGCGAAGACGCACTACATTGGGCGATGCACCCATCGGAACGGTGAACGTTCCGGATTGAAAAGGCGGATTCCATGTATTCGGAGGCCCGACTTGCAACCCATTATTTGCATTGGGTGAAAGAGTAATTCTTTCAACGGTTTCTTCGAAGGCATGATTTCCGTTGAAATCTATCCACATAGCCAACTGATTCGTATAGCTTGTAGTCATATTCGGAAGGGCGTGAACCTGCCAAGAATATGTCGTTCCCGGTGTTAACTGTACGGCCGGCACATTATTGAAATATCCATAGCCGGGTGCGTTGATACAATTTATCTGATGGTCCAATAATACGGTGCCATCCGCTTTCTTGATTACGACACGCCCGATACCAATCCATAACGAACAATTTTGAAATTGATTGGTAGGCTGGCAGTACGGTGATGCGTTGGTAGATTGTGCTTGCGCATTATAGTAATTGTAGGGCGATATCAGCAAGGCTACCAATATTAACCACAGAAGATCTTGTAAAAAGGGTCTTTTCATATTGCACTCCTTAAAAAATTGAAATTTTATTGAGAAACCGCTAAAAGTCAAGTTGAAATCTTGGGAATTATGCGTATTCTACGTATTCTTACAATACGCTGCTAAAAAGATATTGTCGTTATAGTTTCTTTGAAAAGCAATAAACTTTTCCAATGTTGTTATTATTAACAATTATAATGTCCGGTTGTTTCAGTTGCTAAAAGAAAATTAATTCTTTATACGAATTGCTTCTTTTATCATATAACGGCCAATGTTTTGCAAATATAAAAGTTTAATTCATACTGCAATCGGCTTTTTATATAAAACAATATGTTTTTTTATTTTATTCGTTAAATTGAATAATTACAACATCTACTGACCTTCACCTCCGCATTTTTTTCGTGTTTCTACAAGCTTTTGTGAAATCTCATTGATTATAGTTTGTGCTTTCTTTTGTTGCCCTCCTTGTTGCTCGTTTGCAGACTTCATTTGCTCGGCCATTTTTTCAAGCAGATGAACTTCGCATTTATGACGTTCCATATCGTCTGTAGCCGATTTCAGGCATTTGCAGTATTCATTGATGAAATCGTCAGATGACCTGAGATTGCTGCACGATGTAAAAACAACGTATATGCAAAGAGCAATCGTCAACGCAACATTTCTGTTTGAAGGCTTTTTTATTATTTCTATTCGCATAAAGATTATTCCGATTTTTGGCTCTGCCCTTTTGCTTGCAACTACAATACTTAACGAAGCAGACAGTGTGTGGAAACAGTAGGTTTTATTCTCCTTCGGGAGGTGTCCAACCGGCTCTTTTCCAGCGAACAAGTTCTATATTTGCATTACCGACATAGAGTTTCATCTTGGCTCTGATAGGAACTCGTGCGGCATCGTTGCTGAACCAACCCTCAAATTTTCCGGTTACGCCGTAAATTCCCGTCCAAGTTGCTTCTCCGTTGAAATAAATGGTTTTTACGGGATAATTTATTGCATCAATCTCAATGTTTTCTTCTTTGCCGGAAAATGCGATTGTAGTTGCGACCGTGTCGGCCATCATAACGGTAGGAATGCGCACATTCCGTTTAACAAACAGAAGCTGCCGTGCAGTATAAAACAGCGAGCATCCGTCATTCCACTTTTTCTTTGTAACAAACTCCTTCCGTTCGGTCAGCTGCTTTCTTTTAAATTTTTCCGTAGTAAATTTTCCGGCTTCATAGTCGAATACGTATTTATCGAAAGTCCACGAATCGTCGCTTTCTTTAGTATTGGCCGTAAATTGGCGTGAAAATGTACAAGACTTATCCAGCCAAGAGTTGAATACCGAGTGCAATTCGACAAAAGGGATGCCGGGCCGCGAGTCAATATATGATTTGCATACTATTACGGACTGTCCGGAAGCGTCGGTTTGTTGTTCTGTCGTCATTTTGATATAGCCGAGTGTAATGCCCAAGAACGACACTTCATATTCAAGTTCTTCGCCCGCTTGCAATACGGGTGATACATTCTGTGCTGTCCCTGTAAAAGTGGAGAGTATAATTAAAAATAAAGCGACCGAAAATATTACGAGTGTGCTGCGTACATTCATTCTGATTTTTTTTTGTGATACAGACCGAAAACTAAAGATTTACTCTGCAGAACCGCACGAATAGACGTGCCGTTGCATAAATTCATTGTAGAGTAAAATAGGGAAAATAACGGCTCGCAACGCTTGGAATGTCTGCCTCCATCATGGCGTATTCGTCAATTTGCGAAATGCGAAGCAAACTTAATATTGGTTTGTAAGTGCGCAATCTATACTTGGAAACCGCGCATTACCAATCAAGTGTGAACATTACATAACCCCAATACGACGGGTCTGTTCCCATACCGACAGACGGATTAGTTGTTTTTGTGGCTTCTCCGGGTAAAAATGTGCCGAATCCGGCTTCAAATTTTACGTTTTTCTGGAATTTATAGTATGCGTTAATGTCAATTTCCGCGCCGATATTTTTGGAAGTTGTACCGGCTATGGGTAGCTGTGCATTAAACATCATAGCCCAAATCTGAAAGCTGAGTTTTTCATCATAAATATATGTAGATTTAAGATATGGCATTATCAATCCGGCACCGGTAAATTCGGGCGATTTACGCTGGCCGGTAGTCGGCATAGAAGCCGACGGAAAGAAATCCATAAACCCGTAAAATTGATGTCCCGTAATAAACAGATGTTCGAACGATTCGTTCTCCTCCGGCGTATTTTTGTCATTGCCTGTATAGAAATCGCAACCTATGCCAACCGACAAATCTTTTTGCGCTTTGTATGAAACAAAGGCCGCCGCAACATTTGCATTTATGTCGGCACGTGCGGTGCTGTCGGTAGTTTTACACGAGCCAAGCTGATGCGAGGCTTCTATTTCGTATTCGAAATCGCCCGTTGCGTTTTTTATGTAAAAACCCGTTGTTCCGCGAGTTAATTGTGCCGCACCTGCATCGGGTCCGCGTAAAAGCGGCGTTGCATTTCTATCATAATAACAATAAAGATTTAATTTGTCCTGCCATGGCAAATCAATGTCTGCGCCGAATAATGTTTGCGATTGTTGCGCTTTTGCTTGCGTCATATACAATTCGTCGTTGCCGAGTTTGAACGCGAATGCACGAATTTGTGTTTTTTCGGCCGCTTTGTAAGCGATAATATTTCCGTCGTAACTGCGCCCGATATTATTCCATTCCAAAGAGCCTATGATTCGCATATTATTCGTTCCGAAAATCATCCGGCCGAATTTTACGGAAAGTCCCTCGGTTAAAAAATTATTCCATAGCACGTAGCCTTCGCGTAAGCCGAAATTTTTTGCCGTGCCGTCTAATGTTCCGCGTGCTTGAGTTGCATCTTCTTCGCCGAAATTGCGTGCATCTTGAAGTTTTGTAACCAGCAAAATATCTTTGCTGAATTTTACGGTTGCCCCGATTTGAGTTCGCAGTAAATCGTAATGCAAAGGCCGGGCATTAAAGTCGAAAAATCGTCCGTCCAATTCCGAACGATAACGAACCGTTCCGCTGAATGTAACTTCGGGGTAGGAAGTCGTGCCGATGCTTTGCGCTTGTGCCGCCTGAAACGCGGGCGATGCAATGCAAAATAAAATTGCTAAGAAGTAAAATGAAAATTTCATGGTATTGCCATTCATCAGTATATTTTTACGCAGATTATTCCTGCTTGACAAAAGAAGTCTGTGTAAAAATATCGCTTTTGCCGAAAAGTACTTGCGTTTATTTTACAAACTTCATAAAAACATTGTGTTCCGTTGTTTATTCCTCCGTAGATGCCGGCGATGAAAGAGCAAGTCGGCGTATGCGCACGGTTAGTCCGAGCAACCAGAAAAACAAAATGGTAAATCCGGCGAAGGACAAACTCAGAATAATTTGTTTTAAGTGGTTTAGAGAATGTGCTTGCGGACTTAAGACCGGCCCTATGCTTTTATCGCCCGCCGCACCCGGGTGCAATCCTTCGTAAAGTCGCGGTGCGATGTAAACGAAAAATATAGCCGAAACGCCGCCGATAATCGAATATGCACTACTGAGTTTGGCACGTTGGTGCTCGTTTTCTATTGATGAACGCAATGCAAAGTATGCGGCATAAATCAAAAGTAATACGAAAATTGAGGTTTGGCGCGGGTCCCAATTCCAGAAGCTTCCCCAATTAAATTTTGCCCATATTGAGCCTGTGGCCGTAGCGAGTATGCAAAATACAGTGCCGAGAGCGGCCGCACTCGAAGAATGTATATCGTGGTCTAAATTCCGAGACGAGAGATATTTTATTCCGTAAACGAGAGCATAGATATAAGCCAAGATAGCTATCCAAGACATGGGAACGTGGAAATATAAATTACGCGCACGTTCTCCAAGCCCAATAATGTAAGGCAGTGTAATTGTCGGGTCAATGGCGGCAATACTTTCGCAACGATAGAAATTATCCGCACCTTCGCGTTTTACATTCAGTATGGCCGCTTCCGCGCCGCTTATAGTTGCGGCCTCGTCTATGCCGATAATTGTCGAAACAGTCAGGCCGTTACCGCTTACGGTTGTTAAAAGTTTCAGCCCGTTTTGGTAATCCGTTATCTTCACGTCGGCAGTATGAAGCATAACCGGAATTGTTTGTGTGCTGTCCATACGTCCTACTATTGCCGCATCTTTGAACGAACCGGCCGTATGCGGAAGCAAAGCAAGCGTAATCATTGCCGCAAGTATAACGAAAGCTGAAAGCCGCCAAATAAAAGGCTTTGGGCGTGTAACTCCCGGCCAAAACCCAAGAATAAAGCCGATAATGAATCCGGCAGAGATAATAAACGCCTTCATTGTGGAAGCAGGTATGTGGAAAAGTTGCCTGTTGTAAGGATAATTAAATCTGTGCGAGACGTTGCTCTAAAGCACCGAAATACATAGATTTCAGTTCCTCTACAGATGTGGAAAGCAATCCTCCGACAGTAAATGTGTCGGTGCAGACCGTACCAATCTCAACGCAAGCGACATCGGAAGCGGCGCATACGGAATATAAAAGTTCGGCTGCTTCGGGTGCTACGGTTACGACTATACGGCTTTGCGTTTCGCCGAACAGATTTGCCGAATCGAGCGAAAACGGGAAATCAATATCTGCTCCGAGACTGTAAGGCGAAGTAATTGCTTTTTCGGCTAGGCATATAGCAAGCCCGCCCTCCGAGCAGTCGTGAGCCGAATGAATTAGTCCGTTCCGTATGCCGTGCAATGTTGCTTTTTGCAAGCGTACTTCTTGATTGATATCGAAAACCGGAGCATCGCCTGTAATTTTACCGCTTACGAGTTTGACAAATTCCGAGCCGCCGATATCGTTGCGCTGAACGCCAAGCATTAAGATAACGTCGCCTTCATTGCGGAAACCGCATCCGCAAACGCGGTCCAAATCGTCAATTAACCCCAACATTCCGATAGTCGGCGTAGGGAATATGGCATGGCGTTGCGATTCATTGTGAAAACTTACGTTTCCGCCGGTTACGGGCGTATTCAAGGCACGGCACATATCGCCCATGCCGCGAATAGCTTCCTTAAATTGAAAATATACTTCAGGGTCGTAAGGATTGCCGAAATTCAGACAATTTGTTATGGCAACCGGCTCGGCACCCACACATACCACGTTGCGTGCGGCTTCGGCTACAGCCATCATTCCGCCGCGATACGGGTCGAGATAAGCATAACGGCTGTTGCAATCCGTCGTTACAGCCAATCCTTTGCCCGGCAATTCTTTAATGCGCATAACCGCCGCGTCGCCGGAAATACTTACGGTATTGGTACGAACCTGCGAATCATATTGCTCGAATGCCCATCTCTTGCTTGCAATAGTCGGCGAGGTAAGCAAACGCCAGAACCATTGCTCATTTTCTTCACCCTGCAAGTTCCATTCGGACAGGTCGGTTCTGCGTACATCGGCAAAATATCCGGGCTCGGTTGACTCGCGTTCATAAACCGGAGCACCGCCGCCTAAAACCAATGTTTCTGCCGGCAGTTCAACTACTTGTCTGCCTTGATAATGGATTTGTATCATGCCGTCGTCGGTTACACGGCCGATTTGCGTTATAGGAACATCCCATTTATTGCAAATCGCTTGCGCTATGTGTTCCTTGCCTTTTTCAACCACGGCCAACATTCGCTCTTGCGACTCGGATAGCATTATTTCGTAAGCACTCATACCTTGCTCGCGTAACGGAACTAAATCAAGCTCAATAAACATTCCGGCACCGCCTTTTGCACTCATTTCCGACGTGGAGCAGCAAATTCCGGCTGCGCCCATATCTTGCATACCGACGATACAACCCGAAGCAATAAGTTCCAAAGTTGCTTCAAGTAATAATTTTTCCGAAAACGGGTCGCCTACTTGAACGGTTGGGCGCATATCGGCGGTTTTCTCGTCAAATTCCCGCGAGGCAAGCAACGAGGCGCCGTGAATACCGTCGCGCCCTGTGGAACTGCCTAAAATCATAACGGGATTGCCGGCCCCTTTTGCTGTTGCCGAGGCTGTTGCGTCGGTTTTTACAATGCCTACGGCCATGGCATTAACCAGCGGATTGTCTGTATAGCAATCGTCGAAATAAATCTCGCCGCCTACTGTCGGGACACCGAAGCAGTTGCCGTAATGCCCTATGCCGCTTACAACCCCCTTTAGCAGGTATTTGGCTCGTTGAGTAGTTAATTCGCCGAATCGCAATGAGTTAAGTGCGGCAATCGGGCGTGCGCCCATTGTGAAAATATCTCTTAAAATCCCGCCCACACCGGTTGCCGCACCTTCGAACGGCTCTACGGCCGAAGGGTGGTTGTGGCTTTCGATTTTGAAGCAAATCGCATAGCCGCCGCCAATATCGACAAGTCCGGCATTTTCTTCGCCAGCCTCTACCAATAAGCGTCCGCCCGAACGCGGAAGAGTTTTTAGTTGCAGAATAGAATTTTTATAGGAGCAATGCTCGCTCCACATTACGGAATAAATACCGAGTTCCGTATATGTTGGTTTGCGTCCGAGTATAGTCAGGATTTCCCTGTATTCGGTTGCTGTTAGCCCAAGTTCGGCAGCAGTTTCTGTCGTTACGTCAATTTCGGAATATAAACGTGCGGGCAAGGAAGTGTCGGTAGTCGAATCGCCGGTAGAATTCATCGTAAGAGATAAAGTATTGATGATATTAGAAGTTCAAAAATACTACAACCGCCCCGAACGACAAAACTTGAAGTTGCTCTGTTTAAGCCTGCGGCCGGCGGCCTGCACGCCGATTTTAAGTATTACCGTGTAGAAAACAGGTATACCGCAGATACTACTTGAAATACTCTGTTTCTTATCTGGATTTCAAAGATTTAGTTGCGAACAAACTTTATTGAATATGCAGCAGGATGCAGTAGAAGCATCGGCGGATACATAAAGTTCGCTCGCGGTGAAATTTAGGCGAATAGCCCGAATTTTCCTAATTTTGCAAAGATAAACGGGGCAAATGCCCTTAATTTTGATTTTACGCACAATAGTTCAACGGTAAAAGCCAAATATGAATATCGTCGTTTGTATTTCTCAGGTGCCTGACACCACTACCAAAGTAACCGTAGCACCCGACGGCAAAAAAATATCTTCCGCCGGTGTGAAATTTATTCTGAATCCCTACGATGAATTTGCTTTAGAAGAGGGATTACAACTTCGTGCCAAGTATGGAGGTTCGGTAACTGCCGTAACCGTAGGCGGCGATTCCGCCAAAGAAATACTTCGCACGGCATTGGCAATGGGGGTTGATAAAGCGGTTTTAATTAAAGATGATGAACGCGCCGATTCCTTCGGCGTGGCGCATAATCTGGCAGAAGCGGCACGAGAAGCCGACATAGCAATTTTGGGACGGCAAAGCATAGATTTCGATTCGTATGGAACAGCCGCAATGACGGCTGAACTATTAAATCTGCCGTCGGCTTCGATGGTGTCGAAACTTTCGATTGACGGTACGAAAGTAGTTGCCGAGTGCGATATTGACGGCGGTAAAGAAACGATAGAATTGTCGCTTCCATGCGTTATCAGCGTACAAAAAGGGCTGAATGAACCGCGCTATCCTAAACTGCCCGATATTATGAAAGCTAAAAGTAAGCCTATCGAGGAACGTGCTTCCGCCGGCGTTGCCCCGAGAGTTCGAACACTGTCAATGGAGTTGCCGAAGTCGAGTAGAATAGGCAAGGTATTGGGCGATTCCGATGCCGACATCCAGGAATTAGTAAGACTGCTTCACGAAGAAGCAAAAGCAATTTAACTTGCAAAAGGAAAATAAAAAATATGAGTACAATACTTGTTTATTTGGAATCCCAAGGAAATGGATTGAAACGCTCTTCTTTGGAAGCGATTACCGCAGCTGTTGATACGGGATATACTGTCATAGGATTGTTAGCCGACGGAAAAGAAGAGAATGTGCAGGCCGCCGCCGAATACGGCTTAACTAAATGCTTGTTAGCCAAACATCCGTTGCTGGCAGAGAAATCCTCGCCGGTTGCAGCCTCGGCCATAGCGCAGGCGGCTCGGTATTCGCAAGCGAATTACGTGATGGCTTCCGCAAATTCCAACGGCAAAGAAATTGCGCCGCGTGTAGCCGTAAAATTGCAGGCCGGATATATTCCCGATGCCATTTCGCTTGAATCTTCGGCTGGTTCGATAATTGCAAAACGTCCGGCGTATGCAGGAAAAGCTATTGTTTCGGTGCAGATTTCTACACAGGTAGGCGTAATTACATTACGGCCTAACGTGTTTACTGCCAAAAAACGCTCCGCTTCGCTGACCGTAGAGGAATTTTCTCCCGAAATAACAACGGAAGACATCCGTGCAAGAGTTACGGGTGTTTCTAAAAACGAAGGAAGGCTTGACGTATCGGAAGCCGATATTATAGTATCGGGCGGCCGCGGACTAAAAGCGGCTGAAAATTATAATCTGATAGAATCGTTGGCGCAAGTTCTTGGCGGGGCTGTCGGTTCGTCGCGTGCCGTTGTCGATGCCGGTTGGCGACCTCATTCCGAGCAAATCGGCCAAACCGGAAAAACCGTTTCGCCGAGCCTATACTTTGCCTGCGGTATATCGGGTGCAATACAACATCTTGCCGGAATGTCCACATCGAAAATCATTGTGGCTATAAACAAAGATAAAGACGCACCTATATTCAAGGTAGCCGATTACGGTATTGTGGGCGACATACTCGAAGTATTGCCTAAATTAACAGAGGCTTTGCGCCGGACATTGAACAAATAATCCGACTCTATCAATCATGCGGGGAGCGGCCAGCCATGAAAGTTGCGCTTGAAATCGTAGGGCTTACGCCCGTTCCGGCCAGTAACGGCGCTTTTGCTCTTACGCTGAAAGAGGTGGACGGCCTGCGCCGCTTGTCTATAGTTATCGGACAGCCCGAAGCGGCTGCAATAGGCTACGAGCTTGAAGGTATGAAGCCTCCACGCCCGATGACACACGATTTGCTGAAAAGCGTTATAGATGCGATGAACGGGCAACTTACGGAAATACTGATACGCGATTTGCGGGACGGAACTTTTTTTGCGTCGCTGTCTATCAAAGGCGCAGATGGTGATATAGACGCCCGGCCAAGCGATGCCATTGCGCTTGCCGCACGTTGTAATGCACCGATTTATATAATGGAAACATTGATAGACGAAGCCGGATACGAACCGGATGATTATAACGAGGACAGCGACGACGACAATAACGATGATAATAACGATTTGATAAAAAAAACAGCCGCTGCAAAACTCGACGATTCGAGTAAAAAAACAGGCTCGACCATAGACGAACTGTTGGGACGATTGCAAACGGCTGTTGCGCAGGAAAATTACGAGCAAGCCGCAAAATTGCGCGACCAAATAGAAAAATTGCGAAAAGAAGGTGAAAATTAGGATATTTCACAGAATTTCCGTAGTTTTGCCGTCCTGAATTATCGCCGAAGTAGCTCAGTCGGTTAGAGCAACGGAATCATAATCCGTGTGTCGGGGGTTCAAATCCCTCCTTCGGCACCGCAGCACTAAAAATGTAGCGGCGACCCCGTAGCTCAGTGGTAGAGCATCTGACTTTTAATCAGAGGGCCGTAGGTTCGAGACCTACCGGGGTCACATACAATAAGCCCTTTGCAAACAATACTTGCAAGGGGCTTTGTTTTTTGTGTAAATTAGTCGAATACGACTTTATTGCGATTTTACGCATTATTTGCTATAGATGTACGGCAAATATTAATTGCACTTTTGCAAAAGGCATAAACAGTCCGAAACAGCGTATTTTACCTGGTAATCGTTCATTTCTAAACGGAAAATTCTATGGTTGCGAAAACTGAATCCTCAATGGACAGTGGATATTCGTCGCCTGCGGTCGACACGCTTAAAGCGAAATATAATAAAATTGCGGAATTTCTACGGCCGGAAACTCGACGATTGATTGATGAGTGGAAATCCAAAAAAGCGAATTATCAGGGCGATAATTTCACTTATTTTGTACGCGGAAAAGAAATTAAAGTCAAGAATTTTGCAGAATCTCTTTCCCGATTGAAAATTCCGAAAATTTCCGCACCCGCTTATGAAGATTGGGGTGAAATTACGCGGTGGGTTATGCGCGAAAATTTTCCGGGTGAATTTCCTTATACCGCAGGTGTCTATCCGTTTAAGAGGCAGAACGAAGACCCTACCCGTATGTTTGCGGGCGAGGGCGGCCCCGAACGCACGAACAAAAGATTCCATTATTTAAGCCGTGGAATGACCGCCGCACGGCTTTCTACTGCTTTCGACAGCGTTACTTTGTATGGCGAAGACCCCGATGAACGCCCCGATATTTACGGTAAAATCGGCAACTCCGGTGTTAGCGTAGCCACTCTTGACGATGCGAAAAAACTCTATTCCGGTTTCGATTTATCCGCACCTTCTACTTCGGTTTCGATGACAATCAACGGCCCCGCGCCGATGATGCTTGCGTTCTTTATGAATGCCGCAATTGACCAACAATGCGAAAAATATATTGCAGAACAAGGTTTGCAACAAGAAATTACGGCCAAAATAGAAGCGATATACCGCGAAACGGGCATGGAATGCCCGTTTTATCATAATGTTGCTGCCGACACCGAACGAGGCGAACTGCCGGACGGTCACAATGGTTTGGGACTTATGTTGCTTGGCGTAACGGGCGACCAAGTGTTGCCGTCCGACATATATGAACAATGCAAAAAAACGGCATTGCAAAGCGTTCGCGGGACTGTTCAGGCTGATATATTAAAGGAAGACCAGGCACAAAACACTTGTATTTTTTCGACTGAATTTGCTCTGCGTATGATGGGCGACATTCAGCAATATTTTATTGAAAATAAAATCAGGAATTTTTATTCCGTTTCTATTTCCGGCTATCATATAGCCGAGGCCGGCGCGAATCCCGTTACTCAACTCGCACTTACTCTGGCTAACGGATTTACGTTCGTGGAGTATTATCTGTCGCGCGGAATGAACATCAACGATTTTGCCCCAAATCTTTCGTTCTTTTTCTCAAACGGAATAGATCCGGAATATGCGGTAATCGGGCGCGTCGCCCGCAGAATTTGGGCAAAAGCCATGAAGTTCAAATATGGCGGTGACGAGCGTTCGCAAATGCTTAAATATCATATTCAGACTTCCGGCCGTTCGCTTCACGCGCAGGAAATAGATTTTAACGATATACGCACTACTTTGCAAGCTTTATACGCCATTTATGATAACTGCAACTCGTTGCATACCAATGCTTACGACGAAGCAATAACCACACCTACGGAAGAATCCGTAAGACGTGCCGTGGCGATACAGTTGATTATAAACCGCGAACTTGGGCTTGCAAAAAATGAAAATCCGTTGCAAGGCTCATTTATTATCGAAGAATTAACCGATTTGGTAGAGCAGGCTGTGTATGCCGAGTTCAATCGTATTTCCGAGCGGGGCGGGGTTCTCGGTGCTATGGAAACGATGTATCAACGAAATACAATTCAGGAAGAGTCGCTATACTATGAAACTATGAAGCATAGCGGCGAATATCCGATTATAGGTGTAAATACGTTCTTGAGCAAAGACGGCTCAAAAACGATTATTCCGCAGGAAATTATTCGATCAACACCCGATGAAAAAAAACAACAAATAGCCAATGTGCGCACCTTGCGCCGCCGCAATTTGTCGTCTGCGCCGGATGCCTTGCAAAAATTGAAGCAAGCCGCCGTGAATAATGAAAATATATTCGAGTTTCTTATGGAAGCCGCCAAGGTATGTTCGCTCGGCGAAATGAGCAATGCACTATATCGCGTCGGCGGACGCTACAGGCGCAGTATGTAGGCGGTTAGTATTTCCCTAATA
>JADZAA010000015.1 GCA_020852855.1 Bacteroidota bacterium
AACCCTGTTGCAGAGCGCCACTTACGGTCTGTCGTCAAGTCTGATACGCCGATTTTCATTGTATTGATTATATTGTGATTGACATTTAATTCTCTGCTAAAATAAATAATTTTAAGACGCTACAACTACTCTATTATCGTAACAGAGCACTTAACGGCTGGATAAGCGGCATAAAAACAGAGCCGATATATTTGCCTGCTTATTCTCCGAACTTAAATATAATCGAGCGTTTATGGAAATTTATGCGCAAGAAAATAATAAATACTATGTTTTATCGTAACAAGGAATAGTTCCGCAAAGCGATGTTCTCCTTTTTCGAGAACATATCGCGTTGTAAAGACGAGTCAGCCGCCCTGCGGACTCTGATTTTCCATATTCGGAAATTGCAAAATAATTCGTAACGGGTATAAATACTTCCGAGCCTGATATTTCCCGCAAAAGACTTCTTGTATTAATCCTCTCGAAGCAAACGCGATTTTTTCGTAATTTGCACTCTGCTAATTATTCTTTTATACGTAACGCTCCTCTACCGATGTTCAGATTTATTCTTATTGCGTCGGCCGTACTGTATTTTTGTGCCGCCTACGCCCACGATGAAATTCCGGGTGCACCTCAGAAAAAGCCTGTTGCACTTATCAATGCACGTATTTATACAATTTCACATGGAATAATCGAGAATGGTTCCATTGTGTTTGATGCCGGTAAAATTACGGTGGTAGGACGTTCCGTTACGATTCCGGCCGGTGCTGAAGTGATTGATTGCAAAGGTAAATACGTGTATCCTGGTTTTATTGCTCCAATAACATCACTCGGACTTACGGAGTTGGAAGCAGTAAGAGCCACTCGCGATATTTCGGAAGTAGGACTGTTCAATCCAAATGCAAAATCGGCTGTAGCATACAATCCGGATAGCGAGTTGATACCAACCGTTAGAAGCAATGGAACTCTGATTGCCAATATTGTTCCCGCTGACGGTGTTATATCCGGTACGGGCGGCTTGATGGCACTCGACGGCTGGACGCGGGAGGATATGGCGGTCAAAATGAAGTCGTGCCTTTTAGTTAATTTCCCATGGCAAAGTGTTTATACGGTGCCCTATTCGCAAAAATCCGCAGATGAACAGAGAAAAGATAATGAAAAAGCCGTTCGTGTTCTTTATGATTATTTTACGCAGGCAAAAGCATATTCAGAAGCCGTTCGCGCCGGATTGGTCGTTAATGCAAAAGATATACGTTTTGAGGCAATGCGCTCTGTTTTCGAGGAGAAATTTCCGGTGCTGATAGCCGCAGGCGAATTTCGCCAAATCATTGGAGCATTAGAGTTTGCGCGTTCATTCGGGTTAAATGCGTCGATTGTGGGTGCGCACGATGCTTGGCGATGCTTTGACGAAATTAAAGCCGCCGGTGTTTCTGTTATCGTAGGCCGAACTCATAGTGTGCCGTTTCGCGACGAAGACGGATACGACGCAATATACACTTTACCGGCCGCACTTTCGGCAAATGGGATTCGTTTCGCTTTTTCCGACGACGGCTCATGGCAACAGCGCAATTTGCCGTTCGAGGCCGGATCGGCAATCGCTTTCGGCTTGTCCGAAGAAAATGCGGTTCGTGCTCTAACGCTTGCACCGGCAGAAATATTCGGCGTAGCCGACCGCTTAGGCTCATTGGAAGCGGGCAAAGACGCAACGTTGTTTGTTTCGTCCGGTAATGCACTGGATGGCCGAAGTAATAAAGTGGAACTTGCTTATATTCAAGGGCGTATAGTTTCTTTGAATAGCAAGCAGACCGAACTTGCCGAAAAATATCGCACTCGTTTTCAACAACGATAAATATTATGAGATTACTTTTGTTTGTTGCAGTTGCGTTATGCATATTCTGTACGAATATCTTCGCCCAAAACTTCGCTTCGGAGCGTGCTTCGTTTGGTATGACGGGCGGATATAACTTGAATAAACACAATGCAGATTTCAAAGAGTTCGCCGGCTTTCCCAATTGTTGCAATAAATTTACAGATGGTGCCGGCAACGGGGTTAGCGGCGGCCTTTTCTATCGTTTGCCGATTGTGCCGGCTCTGTCCGCATCGTTGCGCACAGGATTGTATGGATTAGGCGGAACTCTTGAACGCAACGAACAAAGTACAGTCAGCGGTGCATTGCCCGCCACTATTCGCCATACTCTCGAAGCATCGCTGACAATGTGGGGAATCGAGCCGCTTGCCGTCTATAATATTGGCGGGCCGCTGAATATCCTGGGCGGTTTTAGAGTAACAGTACCGCTTTCGGCTACATTTTCCCAACACGAAACACTTGTGCAGCCATTATCCGGGACATTTGAGAACGGAAAGCGAATGCGTAATGAAGCGAACGGTGATATACCGGGTTCCGGGCAATTCGGTATTTCGTTTGTTGCCGGTATTGCTGCGGATTTTCCTTTATCGCGTATGAATGACGATAAAACAGGTGCGTTCATCGGCGGATTTTATGCTTCACCGGAGGTCTTATATGCATTAGCCATAAATAAATCGGCTGTGGTTTCAGGAATAGATTGGAACATAAGTTCTTTGCGAATAGGCGTTTCTATCGGATATATTCCAGGTGGTGCGCAAATTCCCGAATTGCCCCAAGAAGAAAAACCAAAGGTAATACAACAAATCGAACAAATTGCGACTGTGCCTGCGTTGCCATTGCCGCCTACGGCTCAAATATCGGCAAAAGGTGTGGAAGCAGATGGTAGCGAAACACCTGCCGTGATGATTCGTGTCGAAGAGTTTCGCTCTGCAAACGTAAAACCTTTGTTGAATTATATTTTTTTTGACGAAAATTCGGCCGAACTTGCTTCGCGCTATAACCGACTTGTTCCGGCTGTGGCGGATAATTTTTCGATTGACAAGCTGTTCGGTGCGGGAACTATCGAAACATATTATGACGTGCTTAATATAGTGGGCAAACGACTTCGCGAAAACCCGTCTGCCCGAATTACTCTGACGGGTTGCAATGCCGATGCGGGCAATGAAAAAGGAAACGTTTATCTATCCGGTAAGCGTGCAGAAGCAGTAAAAAATTACCTTGTATCCGCGTGGAAAATAGATGCTGGACGTATTGATGTTCAGGTGCGCAATCTACCCGAAAAACCATCGAATATAGCCGAGCAGGACGGTGTGGCCGAAAATCGCAGAGTGGAAATTGTTTCGGATACGCGGTCTATACTCGAACCCGTTGTTACGAATGAAATTTACCGTGAAATAACACCGCCTAAACTCAGATTTCTGCCGCAGGCAAGCGGTGAGCGTCCGATTGCAACATGGCAAATTATCGCCCAAAACGACATAGGTAAATCGTCGCAATTTGCCGGTAACGGTGCGCCGCCGCCGTCGTTAGAATGGGATTTGCAGTATTCGCCCGATGCAGTTGCAGGAGCAAAATTTCTTGAATACAAGCTTAATGCGGTTGATAGCATGGGATTTACCACTTCGGCGGCAGGTAAGATACAAGTAGAGCAAATCACCGTGCAGAGTAAAAAAGCAAATCGTATAAAAGATAAAGTGATTGACCGTTACAGTTTGATTCTATTCGACTTCGATAAATCGGACATTGTAGGAATGAATGCCTATATCATGGATTTTATTCGTAAGCAGGCGGGATACGATGCAACCTTTACCGTAGTCGGCTATACAGATAGAATCGGCGATGCTGACCGTAATCGCAGGCTTTCTGCCGATAGAGCCAAAAATGCCGCAAAGCAACTCGGAGTTACCGAATACTCGGGAAAAGGCGAGGATGTTCTGATTTATGATAATTCATTGCCGGAAGGCAGATTTTATTCGCGTACCGTAGAAATAGCCGTGGAACGCCCGGTCGAATAAATCGTAATTTACCGATAATAACGTTGTCAGGCAAATATGCAATCGAATATACCGATACTTTGCAGATATGCAAATTCTGTTTGCAATAAGATAATCCGGCATTTGTAAAATGCATAACCAGGCTATTTAACGATTTGCGAGCAGTGAAATACGGGCGGCTCGCCGCCGTGTGGATGTCCGTATAATTCAAGTTTCATTCCGTTTGCAATCCCTTCCACAGGATATTTCCCGTCGTAATTGACCACAAAGACCGTTTGTTCGCCGTCTTGAGCGTAGAATTGCTGAGGAATTTTACCGTTCGGTGCAGGGTGTTTTGCGTCTATGATGGCAGTTGCCTCTATTCGCATTTTTTGTGTTTGCTCGGTTTCGGATTTGGCGCCGTGCTCTTGCAATGCCTCGCTATAGGTCAGCGTAGGAATTTGCGCGTGTTGTGTAGCAAGATATATGGCGACAGGCAATCCAACGGCAAGGCAAATCAAAATAATTTTTCGAAGCATATAGGCAGTTAGGCAGATGAATTTCGATAGATACAAATAAATTTTCGAGGCGCAATTATGCAGTTTTAATGCTGATATTTACGCCTCGAAAACGAGCTGTTTTTTATTCGTGTCCGTGGCCGCCGTCGCGATATTTGCAGCATTTCGGCAACTTGGAATATACTTCGTCGCTTGCACGCAATGAGTCGCTGTCGTAACCGGCACCGGCTACAGTTTCGAGAATCTTCTTCTCCGTTATCTGCTCAGGGTCAAAAGTTACCGTAAGTTGCTTGGTGTCTTTGTCCCAAGATGCGGTTTCTATTCCGTCAAGAGATTTCAGCGGTTTTTCAATGTTTTTTTTGCACATTTTACAATTGCCCGAAACGTGCATGGTTTTGGTGATATTTGCGCCGGCTATAGCCAATATACTTGCCGCGAAAAATGTCGCGCCGAGCGTAATGATACTGCGTGATGACATGATTTGCTCCTTTTTATTATTAGTTGGATTAGTTGGACGATTCATATTCGCTAATTGAGTACATTCCTACCTTTCCGATTGCTTCTTGAAGTTGCTTCAAAGGTATTTCATCGGCTGTTTCGATGCTTGCTTTATCAAGAGTTACTGTGGCCGACAAAACACCGCCAAGCCCGGATAAAGCCTTCTCGACACGCGCCGTGCAACTGCCGCAATGCAGTCCTTCGAGTGAATATGTTTTTGTCATAATCACGGTAAAGTGTTGTATATTAACAATATATCAAAAGCAAAACTATGACTTTCCAAACTTTTCGGAGTATAGTTTTTCGTGAATTATGTGTAGAATTTCTATTCAAACCCAAAAGCCGTATTGCGACTTGCTGTATCTCTCTGTGATTCCGAAGCAAATTTATTTGTATGCGCACAATTCAGGCTGTTTAAGATACGCCGTACAAGTGGAAATACAGCGTATAAAAACGCCTGTCATCTATTGTGAACGGCGTTTTATGTAAGGTTCTTCCAATATGTTCAGCGTCAGTTTACCTGTATACCGAATTTTTGATATAATCGTACAATATGGTCGTTATCTCCGTCGAGAGCCTTTTTAAGTTCGAGACCGCCTTGTTCCACGCCTAATGTCCGTGCGGTTTGTGCAAGGCGAAAATGCTCTGCCGGCACGTCGTTTCCTACAAATGCTTGCAATGCAGCTGTTTTGTGGGCGCGCCGTTGCGAGTGTAAGCGTATGGCAAGTTGTACTTCACTTGGCGGGAAAATTCCTGCAAGCGATTCAATCTCGTTATGAGGTTCGGCTTCTTTGGGCTGTACCGGCGTTTTTTTTAAAGGTTTTCCGGCCGCAGATTTTATTGATTGTTCTGTCGGCTTGGTATGCAATTCTTTGGGCTGTTCGGGTTCTGCCGGCACATTATCTATCGTAACGTCGACCGCTGCCGGCGAATAGGCACGCATTGCCGATTGTGCAAGTGCCGCACTCTGGAGCTCTTGTGCAAAATCCTGCGTCGGTGTCGGCGTTTGCGGGCGATTTTTGCGACGTTTCAGCCGTGCGCTTCGCCAGCGGAAATAAGTAAATCCGATGTAAAATCCGCCGGTACAGAAAAACGCCATAATAGCGAGCGAACCGGTTTTTGCCCATGACGGAATTATTGAAGATTCGGCAGAGCGTTCCGCATTATTTTCCGGCTGTTTTTTATCGTCGAACAGATTGGCAAAACGCTTGTCGAGTTCGCTTACGGTATCTGTATTTTGCTTCGTGGAAACGTTTGATTCTTCGTCGAAAGACGCTGCTATGGGTATAGGTTCGCCGTCAAGCATATCGGTTGTTGGCGGCGGAAAATCGCCAACCCTGTCGAATATCAGCCGTTGTCCGGTTTGTCTTTCAAAGCGTTCTGCAAAAATTTCCGCACCGCGCACGTCGCCTTTTGCTTGTGTAATATAAGCCGAAACAGCTGTTAATTCGGCAGAGCGAATACCGGATGCGCGAGCTTTTTCGAGCCATTCGGCAGCTTCGGCAATATTTCCAACTACGGCAGCCATAATGCATAAACGCAATGCAGCGGCGGCTACTTTACCGGAAAAGGCACGCTTGTAAAGTTCGGCGGCCGTACTGTCGGACGCACTTTCTTCGGCTAAAAGTCCGCTTCGATAATTGTCTTCGGCGGGCGAAAGATCGTTCCAGCGGAAAGTTTCTATCGCTATAGAACGCGAAAACGGTTGCCGTGCAATTGTATAGCCGCGTTTATCGTCGAATCGGATAAGCAGCTTTGTAGTTTTTCCGGAAATCTGCCAATATACTTCCGTAATTCCCGATTTACCAAGCAAATGCCGAATACTGTCCGGCGGAGTCTCGAGTGATAAAAACGAGAGCGTAAGCGAGAGTTTATCGTCTGCAAGAGCAGATTTGAATGAAGGTAAGTCCTTGTAAAAATAGATGGTTACACATGAGTTGTGAATATGTGCGGCCGTAACTTCTTCGGCCGATACCCGATATGCCGCAGCAATCAGAATAAGAGCGAACATCCATGTTCGTTTCATGCTTTCCCTCGCTGAAATGTGAAATGCTTGCGGAAAAATTCAAACCGCTTTATGTTTTCGAGATAAAGTTTTACGCTTAAGTTATTGTGTTTTATATAGCGGCAACTCAATTTTAAACGTAGTTCCTTTGCCGTATTCAGAAGCAACTTCTATAGAACCGCGATGCTGTTCGATTATGGTTTTCGTTATCGCAAGTCCGAGTCCCGTACCTTTGCCGCGCCGCTTTGTAGTAAAAAACGGGTCAAATATATGGGGCAGATTTTCGTTGCTTATGCCTGTACCCGTATCGGCTATCGTCAGCAATGCTCGCGAACCGGACATCGAATACGCTCCTATGGTTATAGTGCCGCCGTCGGGCATTGCATCACGGGCATTCAGCACTAAATTGAGCAAAACCTGTTCCAAATGTGCTTTTGAACCACCGATAATCGGCGTGGGGTCGTCAATTTCGCAAATAACATTAATACCGTCGCGATTAAGTTGCGAACTGACAAAAAGCAATACTTCGTCTATAATTTGCCGTGTATCTACTTCTTCTGTTCCTGTTTCTATTGGCGAGCTGCGAGCAAAATCAAGCAATCGCCGTGTAATTTCTCCTATGCGCTTTACTTGTGTTTTAATAATTTCCAAACGGCGTTCGGGATTGCCGACACCCGATTCGAGTAATTGCAGGTGTGCCAGCAGAATTTGCAAAGGGCTGTTTATTTCGTGCGCCACACTGCCGGCGAGCTCCCCGATAGAGGCAAGTTTCGATGATTGCAACATTTGGCGGTTTAAATCTGCAAGTCTTTGATTCATTTGACTGATTTCTGCCGCGCTGCGTATGTTGTCCCATGCCACAAGAGCTGCTTCGGCGTATTGCGTTACTTCATTTATACGTATTTCCGGCAATTCTGCGGCCGCGTCGAATATTGCCACGAGAACTCCGGCAGCCGCCCCCCGAAGGAATATGGGAGCAAGTAATACTGCGGAGTTTCCGCCTGCGTCGCTCATATCCGGCAAAACTTTTGCCGTGCCTTCGCCAAACATCCAATCTATAACGCCTTGCTCGTCGAAATGGCTTACCGCTCGCTGTACTTCGGGGGCGACATCTGCCGCCGCGGCAATAAGCGAATGTCTCGGTGCCCGATGATACAGCATGGATTTATTTGGCGGTAATTTATCGGCAAGGCAATTATGAAGTATTGTCATAACGTTTTCTGCACTGACGGCATGTTGAAATAAGCCGGCAGTCAGCTCGTTTGCTCTGTATTTTTCCGCCGAAACATCATCGGGCCGATGTTGCTCGCGCAGGTGCTCCACCTCGCGCTGAAGCAACTGCAATGCTTTCTCGAGAGTCCGTATGTATTCGTCTTGCGTCTGGGCAAAATGCCCGACGTTCGGAAAAAAATCGTCAAGGTCGCCGTCCGATTGTTCGGTTGCTTGTTTCTGTATTTCAGGAGATTCTTTGCTCATATCGTCCGTACTTTAAAGAATTGTGCCAAAAATTTACATCGTCTTGTGTCGGATTGTTGCTTCGCGCAGCGATAAATTGTAAGGACGGAATAAATAGCCGGCCGCAAGAAGCCTTCCAATCAACATAGCCGCGGCAGCCGCTATAATTCCCGTAGGATTCCACAGCCAAATCATCGCCGCAAAAGGTAAAAATATCCCTACCGCTTCAATCAACGTAGATATAGTTACCTCGGCATTCTTTTTTGCTACGATAATAGCTGAACGCTGAATTGAATATAATGCCGACAGAAAAGGAAGCATAACGAGTATTTGCGTAGGCGGTATTGCAAAACGTGCCAATTCCGGCGTTAAACCGTAAAGATATTGATAGGCTAAGTCGCCCAAAGGCGTGAATGCCAATATACCTAATGCAACGGTAGATGCCGTTCCTATTATCAGCCCGAACGAGCGCAACTCTCGGTAATTGCGTAAGCGCTCGCCCAATAATGCTATGCCTACCTCTTGGTACGAGAATCCGAAACTTCGGAACAAAAATACCAATGAATCTACTACGGGTAATGCAGCCCAAGACTCGATGGGCATACGGCTTTTGCCTATAAGAAACGTAAGAAGCGTACCGGCCGACATACCTATAAGCGACGTAAGAGCAAGCGGATAGTAAAACCAAGCAATTTCTTTGTAACTCAATTTACGATTCTCGGGTTTGCGGTTGCATGTTACGGCTACTGCCTTACGTGCCAATAGACGTATCGCCAGCGATTCGAACAGAACACCTGCGGCAAGTCCGCCTGCACCTACTGCAATTCCCGAAGTGTGAAATACTTGCGCTAATACTAAGCCGGTTGCCGACATCATCGCCAAACGTACTATTGTGCCGAGAGCCACTATTTTTGTTTGCCCGTTGCGTATCAAAATCCCTTGATAAAATCGCCGGTAGCCGATTGAAGCCGGCCAAAATACCATAAGTGCCAATCCTAAATAGGTTAATTCCGCAACATCGGGCGGCAGTTGCATCAGATTAACGCTTACTGCGTTAAAAATCGGCGGAAGCAACAACAGCAACATTGCCAATGTCAGTATAATATTCAGAACATTGGTAAAGCGTCTTATTTTTACAAACGAATCTTCATCGCGTGCCAAAGATATGCTTACAATTAATATCATAATAATTGGCGATTCCACAAGCATTGCGATATTTGCCGAAACACCGTAAGCGGCAAGGTTGATCTCCGGTGCGGGCAAACGTGCGATTATTGCAGCCAATATCGGACCTTCGGCGGCCATCATCAACCATGTGGCCGAAAGCGGTGCCCAAAAACGAAAAATTACGCCATAACTCAGGCGAGATTGCATTGTTGTCAATATACATTAAACATAAAAGCACAGAGACGGATTTGATGTTTTGAAGTTTTTTCTATGGCAATTTATTGCTTAGTTTTGCGATGATTTGCTCGAATCTATGCAAATACAATCTCTATTCTTGTTGTCGATTTAATATGACGGCGTAAGATTGCCGATAGATATACATTCCGACATATTGCATTGTTATATTACTGAAGTCGGCTTCTGCCGCAGAGAATAGCGTTGTGCAAAAATGGAAAGAAAAAGGCAATCAAAATTCTAGCACAAGTCTTGTATGGCAGGCACAACTATATTATATCTCGACTATTATGAGAAGGCGGATAGTCATTACCGGCGCTACCGGCTTAATCGGCAAACAACTGTCCCGCAAACTGAGCGCGGCCGGCTATGAACTTACGATTTGCAGCCGAAATATTAAAAAAGCACGTTCGGTTTTGCCGTTTGCATCGTCATTTGTTAAATGGGATGCCGAGAATACGGACGAATTATGCAATGCGACAGAAGTATCTTGTGCCGTAATACATTTGGCAGGCGAAACACTGGCACAACGTTGGACGTCGCAAGCCAAACGTCGAATACTTGAAAGCAGGGCTAATGGTTCGGCAATGATTGCACGGGCAATAGCAGAAGCGAAAAATCCGCCTGAATTTTTGTTCAGCGCATCGGCGATTGGATATTACGGCAACACAAGAGATATAGAGTTAGACGAAAACAGCCCGCCCGGTACAGACTTTCCGGCGCATGTATGCGTAAAATGGGAGGATGCCGTCAAGCCGGCCGAGTTGGTTACAAGAGTTGTTTACGGGCGAATAGGTGTGGTGCTCGATAAGTACGAAGGAGCCTTATCCAAATTATTGCCGACATTTCGACTGTATGTGGGCGGTGCGCTGGGAACGGGGCGGCAGTGGTGGTCGTGGATTCATTCCGCCGATGCCGTAGATATGATATTATGGGCTATGGAAAATTCGAAAGTGAGCGGTGCGATGAATATATGTTCGCCTAATCCGGTTAGAATGAAAGAACTTGCGATAATTCTGTCAAATATTTTGAATCGTCCGTCATGGCTTGATGTTCCGGATTTTATATTAAAAGCAACTCTTGGCGAAATGGCAACTATTGCACTGTCAAGTCAAAAAATTTACCCTAAGAAAGCATTGTCGCTCGGTTATCAACCGAAATTCAGCAATTTACGCGAGGCTTTAACCGATATTGTTGCTCGGTAAATAAAGGTTGTCGTGCGGACTTTTGCAAAATATACGTAAATAAAACCGAGTGTTACGTAAACGTAAAAAGCGGATTTCCCGCAAGGAAATTCCGCTTTGCCGGTAAAAAAGCCGACGGCTTTTTCAAACTTGTTCCATTGTAGCCCTATATTGGCGGCGAACCGCTTTCATGTGCGATAAACGCTTTTCGATAGAGGGTTTTAGGAAATACGTGCGCTTTTTGTATTCGCGCAATACGCCACTGCGTTCATATTTTTTCTTGAAGCGACGCAGAGCGCGGTCAATGTTTTCGTTCGCCTGAATGGTAACGCCAATCATAGAAGATGCACCTCGGTTAAAATTATGAGAGTTAAGTATTTTTTATTTCATTTTTTCGATGAGTCGCTTTTCTTTACTTTTCTCGAACTCTACAATAATGGCAAATCCGCCGTTAGAGGTTATTTCCTTTGCGGTAACAACTCCTACATCATCCCATGCCATGTGCAAAATGACCTCACCGACACTATATTCTTCTTTCGGAGAATAATTGCGGGCATCTTCACGGGACGGGGGAATGCCTGAATAAGTTTTATTTTGCTCGGCTTCAAGCTTGTCGAGATTAATAAGTTGCGAATGTCGGCTGACGGTGCAACGTGCCCATTGCCGACGACCTTCTTCGGTTTCCATCGGCTCGCCGATGAGTTCATGCTTGGTTTCTTTCATCAGAAAAGGCGAATACAATTTAATGTATTTTACCTTTTTTGTGCGTCTCGGCCTTAGCGACATAGTGTTCAAATTTATAGATGAAAGAACAATAAAAACAACACTTAAAGAGCAAAAATACGAAAAAATCTTGTCAATTACAATGATTTATCTGCCGCAAGGCGGCTATTAACGGAGAATAACGATAAAAAACTTGTAAAATATAAGAAAATGCGATAACCGCATAGGAATTTCCGAGTATAATTTCAGCAAATAAAGATTTTATTGATTTTTCTTTGTTGATTCGGGGTGGGCGGTGCGCGGAACTGCCGGACTGTTTGAGAATAGGCGCGTGTTGCGTTAAACAACGGTTGAAAATGAAGATTGTGCGGACGTTTGCGGCTTACGATATGCGGTTATAATTAACGAATGTCGCTCGTTGCCGGCCGTTGCTTGCCTTTCTATTTGCTGCGACGATAGTGCTTCGGCAAGTTCGGTGCGGGCTTGTGCCTCGGTTGCGGCTGCTGTGGCAGCTACTGCCCGGTCTTGTCCCGACGGATCCATAGGCGCGAGGGCCGCCCGTCGTACAACTTGCATCTTTGCTATTGTGGCGCGGGGATTGCCAGATACGGGCGAAATATCAATTCTTACTTCTCCACCGGTTGCGTATTGTTTGCCGTCGGGCCCGGTAGTCATATTAAACGACGTTCCCTGCGCAAGCCCGCCGGCTGCGGCTGCGTGCGAAGCCTCGTGCGAGCGAACGCGCTCGTCTATGCGTTTTAACTCTTCTACGCGCTTTTGTTGGTCATCATTCTTCGTTTTTTCGGCAGCAACAGATTTAGATTTGTACAAGTTTTCATCTTTTGCAATACCTTTATGCGGCACGGCACTGCTTTGTCCGATTGAGCCGAGCGTACTGCCGAATATTGCGGAAATAGAGCCTGCCATAAGAATATGCCGGATGAAAGAAGTGTGGTAAACCGGCTTAACAAAGCCGATTTTCACTAAATTTGCGCTAATAAAGAAAAATTGCACACCGTTCAATAATGCAATGATACTAAAACTACGGAAAAAGTATGACAGAATCAATAGTTTCAAATACTTCAATCGTTGAGACCAACAGCGAATATGAGGCTGTTATCGGTCTGGAAGTCCATGCGCAGCTACTTACCGAAAGTAAAGCGTTCTGCGGCTGCTCTTCCGATTTCGGTGCTTTGCCGAACACCAATGTTTGTCCTGTTTGCTTGGGGCACCCCGGATCATTGCCTAAGCTTAATCGTAATCTTGTGGAATTTATCTTGAAAATGGGACTCGCAACCGGCTGTAAAATACGCGAACATTCCATATTCTCGCGAAAAAATTACTTCTATGCGGATTTGCCCAAAGGGTATCAGATTTCGCAATACTCCGACCCGATTTGCTATGACGGCAAAATCGAAATAGAACTTGGCGACGGCGCGACAAAACGCATCGGAATAACCCGTATCCACATGGAGGAGGACACAGGCAAATCAATACATGATTTGGACATAGATACGCTTATAGATTACAATCGTTGCGGCGTACCGTTAATCGAGATTGTAAGCGAACCCGATATTCGCAGTGCTACGGAAGCATACCAATATCTAATGCAAATCCGCCAAATTGTAATGTATTTGGGCATTTGCGACGGCAATTTGGAAGAAGGTTCGTTGCGTTGCGATGCGAATGTGTCGGTGAGAAAGCGCGGCTCAACAAAGTTCGGCGTAAAAACCGAAGTGAAAAATCTGAACAGCTTTCGTAATGTAGAAAAAGCCATAGGCTACGAAACAGACCGGCAGATTGCACTCATCAAGTCGGGTGGCTTCGTAACGCAGGAAACTCGAATGTGGGATGCCTCCTCGCAACAAACCAAACTTATGCGCTCCAAAGAGCAGGCGCATGATTACCGATACTTCCCCGAACCTGATTTGGCCGGCGTTTATGTAAATGCCGAATGGGTCGAAAGAGTGAAGTCGGTACTGCCCGAATTACCGATGGAGCGCAAACAACGCTTTATGAATTTTTACGGACTTCCGCGTTACGATGCCGGAATATTTGTGGAAGATAAATCGCTTTCGGATTTTTTTGAACGTTGCGCCGGTGAGCTGGAAACAAAAAGTGCCGACAGATTTAAGGCTGTAAGTAATTGGATAATGACCGAAGTGATGAGAATACTTTCCGACAGAAAAATCGGAATAAACGAGCTGGCTGTTTTACCGAAGCATATAGCAGAATTAGTAGAACTCTTTGTTGGCGAAGTTGTAAGCAGTAAAATTGCCAAAGAGATATTTTCGGATGTTTTGGCGAATGGAAAATCACCTAAAGTTATCGTTTCCGAAAAAAATTTGGCGCAAATTTCGGACGTGGCGCAAATTGAGAAGGCTGTAAGCGAAATACTTGCGGCAAACGGCGATAACGTGGAAAAATACAAAGCCGGTAAAACAAATTTATTCGGCTTCTTCGTCAGCCAAACGCTTAAAGCTACGGGAGGCAGGGCAAATCCGAGAATTGTTACCGAAGAATTGCAACGGCAGCTGAACGCTGTCTGAAAAATTGCGGAGCAATAGCACGTTAATTCGCAGAGAATCTCCTTGTTAAAAGAAATTTCTCGTTGCCGGTATGCCGAAACGTATTATCGAAGAAAATCGAATAAAGATTGCGTGAATAATTGCGAACCGATTTTAAGCGAATAATCGAGAGCATTTTGCTCGCGTTTAAGTTTTAATGCGGCCTCCGGAATATTCGTGTCCTCTTGTTGCGAACGAAATTCCTTTAACCGTATATTATCCTCGTCAATCTGCTGCGCTATTGCGTCAAAGCGTGCGCTACGATAACCGACTTTTCCGGTTTCTACGGTAATCGTGCTCATATTGTTGCTAAGTTTGCGTACCAGATTTTGTGTTTTGGCCGATTCGTCGTGGGTGAACGGGTCAGATGAGGTTCGTAGCGAGCCGTCGGCGCGAAAAGAAAGAACGTTGTATAGTTCTACAACCGTATCGAACACTTCGGTGCCGCTTCCTCCGAATACATCGGCAGATCGAACGTTTATACGCTCGGCCTCGGCAGGTGTTCTGTTTATTATACGGTCGTCGTTATTTCCCTGAAATACTACGGAAAGTCCTGACGGGTTACTTGGATTCGGCGCACTTTGAGTTAATTCGAACGGGCGTGTGGAAACGGCCGGCGGCGTAGGTGTTATAGAGCCGTCGGTTGTTTTTGTTCCTCCGAACAGATATTTGCCGCCGTAATTGGCATTGCCGGTCGAAATCATGTCTTGCAAAAGCTGGTATACTTGCTGACCGAGAACGGGCAGTTTATCGCTGTTCGCCACTGTTTGTGATTCGAGGGCAAGGCGGCGAACCTCGCTTAAATTATACGAAAAGTTTTCCAGAACGCTTTCGGTATGCGTCAATTCTTCGCCGGCCTCCGCCAATCCGCCGCGATATAGCGAGTTACGGTCTATCAAGGAAGAAAGACGCTGAATGTCAACTACGGATTTGGGAGATTCGGATAATCTTTGATAGTTTTTTCCCGTACTGATACGAACGCTTTCCGCATCTGTGCGCTCCTGTAAATCGAATATATTGCGCTGATATATAGTCGCTTGCGAGTTCATTGTAATACGCATTATAAGCCTTTCTTATTGTCCGAGATTGATGACGGTTTGCAGAACTTCGTTTGTAGAATTTACCACTCGTGCCGCTGCTTCGAAAGCTCGCTGATATTTGATAAGATTGACTGCTTCTTCGTCAAGGTTAACGCCTATAACCGATTCACGCTGGGCATTAAGTTGGTCGCCTACGGTTTCGGTTACTTTTATGCCCGTAGAAGCGTCGTCGCCCGCATCTGCTATTTTATTCAGGAAATTCGAGTAGTATTCGGAAGGTGTCTGATTACTCAAAAACGTGGAACTATCGGCAAGTGCGACTATTTGCCGTGCAATGGTATTATTCCCGGCAAGCCCCGCGCCGGACGATACGGGAATATCCCTCGGCTTATCCTTCACCGAAGCGTCAAGGTCTATAGAAGCGGCACTTGTCCCAACGAAGAAATTGCGATTTGGCGCAGAAACGTCGTCAAGTCCGTAACCGGTTGATGTGATGGAATTTACTTTTGATATTAGTGTAGTTGCCATTGTATTTAATTCTTTGGCTATGGAGAATCCGCCGCTTGTGTCTTTATCGTCGAGCGTAATGTTCAGATGCTTAAGCGACGAGGCAAATTCACCGCTTTCCGGGCGTATTGTTACCAGTGTGGCACCTTGCTGATTAACTATATCCAAAGTCGTTGTTCGCTCACCGCTTATATCAATTGTTTCATTAAGTTGCAGGCGGTTTGCCGTAGTTCCCGTAACAACGCTGCTGCCGGACATGGAAACGTTTGCGTGGCCGTTATTATCAATGGAAACGTGAAGCGGGCCGCCGAATTTTGCCAATTCTTCCAATTTTTGCGAACGCTGATTAACGAGTGTAGTCCATGTATCGAGAGATTGCGCTTTTGTGGCCGTAATTTGCTTGTTAAGTTCGGCGACATCGGATAGAATCCTATTTGCTTCACCGACTCCTATAGCCAAGCGTTCCGATGTCTGCTTTCTTAAATCCTGAATAGCTGCCGCTGTGGTTCGAAAATCTTCGGCAAGTGTTTGTCCGGCTTCGAGTGTCAGATTGCGCCGTCCTAAATCTTCCGGTTTTAACGACAAATCGTTAAAGGCACTAAAGAATTTCTGCATGGAGTTGTCAAGCCCGCCGTCGCTCGGTTCGCGAAGCAATGTTTCGATACGCCTAAGCGTTCTGTCGTCGAGAGTAAATCCGGCATTCCGCGAAATATTGCCTCTGATTTCACGATCGAAATATTCCTCGCGGAAACTGCGAATTTGACTGACGACAACTCCTGTTCCTATAAATCCTTTGCCTATAAGAGTGCGTGGGTCGGTTTCTGTGAAAACTACTTGCTGGCGTGCATAGCCGGGCGTGTTAACGTTTGCAATGTTATTGCTTGTTGCGTCCAAGCCCAAACGCTGTGCAAGTATTGCGCGTTTTCCTATTTCAAGACCGGCGAACTGGCTCATAACCTGCGCTCCTTAAAATTTGCGGACTCGTATGCGCCGCATATCTTACCGTTATATTCGTACATTACACACCTGTACGTTATTATCTTCGATAAAACTCATCACTTCGCGCACGCTTGTTCTAGCGCGATGCGTCAGAACACGGTTGATGGCGTTAATTTCTTGCAACTGCCGCGTAAGTCCGCTTAACTTTTCTTGTAACCCGATTAACGCTTTCCGTTCGTCGGATTCAGTTTTCGAGATGATTGCACTCAAAGACATAGTTGTAGCATCGCGGTCGGTAATTCCCAGCTCAGAGCTTAAAGTTCGCATACGTTGTCGCTCGGTTAGGCGGATTTGCCCCAAAATTTTCTCTTGCTCGGCGTTTGCGTCTTCAAGTTCGGGCACGCGCAACCTTATCAAGGCCTGTTGCTGTCGCATGGCCGCGCCTACAAGTGATTGTAATAGGGCTGTTTCTTCTTCTAATAGCGTTATGAGCGTATTCATCATTCGTTTTGCCGAGTGTTCCTGGCACTGCGCACTTGCCGTATTAACAGCGTAAGCGCGGTGTTTAGGTAATACTTACTGTAAGTTGTCGTTTTTCATGTACTTAATTACGCGATTTACGTATTGTTTCGTTTCGGAGAAAGGCGGAATTCCGCCGTGTTTTCGCACATTGCCCGGCCCTGCATTGTAAGCGGCAAGAGCAAGTTCGATGTTTCCGCCGAACATATCGAGCATTTTCCTTAAATACTTTGCTCCGCCCTCAATATTCTGTTCCGGGTCAAACGGGTTCCGTACGCCTAAATCTGCGGCAGTTCCGTCCATAAGTTGCATCAGACCTTTTGCGCCGGCCGGTGAAACGGCATCGTGTTTTCCGGCTGATTCCGCTCGGGTTACGGCGCGTATAAGTTCGGGGGAAACGCCGTTGCGATTGGCGGCCGCGCTTATTATCGGCTCCAATCTACGCAATCGCTCGTCAATACGGTCGGGAATTGTCGAATTTTGAACATTCGGCGATACATTCGGCGATACATTCGGCGATACATCGGCAATTACTGCGGATTGGGGTGTTTCGGGCGATTTTCCCGCAACCATTATCTGCGAAATAGAGGCGAGTTCTTCGCCGCCGGTTAATTTTTTGTAAAGTGCTTGAGCGATTCCCATACCTTTGCCGCTTTTCGACACATAATCGGAAAACTGCATTTCGGTATAGCCTTCAAGTGTATCCGCGCCGAACGATGTCATGCCGTCTTTATCCGCATCGTCTTCATCGCCCAGCATGGCATCTTTCATTTGCTTGCGCATCATTTCTACGAACATGGCTTCAAAACCTCGTGCGGCTTGCGCGTATTGATTGCGCTGTTCGGGTGTAAGTCGTTCGTTAGCCGTGTTTTCTGCTTTTTTGGCGAGAGATTCTGCGCGTCCCGACGATAGTGAAGTCAGAGAAATATTCGGCGAAAAGTCATTCATTGTTTACCTGCTTTCCGATGAATTATTGAACAATCAATTCGCCTTGCAATGAGCCCGCTTCTTTCAATGCCTGAAAAATAGCGATAAGGTCGCGAGGTGTTACCTTTAGCAAAGTGAGCGCAGCGGCCATATCTTGAACGGTTGTAGTTGCCGGCAACAGAACGGGCGGGTTCTTTTCCTGCTCCGTCGTAATCGTGGAGTTTTGAACTGGTTTTGATGCATTTACCGTAAATGGTGCTTGCGGTGCTTGAGTGGTTACACGCTGAATTTGCACTTCAAGTCCGCCGTGCGCCACTACTGCGGGCAGAAGTTGCGCCGCGCCGCCTACCACGACGGTGCCGGTACGTTCGTTTATCACAACACGTGCGGCCGGTTCGGCTGTAACTTGCAGATTTTCGATTTGAGAAATAATTCCGGTTATTTGCCCCGGATTTTGTCCGGCCGGAAGTTTTACTTCGATTGTAGCCGCATCAATAGCCGTTGCTGCATTAGCCAGCGATTGAAGGCGGTTTATACCGTCGGCTACCCGACTGCTTGTGGTAAAATCCGGATCGCGCAGAACTACTCGCAGCAGTTGATCGCGGATAAATTCCGTTTTGCTTTCACGTTCTAGAATTACTCCGCCCGGTACGCGCCCCGAAGCCGTGAAATTTCTGCCTACACGCGAACCGTCTGCCTGAAAATCATAACCGCCTACGGAGACGCTGCCTTGCGCCATTCCCACGACGGAGCCGTCCGCATCGGAAAGCGGTGTCATAATCAAAATGCCGCCTTGAAGAGAACGGGCATCACCTATGCTTGATACCTGTACGTCTATTTTACCGCCTTTTCGCGAAAACGGCGGAACAATGGCCGTTACCATAACGGCGGCTACATTACGCGAGCGAATACCGTTGATTTGTGCGGGAACCGTAATGCCGAAGCGTTTCAGCATATTGGCTACCGATTGCATCGTAAATCGTGATTGCTGCGTATCGCCGGTATTTGATAAACCGGTTACCAAGCCGTAGCCTACAACCTGCGAACCGTTTACGCCCTCGATTGTCGCTATATCCTTTATTCTTGAAGAATAAGCCGGAATTACGGCTGTTGCGGCAAGTATCGCACAGAAGAAATATTTTGAAAACAGAGTCATTACCTAATCCTCCGCTTAAAACAGCCAACGTAAAAATCGCGTTAGAATGCCCGGTTCCTGCGCCTTGGTAACTGTACCGTCGCCTTCGTAAGTAATTGACAAATCCATAATTGCCGACGAAGTTATTGAATTGTCGGATTGAATGTCAACAGGCCGTGCATATCCGGTAAGCGTTATTGACTGATTTTCGCCGTTCAGCTGAAATATGCGCTTGCCCTCGATTTTCAGATTGCCGTTTTGCTCTACGGCTGTAACTCGTGCGCTTAACCGTGCCCGGAAACGCTCGTTGCGGGTGGTTTGCCCGCGTCCGCTGAACTCATTGCCGGTGCCTATGCCGCCTTTTGCGTCGAGTGATGTGCTTCCGGCAGAGCCGCCTGCCGATACGCTCAAATCGGTTTTGGCACTTTGAGCCGTCGTAGCTGAATTATCCGCGCTGGTTTCTTCGGTAATGACTATGGTAACGGCATCGCCAACGCGATAAGCGCGAACGTCGGAAAATAACGAACGTGCGCTGTTCTGATTAAATTGAGCAACGGAGTATTCTGCGGCTAACGACAAGAAAACAGCCGTAAAAACAACGATAAATCGAAACAACAGAGTATTCATGGCGATGTTCCTTTTCTACTTTTTTACTGTAATTTCTACGGTAGAGTCATCGGCAAGTAATCCGGCAAAAACATTTGCAGAGCCATTGCGTGTAACGCGAATCATTTCGCCCGGCGAGGCATCGTTCAATGCTGTGCCGGACGTTGTTAGTGTTATTGTGCCTGCAATTACGCGAATTGCAATGGTTTCGCCGCGGCGAACTCCGCCGGCTGCCAATAGTGTCGAGCGAGTAATGATAAACCCCTTGCCAACCGGCCGGCGCAATGCGGCACCGTTCAATTCATCGGGCGACGGAATATCGCCGTCCGAATACGCGGAAACGTCTTGCTTGCGAATCTCATATTTTCCTTCGGAAAGCGATACGCCCGGCGCGAGCGATTCAGATGCTACGGCTACGCTCCGATATATTTTCGCGTAAATTGCCACACTTGTACGGCGAATAATTTTGTCGTTCAGCAGAAACTCTATGGCAACGCTGCATTTACCGCGAAAAGATTCGCCGGTGCAACGCGCAGTAACGCCGCTTTCTGTAAACTTTTCTTCGGAAACAGCCGAAATAACCGCTATTTCCGCATCATTTCCCGCTATGCCGTAAGCGTAGTCGACCGCCGCGCTACGAAGTTGCGAACCTGAAAACACGCTTTGCGACTTTACGACAAGAGTAGCCGTAAGAATAACTATTAACGCCGCAATTAAAAATCGAAGTAAAACTTCCGTTGCGCCGCCATTGTTCTTTTGCGTTCTGCCGCCTATTATTAGGTGTTTTCTTGCCGTCATTGTTTAACGTTTCAAATTAGAAGCGATAGCCAAAATATCGTCGGCTGTTTTTACCGACTTAGAGTTAAGCTCGTAAGCGCGTTGCGCCACAATCATATTTACCATTTCGGTAACGAGGTCTACGTTTGAAGCTTCAAGTTGCGCTTGGACTACTTCGCCCGTATTGTTAAGTCCGGGTTGTTCAAAAAAAGCACGCCCCGAAGCGACGGATTCAAGATAGATATTTTCGCCGGCCGAATGTAATCCTGCCGGATTAACGAATCGTGCAAGCTCGATTTGCCCCAGAGTTTGCTCGTCAGTTCCTGTATCGGTTATCACACTGACGGCACCGTTACGCGAAATGCGAACTTCGACGGCATTGTCGGGCACGGTAATGCCCGGTTCAAGTATATATCCTTGCGATGTAACGATTTGCCCGTTTCGGTCACGTTGAAACGAACCGTCGCGCGTATATGCGAAAGTGTTGTCCGGCTTGCGCAGTATAAAAAAACCTTCGCCGCGTATGGCTATATCGAGCGGATTGTTCGTGTTCTGCAAATCGCCTTGAGAAAATTGCTTGGTTGTTGCAGTCAGCTCTGCGCCCGAGCCTATTTGAATTTCATTCAACGCTTCCGTTCCGGCTTGTTGTGCATTGCCGGCCGCCCTAATAGTTTCATAGAGTAAATCTTGAAATTCGGGGCGAACTTTTTTGTAGCCGGTAGTATTAACGTTCGCCAAGTTATTGGCGATTATCTCCACAAATCGTTGCTGCGACGAAAGTCCCGTAGCCGCCGTACGCAATGTTTTATCCATAACCGTATTCCGATTGTTAATTATTGAGGCAAACGTTGTTTATTCCGTAAAAACGGTGAAATACTTTTGTTTTCGGAGTAAACTTCGGCCGCTGTTTCTTATGCAAACCTCGACATATCAATGCTTCTGTCCAAAGTTCCGTCATTTGTCGAAATAACTTTTTGCCCTGCTTCAAACAGCCTTTGCAATTGTATCATTTCTACCATTTCCGAGATGATATTTACGTTAGAGTTTTCGACGTAACCTTGTTTTACGGCAATATCCTGCAAGCCTACAGGCGTAATATTCGTTTCGTCCGAAGCGGCAAATTGCGAACCGGTGTGCCGTTGCAAGCTTTGCGGATTGTCTATAGAAAATATTTGTAATTTTCCGACAGGCCGTTCATTGGCGAAAACCTCGCCGTTGGTTTCCACGCGCAACGTTACGGCTTTTTCATCGTTTGGCAATTGCTCGCCGTATTCAGATGAAAGCAATGTTATCGGGCCGGATTCTCCCATCAGTATTTTGCCGTCGGGAGAGCCGAGAGTGCCGTTTCCAAGCAATGTAAAATGTCCTGCGCGAGTGTAGTATTCTTTGCCGTTGTCGTCGTTCAGCAGAAAATATTGGTCGTTTTTGCCCAATGCCAAATCGAACCCGTTGCCTGTGCGCTCAAGTGCGCCCGACGAGAAATCGGTGTAGGAATACGTAGGTGTATCTTCGGTTTCCGCATCGCCACGAACCGAATTCAGGTTTTCCCTCGCCTCTATCAGCGACTGCTCGAAAGCCGATTCACGCTTAAAACCTACGGTATTTGCATTGGCTATGTTATTAGCCAATACTTCCAGCCGCGTCTGTTGGGGAATCATTCCCAGAGCTGCCGTGTAAAGTTCTTTGAGCATAAATATGTTCTGCGTGTTTTAGTAATTCCTGCGCTTTTTTATTTGCTCGATAGACGTATAGCAACGCCTCGGTAACTGCATTGTAAAGTTCGGACGGTACGCCGCCCAAAATATCCAATTTCAACGACTGCTCGATGCGCTCGTCGCTTTCATAAAGCGGACTGCTGTTTGCGGCGAGTGATTCGGCTATTTCGGCGGCGAATCCGGCTCTGTCGCTTGCAATCCCTTGCGGACGACTGCCCGGTTGTTTATAGGCCGTCAATGCCTGTTGCACATGAAAATCCATCGTGTTCCCCCGTTTTACTTTTTAATGATATGTTGCCGCACTTTGTGTGGTCGCTTCCCTGCGAACCAGCGGCACCGGTAAAAATAAAACAAGGATTATGCCATAATGCAGAAGTATGGTGCATATAACATAAGCGGCTGATTACTATGCAGTTAAAAGATAAGTCGTTTAATCTGTGCATTGTAATCGGCCGAAATTTCTGGCGATTATTCGGCATACGGCCGATAGCGGCCAGCGGCGAGAGATTGTGTTTGCTTTCTTTTTTCGGCAACGCGGAGCTTCGCACTGCGCGAGCGTGGATTTGAGGCAGTTTCGGCAGCAGACGGAACGAGCGGCTTTGGGGTGAGAATTGTTATGGAATTCGAATTTTCGGCCGATGATAATTCGCGAAATACGTTTTTTACTATTCTGTCTTCTAATGAATGATACGAAATAACCACTATGCGCCCGCCGGATTTCAACTGCGGAACAATATTGCGCAGAGTTTTCTCCAATATTCCAAGCTCGTCATTAACTGCAATGCGCAATGCTTGAAAAATGCGGGCAAGAGCGCGCGGCGCCAAATGCGGCGGCACAATTTCTTGAATTATTATTCGCAAATCATTGGTAGTTCTTAGCGGAAAAACCCGTCGGCGTTCTATAATTCTGCGAGTTATGCCTACGGCAAAAGGCTCTTCGCCGTATTCGCGGAATATGCGGACTAATACGTCTTCTTTTGCATCGTTAAGCAATTCTTCGGCAGAGATTCCCGCATAGCCGAACCGCATATCCAATCGAGCATTAACGCGATGGCTGATACCGCGGGAAGCACTGTCTAATTGCCGCGACGACGTTCCCAAATCAAGCAATAAACCGGATGCGGCTCCGCGTATATCCGCAAGTTCGCCCGATAGAACAAAATTTTCGTTTCGAAGCGTCAATCGAGGATTTTCTTTTGCAAGCTCGTCGGCGAAACGCTCTCGGCAGTGAGCTATGGCTATCGCGTCCGCATCAAACGAAACAAGACGGCCGTCGGGCGATAATCTGCGTAAAATTTCGGCGGTGTGTCCGCCGCCGCCAAGCGTTCCGTCAATATAAATTCCGTTTGTGTCCGTAATGAGAAAGTCGACCGATTCGCGCAAAAGAACCGGAATGTGATAGGTTGAGTCCATAGCAGAAAAAAACAGATGTCTGTCAGCGTTTCATTACGGCCGCGGCTATTTGCTCGTACGGCGCATCGCTGCTTTGCATATAGCGTTCAAATTCGTCCGGATTCCAAAATTCTATATGGTCAATCATACCGACTATCAGAACTTTACCCTCTATGTCTGCAAAATCGGTATATCGTTTGGAAAGAGAGATTCGCTGTTGCGCATCAATTTCTGCCTCTTCGCACCAAGAAAGTACGGTTCGCAGAAGATAGCGGCTGGCAGGGTCGTTTTGGTCAAGTGCGGCAAAACGCGCTTCGTGCTGCTTCCAAGCATTAAGCGGATATGCGGCTATGCAACGGTCAGATCCGCGGGTCAGTACAAAGGTGTCGTTTGCGTCGGGCGAAAGCGTTTTGCGCATTTTTGCCGGAACATTGACGCGCCCTTTGTTGTCTATCGAATATATTTCCTGACCTTTGAAAAACGACATAGGAGAAAGGCAGAAAAAATGTTGTCGGGCATTTGTCGGATTTTATTTCTCTTCTAAACAAGGAAAGAGGGAGAAACTCTCGGCACTTCCCCCTTGCGCCGCGTAATTTCTCCCATCACTCCATAACGGCGTAAGAAAATCCCCCACTTTCTCCCACCATTTGAACGCAAAAATAGGGGTTAGCCGCTTTTTTGCTTTGTATAGTCCTAATTTTTTTGGTCAGAACAGCCCTAAAAATAGTAAAAGTGGCGTTCACATGTTAAAAACGCCACTTTTGGAGAAGAAACTTAATTTTATGCCGTATCTATTTTAAGTTTACAACCTTGCAACAATATACTTCCACGGAATAAACAAAGAATACTGATAATTTTATCATCATTGTAAAAGGCAATGATAATTCTATCAGTATCACGATTGAAAGCTGTTGAATACTTTGCTCGACAACTTTTGTTTGCAGGCGCGTAACTCGTTTGTAATTAGTTGTTTATGCAGTTCTATGTTAGTCTGGCGAATAAAATTCCGTTTTGCAATGCAAATACGTGTTCCGAGTAACGCAAATTCAATGCCACAATAGGATAGAGATAAAATAAATAAAACGTGCCATGCTTAATAATCTGTGTCTTTTGTAGTTTCGCAATGTCAATGTATGCTTTTGTATAGCCTTGTCTTTTTCGGAATGGAACAAAGTATCGAAAGCATCTTGCAAAGAACAGCGTAATTAAGTTGTTTGTCATAATATGTCGGGGTGTTGTATGAAACTGTTCGTCTTTGTTTTGTCGGTGATTTTTATGGTTGCGCACATTTTTGCGCAAAATATAACAACGCTGGTTCCACCGCCGAAAACCGCATATTCTTACGGCGAATTACCGCCGTTTTCTCTTTCTTCGCAGACGCAACTGATTCTGCCCGATAGTGTTTCGCCGGAAATACTTCGCGCCGCCGATTATTTACAGCGTGAAATTTTGCTTAGAGCAGGAATTTCTATTGAGCGAAAATCGCTTGCCGCATATATTAATTCCGTACCGCCCGTGCAGTTTCCGGCCATTGTATTGGTGCCGTCCGATAATGCATTTTATACCGTTTTCCGAAAAAAAACTCTGAATAGTATTGAAACCGTACCTTCAGTGCAAGGCGGATACATTGCTGATATACGTTCTCGCGAAGCCGTAATAATGTTTAATGATTACGACGGTGCGTTCAATGCGGTTGCAACTGTATTGCAATTGCTCGACAAAAATGCCAAAATACTGCCCGCTTGCCATGTATGGGACGCACCCGATTACCCGATTCGTTGGATGTTTTCTCAACATAACCTGCTGTCGGATAACAATATATCCAAACTTGCCGCGATTGTCGACACGATGATAAAATATAAAATGAACGGCATACAACAGAGTGATTACAAGTATAATATAATCGATAGAATGACTGCAAAGTACTTTGCCAATGTAGATTCGCTTAAGCGTTTATGCACTGCACGAAATTTGGATATAATCCCGAGTGTGTGCAATATCGGATGGTCGGACGGCATCTTGCAACATAATGTAAATCTTGCGGAGGGAGTGGAGGCGCGGAGCGAATATATTGTTTCCGGCGATACGGCGCGACTGATTACCGACGCAAACGTATCATTGCCCGAAGGAGGTTTCGAGAATGTAAATGCACAAGGAAAATTCCCGGGCTGGGGATTCTATGACGATTGTTTCAAGCAGGATAAAACAACATTTCACACAGGTAAGGCAAGTGCGCATGCTACTGATGTGCGAACGTCCAATGCTGCGGGTAATGCACGTTTCTCCCGAACGGTGAATTGTGCGCCTCACGGATATTACGTTATGAGTGCGTGGATTAAAACTCTGAACTTGCAGGGAGGCAGCTTTCAACTTTTAGCAATAGGCAAAGATGCAAAAGGCGCGTCGCACACACTTACTTTTACGGCATTGGATATTCCGCCTACGACTAACGGCTGGTTGCGCATAGAAACAAGTTTTAATACATTGGAGTCTGCAAGCGTATCTTTGTATTGCGGCGTGTGGGGTGTTAATGGCGGCGAATTTTGGATTGATGATTTTGAAATAAGGCCGGCCGGATTGACCAATATTTTACGAAGAAGCGGCGCACCTTTAAGTATTTACAAAAAAGCAACGGGTTTCCGATATTTGGAAAACATAGATTTTGCCCCTGTTTTCGATACGATAGCCGCGAAAAGTAACGGAACGTTCGGGCCGTATCATACGCCGCCTGCGTTACGCTGTTTGCCCGGCGGCTGGTTACGCAACGGCGACACGATTCTCGTTTCGTATTTCCATCCTTTTACGGCTGTTAGCAATAATCAGGGCAATGGCAGCGTTATGGTGTGTCCGTCGGAGGATACGCTTTACAATATTCTCGGTGACCAAATTTCGCGTGTGAATAATTTATACAAACCGGAAAACTTTTTCCTGAGCCACGATGAAATACGCAATTTGAATCGCGATTCATCCTGCTTGAGGCGTAAAATTTCTCCGGCGGCCATATTGGCCGATAATGTGCGTAAATGCGATTCGATTATAGCGTCCGTCGCGTCGTCGTCGCGGCGCTTTGTGTGGAGCGATATGTTCGATTCGCTGCATAATGCCGTTAATAATTACTATCTGATAAACGGTGATTTAACCGGTATTTGGCTCGATATACCGAAAACTCTTACCATTGTAAATTGGAACGGCGGAAAAAAGGAAAAAAGCATGAATTTCTTTGCCCGTCAAGGTTTCAGGCAGATTACTTCGCCATATTACGACGCAGGTACGTCGGCTGCTATTCGCTCGTGGAGGCTGGCGCAAGAAGGAATTGAAAATATTGACGGAATGATGTACACTACATGGGAAGCGGATTATTCACAACTTCGCGCTTTCGGTTATTATGCTTGGGGCGCGGGGCCGTATATTATGCATCGCCCGCTTGATTCCGCAGCTCTCGGTAAATCGTCTGCTTCGCTTATTGCCAATATTGCTTCCGACCCGTTCGACGCGGCCGACAGCATTATATCTGCTGCTATGATAATACATGAAGCAAGTGATTTGCGGCCGAGACGAATTGCAATGCAACGCGGTACACAGCAGAATTTATGGACTGCCGCCGCAGATTTAAGCAATGAGGATTGGATTCGTTATTCGATTGAAGCGACTAATAAACAAGGGCTTACACGTCAAACTCCGCACTATGAAATACGACGTGAATCCGCGTCGGCCGCAGAAGAAGCTTTTGAACCGATTCTGCTGAATATTTGGCCGAATCCTACTCTTGGAACGGCAAATTGTGCATTTACCGCTGTTGGCGCGTGGAGCATTAATTTGACCGATGCCATAGGAAAAACAACCGTTGCTGCGACAGGATATGCTTATTTTCCCCAAACTCTGCATATTCCAATTTCCACGGCAACACTTCCAAGCGGCGCATACAGACTGACTGTTACGATTAAAGACCGAATAGAAGGTACAACTTTAATAAAGCGATAAATAGTCGTTAAGTTTCCGTTGAATTTCGCTGGTAATTTTGCAGAAACTCACTTTCAAAAAATTATCGGAATAATGCGGATTGCCTTGTTTCTTTGGGTGTTATTGATTCTAAGTAATTGGAAATAAAGAGCTCTTTGCCTATTTGATTTCCATTTGGGGTTACGTTCCTCATACCGTAAGTCAAATCCCAAGCGAAAATGCGGGCAAAAGAAAACAGTCCGCGAATGTACGGACTGTCATCGTAGGTTACGAGCCATTTATGCGGACACCGGCGCATAACGTCTGCAAATCTTTCATGGTCAAATCCGGCGTGAAGAGAGCCGTTTTTTCCGTAAAGCCTTGATTTCTCTGCGGAATAATACGGTGGGTCAAGAAAAACAGCCACATCATTGCCCGGTGCAAGCGCAACGTCGGCATAATCAAGATTTGTTATGGCAGTTCCGCGCAACGCAACGCTTGCCGCGAGAAGTCGTTCTATCGAGCTGTCGGTAAAACGCCCGCGGAACGCTTGTTCGGAATAGCCGCCGCTTTCGGTTGTGCCGGAAAAAGTTATGCGATTAAATATAAAAAACGCTGCCGCTTTTTCTATACCGCCGAAATCCGGCATATTTTCGGAGAGAAAAGTATACAATAACCGGCCGTCGGAAAATTTATCGCGCCATACGCGAATTAAGTCTACAACGCCGCCGATATCGTCGCGGACGTGTAGCCAGCAAGCATAGAGTTCGGGATATAAATCGTTAATCCAATAAGCCTTGTGCGGAAAAACGGATTTCAGTCCGAAAAATACCGAACCGCCGCCAATGAACGGTTCGCGATATTCCGTAAAATCCGGTAAAAGCTCGATAATTCGTTTAGCGGCACGACTTTTACCGCCCGGATAACGCAAAGGGCTTTTCATCGTACTACGATGACGGGAAATAATTTACGATAAATACCGGCTCGCATCTCCACGAAATATAAACCGGGAGCGCAACTGTCGGTCGAGTATTCGGCGTAATGCATACCTTCGCCGAATGTACCGCGTGCTAAAACGGCCTCTTCCATACCTACCGAATTGTAAAGAATTATGGAAGTTTCAATCGGAAAGGCAGTTCCAAAGGCAAATTCCAACCGGCCGGATGCAGGATTCTCGCCGATTTGTACAAAGCGAAATATACCTTTCATTCCTAAAATCGCACGATATGCCGCACCGCATGAAGAGTCCGTACCGTAACTTCCGTTTTGCATGGAAATATATGCAGCCGAATCACATACTTCTGTTCCTGCTTTCGGATATGCAAGGGTAAGTAAAGTTGGCAACGGCGCACCGAGATATGTTGAAAACTCGGCTTTAATCAAAGTATCTTTGTTAAACAATCCTCCGTTTGCGTCGCGCAAAGTAAAGCCTATTGCGCCGCGAGTCAAGTCGTCTATCAATAACGAGGCAGATTCGGAAGATGTTCCGTTTTTGTCAAAGCCCGTAAAATCAAGCAACGTTGTATCGTAAATCAGTACGGCAGAAAAACTTGTTGCGTATCGTGCTGTTGCGGCGGCAGTTATTGACGCAGATACTTTGCGCCCCGCGGCCGAAACGATATTGGGCAATGAAATATGCAACTCTTGCGTAACAGCCGCGCCAATCAGCACGAAAGAGCGAAAATTCTTCCCGTCCGGCTCGTTTGTAGTTATGGTCATTGCCGAGGAAAACGCACCGGCGGTCTGCGGAAAGAATTCAATTTCTATAATCGTACTGTCGGCCGGTAAAATATCGCGCTTCGAATCGCCTAAAACACGAAAAGGCGGGCGTGTCTTGTCAAAAGTTAAAGTCAGCGTCGAGTTTCCGATATTACGTGCTATGAATCGCCGAACAGATGCCGAAGGGCATAAATTGTCTGCCGGCATAATAAATTGACCGAAATTTATGGTGTCGCGTATTTCGGATCCGAGAGCAAGTTCCGGTTCGACTGCACGCCCGCGAACAAACCAAGTTATTTTCGAGGCAGCGTCCGGTGCAGTAGGAATGCGCGAGCGAATATCGCTTGCAACGGTAAATGTAGCCGTAAATGCGCCGCGACGTTCGGGTTGGAAGCGTACAATTGCGCTGTCAAATCCTCCGACGGGCAAGCGTTGTGCAACATTAAAAGCACGTTCCAAAGAAAAATAGTCGGTTTGTCCGCCAAGCGTACCGCCGTTGAAACCGAAAGCAAGATTGCCTTTATTCTCGATAACGATGTTTATTTGTGCTTCTTCGCCAATGTTTATATCGCCCGCATCTATAGTATCGCCGCGTATTGTTACTGGATTAGGACGGCCGGAAGTTCTATTGCTCAGTATAATTTCCTGCTGTATGCCAAAGCCGCGCAGAATCAGTTGTGCCGAGTCTGCATGCCCGTTAATATTCGGCGAATAGTCCAAAGCCAAGCGCGCACTATCGGCACCGCGCGAGGCGGGGCGATAGCGAATAGTCCATGGCTGATGCGAATCGCCGGGCATTCTTACAGTATCGAGCGGAGTTGTTACCGAAAATCCGCTTAAACCTATAACCGGAGAAAGCGGCGTAATTCTATTACCGAATACGGTAATTGAATTATCCGACACATTTTTGAGCATCCATTCCGTTCTTACGTTTTCCGCACCCAAATAAACCGAATCAAAGTTGATTTCCGTTTTCTTTGAGGCAAGATAATCCTTTGTTTTCCAGGCTATTAAAGTAAATGTATCGGGCTTTTTGAACGGTATATCGGCATCAATTCTGTCGGCCAAGCCGACAACCATGCGCCCGATTTTGAAGCCGAGTGCGTAGTCGAGTTTTGATGTGTCGGGATTGGAAGTGAATATCAGGCGGAACGTGTCTTTTCTTTTTGCCGTTGTTACCTGAAATTCGAGCGGTGTTTCATTGGTAAATTCTAAATGCCGGAAATCGCTCGGCGCATTGGAGTAGCGTTCGATAGAGAAAAACGGAACTACTTTTTTGGGAATATATATTGTTGTGTTGCCGGTATTTTCAACGTAAAATTCAGCGCGAAGCGGTTTGCCGAAAAGAGTAATATCGAAATCTAACGTATCGCGGTATTTATTTGCCGCATCGAGATAAGTCTTGCCGTCGGGCTGCGCCGCAGTCCGAAAAGTGCCTGCAAAGCAAGCACATATTGCAAGAATGAGAATAATTCGCATACGAAAAAAAAGAAAAAGGCGGCATATTCATACAGAACAACCGCCTTTTCGGCAAAAAGTTAAACGCACGTGTCGAGTGAAAATGCAAATGACTGTGCTTTTGCGCCTAAAACAGCGATTTTGCTATTTTATCTATAAACTGAGGAATTACGCCAAGTATAATCACGCCGGCGGCAGAGATAACAAGCGAAATTCCGGCAAGTCCGGGCCGAGAATCTTGTTCCTGCACGTCGGATTCACGGAAATACATTGCAACTATAAGGCCGATATAGAAATACACCGAAATAACGGAAGAAATTACGGCGATTATCGTAAGCCAAGTATAGCCTGATTCTATTGCGGCGGTAAACAGATAGTATTTGCCGAAAAATCCCGCGAACGGAGGGATGCCCGTAAGCGAAAGCATAAAAACAGACATTAACGCCGCCATTACGGGATGTTTTTTGGCAAGTCCTGCATAGTCTTCTAAATTTTGATAGCGTTCTTCGCTTCCGCGTTCAAGTGCCGAAATCAGGATAAACGCACCTATTTGCATAAACATATAGGCGGTTACGTAGAATACAATACCGCTTGCACCGCGTACCGAGCCGGCCGCCAGCCCCATCATCATATATCCGGCATGCGCCACCGACGAATAAGCCAACATTCGCTTGATATTTTTCTGTACTACCGCGCTAATATTTCCCACGAGCATAGTTGCCGCCGATAAAACAGCCAAAAGCATACCGATTTTTGCAGCTACGGGCGACGAAGATTCCGGTGTTAAAACAGCCAATATCGGTATAAACGCGCTGAATGCGGCTGCTTTTCCGGCTGTACTCATAAACGCGGTAACGATGGTTGGCGCACCCTGATACACATCGGGTGCCCATTGATGAAACGGAAATATGGCGGATTTAAAGCTCAATCCTATGATAAGCAATCCCATGCCGAGAAGTAATATCATCGGAAATCGTGCGCCCGTTTCGCCTTGAACGGCCTGATAAATTTCATTGTAACCGAGCGCACCGGCGGATCCGTAAATAAGAGCCATTCCGTACACTAAAAAGCCGGTTATGAATGCACCGAGCAGAAAATATTTGAGCGAGGCTTCTATCGAGAATCGCGAAGTCCGCAAATAGCCCGACAAAATATAGAACGATACCGACATAACCTCTATGCCGATAAAGAGCGTAAGCAGATTGTTGGAATGGGCAATAAGAAACATTCCGCATATCGAAAAAAGTATAAGCGAATAGAACTCGCCGTGTTCGGTATTTGAAGCCAGCAGAAACGGACGTGCAGCAAGCAGAGTAAGTACTCCGCCCAAGCAAAACACAATATCGAAATACGCTCCGTATCCGCCGCAAGTTATCATATTGTTAAATGCCGTTGTTTTATCCGGCAAAAACATAGTGTAAATGGCGGCGGCCATTGCGGCCGTCAGTGAAAAAACGCTGAATCCGAATACGATGCGCGCACCGTCGCGTTTCATTGCGTCAAGTAGCATAACTAACGTTGCCAATGCAGAAAGCAAAGGAATCGGCGCGGAATTAAGAAAATCCTGAAGCATAGCGGGCGCAAAAGATGAATGGGAAACACTCGTTTATGATTGCGTACTGCGTTCGCGCCGCAAAAATACGATTTTTCGCCGTGTCGTCGCAAACCGCAACACAATTAGCGGCGGCTCGTAATCTTTAACACAATTAACGGCGGCTTTCTTTGCCACCTTGTCGGCTATTCATAATTTTGCGGATAAATTTGGGTTTCGCATCCGAAAAGGACTTTTAATTATGTTGGAATTTCGTGATTACGCGCTTATACTCGGTGCTTCGAGCGGCTTCGGGCAAGCTTGCGCTTATGCTTTGGCTGAGGGCGGCTTCAATATTATAGGCGTTCATTTAGACCGTGCCGCAACATTGCCTAAGGTTCAGGAAACTATCGAAGGTATTGAACAACGCGGGGCAAAAGCAATTTTTTTCAATACGAACGCTGCCGATGCAGAACGCCGTGCCGAAGTAGTTGCCGCAATATCTTCGGAATTGGCCGCAAACAAAGGGGCATCGGTAAAAGTAATGCTTCATTCTCTTGCATTCGGAACATTGCTGCCGTTTATCGGCGAATCGCCGTTGCAATCGGCCACTCAAAAGCAAGTGGAAATGACGCTCGACGTTATGGCCAATACTCTTGTATATTGGACGCAGGCTCTTGTCTTTGACAATCTGCTGGGTGAGGGCAGTAGAATTTTTGCACTTACAAGCGCTGGCAGCCGTCGCGTTCTTCCCACTTACGGAATTGTTTCCGCAGCTAAGGCCGCGCTCGAATCTTATGTAAGGCAACTGGCACTTGAGCTTGCACCGCACGGAATTACCATCAATGCAATTTGTGCCGGAGTAACCGATACGCCGGCCCTGAGGCGTATCCCGGGCAACGATATTATTATGAAACACGCCCACATGCGTAATCCGCACCACAGACTAACCATACCCGATGACGTTGCAAAAGTTCTTGCTCTGCTTGTTCGGCCGGAAGCCGCATGGATTACGGGCACTACAATCAACGTGGACGGCGGTGAAGAGGCCGTTGATTTGACATGGTGGAAAAATCCCCGGGAATAATGCGGTAAATACTCAGAGAATAAAATACAATTTACGCAACTTTCTTTCATTTTTACGGAAACCGAAATATGTCGAAGATAACCAAACGCAGCTGGGCCGAACCTTACAAAATCAAAATGGTGGAGCCGCTACGCAAAACAACGCGCCAATATCGTGAAGATGCCATACGCAAGGCGGGATACAACACTTTTCTGCTTTATTCCGAAGATGTATATATTGACTTGCTGACCGATAGCGGCACAAGCGCGATGAGCGATTATCAATGGGCCGGCATGATGATGGGCGACGAGGCGTATTCGGGTTCGAAAAACTTCTATCATTTGGAAGAAAACGTGCAGAAATATTACGGCTATAAATATTTAATTCCGACACATCAAGGCCGCGGAGCGGAGCATTTAATTTCGCGTATTCTGATTAAACAAGGCGACTATGTGCCGGGAAATATGTATTTCACAACCACACGCCTGCATCAGGAGCTATCCGGTGGACAATTTGTTGATATTATTATTGACGAGGCGCACGACCCGACATCGCTACTGCCGTTTAAGGGCGATATCGACCTAAATAAATTAGAAAATCTGATAGCAAAAGTCGGCGCGGATAAAATTCCTTATGTAAGCGTAGCCGCAACGGTAAATATGGCGGGCGGGCAGCCCATTTCCATGAAAAATATGCGCGATGTTCGTGCTTTATGCTCAAAGCACGGGATTAAGGTTATTATGGACGCAACCCGCGCCGTGGAAAACGCATACTTTATTCAATGCCGCGAAGATGGATACGCCAATAAAACCACAGCCGAAATATTGCGCGAAATGTGTTCGTATACCGACGGTTGCACCATGAGCGGCAAAAAAGACCTGCTTGTAAACATAGGCGGATTTCTTGCCATTAACGACGAAGATATTTATGAAGAAGCCCGTTCGCTTGTGGTAGTATATGAGGGTATGCACACTTACGGAGGTTTGGCAGGACGCGATATGGAGGCAATGGCGCGCGGTATCGAAGAAGCCGTTCAAGATGACCATATTCAAGCACGTGTGGGACAAGTGGAATATCTTGGTGCGCAGTTACAGGAATACGGCGTACCGATAGTTTTACCCGTGGGAGGTCATGCTATTTATTTGGACGCAAAACGCTTTTATCCGCATATTTCGCAGGATAATTTCCCGGCGCAGACTTTGGCGGCAGAACTTTACATAGATTCCGGCATACGAAGCATGGAGCGCGGTATTGTAAGTGCGGGACGCGATGTCAAAACCGGAAAAAATTATTATCCGAAATTGGAATTGGTGCGGCTGACTATCCCACGCCGAGTTTATACGCAGGCACACATGGACGTAACCGCCGAATCTGTCGCCGAAGTTTATGAAGCACGCACGAGAGCGAAAGGGCTTGAAATGACGTTCGAGCCTAAGTATTTACGATTTTTCCAAGCAAGGTTCAGTCCGATTGCTTAAAGCAGACCGCGCCGTTTCTGTTTTGAAAACGCAAGCGCAAAAATATACAGGCTTTAATTTACAAATAAACGACAAAAATTCCTCTAATGGTAACAGAAGAACAAATAAACAAAGCAATAGGCGGCCACGGCTTGTGGAAACAGCGGCTTCGTAGTGCCATAGACGCAGGGAAAAGCGAATTCTCCGTAGCAACGGTTCGACTCGATAACGTATGCGACTTTGGAAAATGGCTGTACTCATTGTCGCCGGCAATCAAAGCGACAGATGAATACAAAAAAATCAAAGATATTCATGCTAAGTTTCACGCAGAGGCAGCCAATGTGTTGAATTTTGCCGTTCAAGGTAAAAAAGACGACGCTGAAAAATCTATCGCGTTCGGCGGAGCATTTGCGGTATTATCAGCCGACCTTACCAAAGCTATGATGCTCTGGAAAAAGACGCTAAAATAGCAGGTGTGCTATGTTGTTGTCGTACAACATATTAGCGCGTAAAAATGCTTGATTTGCATAGGCTTGTAATGCAACTTGACGTTTCGCAGAATAATGCGGCGCGTCAAGTTATCCGGCGATGGTTGCTTTACTCGATAAACGAGGAGAAACTTGGTGAAAAAGCTTGAAATATCGCTATGCTTTGCAAAAAAAGCGACGTTTATACGGACGGCGTTATGCGTCGCCGTGCTTTGCTGTATCGTAATGCCGAGCGCGGCACAGCGGCCTGTGCGCGGCTCGCTTTTTCATACAAAAGCATCAACGGTTGTCTCTTCCGAGCAATCGAACAAGCAGGGCGAACCAGATAAACGTTTTGCCGATACGCTTACAATTACCGTAGGCGATGTGCCGAAATCCGGCACGGAGTCCGAAGATTATGAAAAAGCCGTAGAACTATATCAAGGGAAGCAATACGGCGAAGCTTGTGCAATTTTCGTTCGTTTGAGGCAAACACTTCCGAAGCAAAGTCGGATTTTGCCCGATGTGATGTTTATGAATGCAGAATGTGCCGCCGTACAAGGGCTATTGGAAGATGCGCGTAAAATACTTGCCGCATTAATCGAAAACGATGCAACGCCGAGTCAGGTATTAGAAAAATCATTGGTACGGCTCGGGCATGTTTTCTGCGGATTAGGCACTGCTGCAAAAGCAGAGGAATTGTTCGCTCGTTTAAAGCATGATTTTCCTAATTCGGCTTATTTGCGCGTTGCGTCTTGCAAGGCCATCGAATAAAAGCCACCGCGCTTATTGCGGCGTAACCTCTATTTTTGAGATGTTTTTACGTGAGAGCAACTTGCAAAAAAAAACATCTGCCTTTGTCGAGATTTGATTATGCTTGGCTTCTCAATACGTCGCGGACGTTTATTGCGAAAGCGTCGCCGCATTGCCGCCACGCGACTTACGCTTGTAATGATATTTGCCGCTTGTGTTGCAGTTTTTACAGCCGAATGGCGCGAATACGCACAATCCGAAGCCTCGCTTGTTGCCGCCGATTTTCCGATAATAGCGGTTTTTCCGACTAATACCGACAGCACCGAAGCCGCTTTTACTGCGAGACAGTTCGGAGCCTTGTACTATATCGGCGAATCGCTCAATATTCCGGCCGTAGAATCATGGAATAAAATTTCCGCCCAAATAAGCGATTTGGACGAAATTACGGAGGGCAATCCTTTGCCCGCAACTGCGCGAATAACTTTACGTCCGGAATATTGCAGTCGCGAGATAATACAGGAGGCCGTAGCCGAGTTGCGCCGTATTGCCCCCGATTGCGAGGTGAAATTCGATGCCGTGCGCGCCGAATACGCCGTTTCCCGCATAGAAAATATCAACCGTCTGATTTACTTAGGCTTATCGCTGCCGGCAATATTTATAGCCCTGCTTTTGTATTTCGCGTTGCGTGCCGAGCGTTTGAGCGACCCCGATGAGGACCGTGCTCTGGCCGCTATGGGTGCGGGAAGGCTGTTTATGGCACTTCCGCATATTGTCTTTGCCGTAATTTCCGGCGTGTACGGTCTTGTTACAGTTCTTGCCTTTCGATACGTCGCAACATTTCTGCCAAACGGAATTCCATTAGTTCCAACGTCATCGTTTGCCGATACTGCCGTACTAAGCGCGGCCGTATTTGGAATTTACGCCGTTCTTTCAGTCGCTACCTCATTCAGCCGCGTAAAATAATACGGCGGATTCAACATTCAATTGCTACTATCTGTAAAAAATTTGAGAATAATTGACTTGCTGTTTTGATATTCAGAATCTTTCTCTTTTCCTGATGCGGTTGCGGACTACAGTTATTCAGCAATAACAATCACGAAGATTTGTGTCGACGGTAAATTTCCGTGCCTTGCCTTTTTGCTTGCGGCGTAACTCTGCTTTCTATTGATCTTGTTTCGGACGATAGCCGCGAAGCACCGCTGTTGCGACAAATTTCACGGCTTATACTCTCGGAGAAGGCAATACACCAAGTGTTACGCCCATTCTGCTGTATGATATGCCTTGCAAATACATCGCTCGAATTTCGTATCTTTGCTCTTGGATCAGGTGCTTACAGTTCCGAGACATTATGCTCTCCGGTTCGCGATAATCTTTGCTTGATTTACTGCTGTATGACATCTGAAACCTTCCTTCATATTTATCTGTTCCGTTGCCCCTGACTGTTGAGTTCAGGAGAAAACAAACAATCTTTGTATGAGCATACAACTTACATTTGCCGTACCCGCAGGCGATATTTTCTGCCCGTTAGCAGCTCGTGCGGGAGCGCATAAAATCATTACGGCGGCCAGCGAGAAAGAATGTGCCGTACTATTGAAAAATCATCGCGTTGATGCGGCATTGATTTCTCCTTTGAACTACGGCCTTGCCGCCACAGAGGTAGATTATCGCATTGTGCCTGCCACGGGCATTTTTCTTGAAGGTTATACCAATGTTGCCTCGATTTGGTTCGCGCCCGGGCTATCGCAAATCCGGCGATTTGTTTCGTCTGCACCCGATAATTTTATAGTAACCGCCGGGCGTATTCTCTTGGCGGAACGTTACGGCTTACGCCCCGAATGTGTTTATGCCACACCTGACGAACTTTTAAGCAAATTTTTACAAGAAGGCTGTGCAATAGGTTACAGTGGCGATATTGCAGGCGAACCTTCTCTGGACATAACGGAAGACTGGTACGATTCATTCGAAGGCTCGCTTCCGGTAGGCGTATGGGTGTGCCGACAAGACGACGATATTCCGGCCGAATTGCCCGACATTATTCGCGGGCTTGCAGCCGAAGATATGGCTTACGAACTGCCTGTTGCAGAGCATATTTGCGGAACACCGACCCACGAACGTGAACAACACAGAAGCGGAATTATTCGTCGCCAATGGAATTCTTCGTCTGTCGAGGATTTTGAGTCTGTTCTTAATTTGCTTTATTATCACCAATTTCTGACGGTTATTCCCGAAGCTAAATTCCGGGAAGATTGACCGAGCTTTGTTATTGAAATTATAAAAACCGAACAATTACTGAATCGAATAAATTTATGATTACTCCAGAACAAGCCGCACAAGCACAGTTAGATGCCTATAATGCACGCAACATAGATGCTTTCGCGGAAGTCTATGCCGACGACGTACAACTCTATTCTCTTGGCTCGGACACGCCGTTTTGCTCCGGTAAAGAGCAACTGCGCGAACGCTACGGCGCGATGTTTGCACAATGCGAACAATTGAACTGTCGTTTGATTTCGCGCATTATTTGCGGCAATACGGCGATAGACGAAGAGCGCGTAACGGGACTGACCGACGGTGAAGTTCATGCCGTTGCTGTTTATGATGTAGCGGACGGGCTTATTCGCCGTGCATGGTTCGTGCGAGGATAGTTTCAAATCTCGAAAATAATAGAAAATATGAAAAAATTTGTAGCACCGACGATGAAGGACGCTTTGGAACAAATGCGCCGCGAATTTGGCGAAGACGCGGTGATACTTTCCACGCGAACAATTCCACTCGGCGGCCAAGGTGCCGAAATAGTGGAAGTTACGGCAATGAGCGAAACCGAAATTGCCGAAGATGCACACGATGACACAAGGCCGTCCGGTGCGGATACGATTGCGAATGCGGCTACATTTGCAGGCATGAGGAACGATCTGGCGGAAATGCGGCGTATGCTTGACGAAACAGCCGATGCTGTTCGCTATCGCTATGCCGCTACTTTGGGAGCGCGGCATGGCAATCTCTATAAGCGTTTGCGCCAAAGCGATGTTCCCGACGAAGATGCTTTGCGTTTGGTAGGGCGGGCGGCTGCGGCGGTTGGCGGATTTGCACACGAACAAGAGCTGTTTGAGGCGGCACGAAAAATAATATCTTCGGATATTAAGATATTTCCGCCGTTGCAACCTGCGGCGCGTCCGATAACGGTCGCTTTTACGGGAACTACGGGCGGCGGTAAAACTACGGTAATAGCCAAACTTGCCGCAGTATGCAAGCTTGTATTCAAAGCCGACGTTCTAATTGTTTCTGCGGATACATACAAGGTGGGCGGTGCGGAGCAATTGCAAACTTTTGCGGCTATCGCCGGAATACCTTTTCGCTCCGCTTATTCGGCGCAGGAGCTTAGGCAGCTTATGCGTCAGCATCAGCAGTCCGGCGGTGTAATTCTTATAGACACCGTAGGGCGTTCGCAACGCAATCTTGAGCATCTCGGCGAAACGGCGGCCATGCTCGAAGCGGCCGAACCGGATAACGTATATTTAACGCAATCGGCCGCAACTTCCGAAAAAATCCTGACCGACGTTATTCAGCGTTACAAACAAGTTTTGAACCCGACAGCCGTAATACTTACAAAAACCGACGAGGCTGAAACACTTGGGCAGGTATATGCTGCGCTACGCCGTTCGCCTATGCCGCTGGCTTATTTTTCAACCGGACAAAATATACCCGACGATTTGGAGCCGGCAACCGCCGATAAATTTGCGAGACTTGTTCTGCCGTAAAAACACTATACCTTTTCTGTAAAATGATTTACCTTGACAATAGTGCGACAACGAAACTTGGCGAAGAAGTTCTGGAAGCAATGCTGCCATGGTTGCGCGACGGCTACGGCAATGCTTCGTCCGTTCATTCGTTAGGGCGCCGCGCCCGGGTTGAAATAGATGATGCTCGCGAAGAAATTGCCGCTGCAATAGGCGCACGGCCGGCAGAATTGATATTTACAAGCGGCGGAACGGAGTCGAATAATGCCGTTTTGAAATCTGCCCTTGAAGAGTCCGCACTTGCCGATAAACTTGCCGTAAGCGCGATAGAACATCACGCGGTTTTGCGCCCGGCAGAGGCTCTTCGCCGGCGCGGTTTCGACGTTGAAATTCTTACGGTTAATGCCGACTGCCGTGTTTCTCCGGAAATGGTAGCCGCTGTAAATCATAATCGCACATTACTTTCGGTAATGCACGCCAATAACGAAACCGGCGCAATTCAACCGATAGCATCAATTCGCAATGCCGCGCCCGACGCATTGTTGCATGTTGATGCAGTGCAGAGTTTAGGGAAAATTCATCTCCGCGTTGATAAACTAGGTGTGGATTTTGCAAGCTTTTCGGCACACAAAATACATGGACCTAAGGGTGTTGGGGCATTATTTATACGTAAAGGGATTGATTTTAAGGCTCATCAACAAGGCGGCGGGCAAGAACGGAATCGTCGCGCCGGAACAGAACCGGTTGCTCTTATAGCAGGTTTTCGTGCGGCAGTTCGCACGGCTGTCGGACAAACTGAGTCGTATACCGCGCATACCACATCTATTACGAACGCTATGCGCACAATATTGATAGCGAAGATTCCCAGTCTGCGTATCAATACACCGAGCGAAAATGCACTTCCCAATATACTCAATGTTTCATTTACCGATGCCGAACGATTGGACGGTGAAGCTGTATTGCAATCTCTCGATATGCGCGGTATTGCGGCATCAAACGGTTCGGCTTGCGTTTCCGGAAGTATGCAACCATCGCATACGCTTTCGGCTATGGGGCTTCCTATTGCCGAAGCCAAAGCAGCAGTTCGATTTTCGGTTTCCAAATTTACTGATTTGGCAGAAGCAGTTGAAGCGGCAGAAGCATTGGTCGAGATTATTGCGAATATGCGCGAATAACGCCATAACTTGAATCGTAAGGCAGTTTTGTTGTATCGTAAGGGATACAGCCTATTCGCCCCCCGCACCTATAGGCGAAATAAGAAGCGGCGGCTTTGCCTGCGATTTCTGTTTTTTCTGAACTTCTATAGTGGAAACAAGCAGCGACGGCGAGCTTGCCGACACAGGAACGCCGCCCGATTCGGCTCCGCAAACCCCGTTAAAAACACCTAAATCGTCGGCGGCAGCAATTATATTGTTGAACGTGGTCAGCGGAGTGCCTATGAGGTCTACACCGCGCACAAGTTCGTCGGGACGCCCGTCTGCGTATATTTTATACACGACAAGCGGTTGCACATTGAAAGCATTGGGAACTGTGCGTCCGGTAAAGGTAAATCCGCCTGAAATTTCAACAAAATACAGCCCGTATTCTTTATTTTGTTTTTTACATTCGGCGCGAAGAGCTTGCTTAATCGAGTCGAAAGGCTCTTGCTTATGTGCAATTACAAGCAGGTTTGATTGGCGGGAAACAGACTTGTAGCCTGCTTGTCGCCGTCCGTGACCATTTGAACCGGGAAAATTCTCGACAGGCGAGCGCGACATCAAGAAATTACGAAAAACACCGTTTTCTACCGCCGTTACCTTGCGGGCTTTAACGCCTTCATCGTCATATTTGAAATAGCCCACAATATCATGTCCGTGCAGAGTTTTTATTGTCGGGTCGAATATCACGTCAATAAAATCGGGCAGAATTTTTTTGCCGAGAAATGACTTGAAAGTTTGGCTGGAATTAGGGTCTTTTTGCCTGTGTCCCTCTACGCGATGCCCAAAAATCTCATGAAAGAAAACGCCGGACGACTCTCCCGATAAAATAGCCGGTCCTGTATATGTTTCGGCAAGCGGAGCCTCGCGTAATTTACCGAGAAGCACGACAGTACCGCGAATATCTTCGGCAAGTTTTCTTTCGTCGGGCAGGCCTTCGGGCGAAAAAGCAAAATAACTTCGATATATAGGCAACGTCATTCCATCGTCGGCTTTCGTCATACCTTGCGCAAAAAGCCTGACGTTCGGCTCGCCGGTTTGTATGGCAGCACCCTCGCTGCTTACAAAATATTTAATAAGAATATCAGCCTGAATGTACACGTTTCCGCGATAAATCTTGGGGTCGGCCGAAAACAGCGACGAAAGTCTCTTTATGCGTTCCCGCCATGCCGAAGCGTCAAAAACAAAGTAGGACGGCGATTCGACAAACGTTTCGGCCGTTTCACGCGAAAAGTCGGCCGAACTGTCTTCTTCCTTTACTTTTACCGCCAGATTAGTTTTAACTTTACCGTAGCGTTCCACAGCCTTTTTATAGTCTCTGTCGGTAGCAAGCCAAATTGCCTGACGCAATGCGGTTTCGTCATTGCCAAGCGGAAGCACAATTCCGCGCCCGCCGCCTCCAAATTCAAAACGACTGCCGCGAATGGTATGCGTATTATCTACATTGTAATCGCCGACACGCATATCAATATCGAGAATACGGCTGACCGACGAGTCTTCAACGTCAATTTTTCCGAACGAAGCCGACATTCTGATTGTGCGGGTTTCCGTAACGCCGTAGGATATGTAATACGGAGGGGCCGATTGTTTGGCAAGTTGCATCATCGAGCGGTCAATCTCGGATTTCATGGCATTCAATACAGGCGTATTATGTTGCGCAATAACCGGAAAGAATCTGAAAAGCAGAAGTGAAACGGCAAATACAAGCAAGCGGTTCGTATTCATAGACAAGGGTTTATCGTAGGCGTTAAAATTCTACAAAGTTGGCAAGTTCTTCGGCTTTTCGGAAATGTATAATTATGCCGTCGCCGACGAGATGTTCGGCTGCGCGTTTTGCAGATTCGGGTGAAATTCCGTGATGATAGCCGAAATGCCACACATCAATCGGTGCCATCGAAATTTCAAGAGCCAACAATTGTGCCGGCGTTAATTTTTCTTTTGCCAAAAAACGCTCTTTCACGGCCGCCAGATAATATTCGGCTTCGCCGCCAAGTATATGTATCGGCGTAAAGTAGTAATTATCGTTACTCAGCAAATCGCAAATCGGAAATCCTCGAACATTATCTAGTAACAGCGGCAATAATGCTATTCCCACAACATATAGTGCGTCGGACGCTTCGCCCCACAAATCTTGCCATATAGGTTCGTCGTGCTCGCGCAACCATTCAAAAAAACGTATTTCTTTTTCCGGCAGCCGCATAAGTACAGAACCGCCGAGAGCGGCCACAAAGCCATGGGCTGTTTCGCGGTCTAACAAGGCAAGGTCTTCGGCTGAAAACTCCAGAATACAACCTGCCGCGACATTACCTGTGCATTTAGCGAGAAGTTTTTCTAAATCAGTCATTTTATACTATATTCGGCTTTAATTGTTTCCTTTGACGAGCAAGGGGTTGTTATCGTGCCGAATATAGGAATATAACAATCAAACATCGTTTATTTACAGGTGAATTTTCATTAGGCATCGCTGTAAATACAAAGCAGGTTTTTATTAAAAAAGCGTCTTTCTTCGCTTGAAGAAAGACGCTTTTTCTAATGGAAAAGAGGCTTTATCAGCGGTTAATGATCAGCGTTTTAACGTCGCTGAACTGACCGGATATCAGACGATAAGAGTATGTGCCGGACGGTAAACCAAGTTTGGATATATCGAATGTAACTTCATAAGCACCGGGCGTTTGGTTCTGATTTACCAATACAGCCACACGCTCGCCGAGTTCGTTATATACCGCAAGAGTAGTTGGTGCTTCGATACCGATGGAGTATTCCACTTTTGTTTCGCCGTTAGTCGGATTCGGTGATGTTGCCATCAATCCGTATTTGATACCGCTGCCGGTAACTGCACGAATATTATCGGCGCATACTTCCTCGATTTTGAGCAGTCCGGGCAAATTATTGACAGTTACATACGGACGGCCTATGACTCTCATTTCGCACGGCAAAGCTGTTTGATGCTCGGGGCTGAGATAGGCATTCATGGTGAAGCGGAAAAGGATGCCGGAGCCTTTCAAGGTGTTTCCGCCATCTTTTATCATATCTACCATAAACTCGCCCGTATTCGCAATTTTAACGGCTTGCAAAACTTTCCATCCGTTGGTTAATGTTCCGTTGGTTATAATATTCTGCGCACCTTCTACAGGCTCCGCAACAATCGGATTATAGCGAACGAATGCTTTGAATTCGTCTACATTGGCCGGGTCAAGATTGGCATCGGCCAAATCGAAATCAATTACGACGGATTGTCCGGGCTTGGCTTTGTAGTCGTCGCGGATTTTCACTAACGATACGATAGCATCACCTTCGCCTACTAGATTGGAATATACTATGGAATTGGGGAAAGAGCCGCCTTCCCATTCGACTTCATATTCTACCCGTGCATTATATACACGAACATCTGTAGGGCTGAAATCGGCATCAACTGCAACGGTTTGACCTATTTCCAAATCGAACGGAGGTTGAGGAGCTTTGACGTTAAAGTATGTGCGGTCGTTATCAACAACTTCCATTCTTATCACTTTGCCTTTTATTTCGCCCGTATTCGTAATGGAAACAGTTCCGGGATAAGGTCCGACCTTGATAAAATGCTTACCGAAATTATGGTCGGTAGTTGAAACACTGGGCGATTTATCTTGAAATGCCTGGCCGATAAGAATCGTTTTGGGCGTTTCCGGTGCGTCGCTTTCAACAATCAACTCGGCTGTATACGAGCGAACTTGGTCGGGCTTGAAGATAATGGGAACGTCAATTTGGCCGCCTATATTTACCGCGTTCGGATATGTAATGGAGAACGAAGGGTCTATCTCGAAATATGCTTTGTCTGCTCCGTCAATTCTCAAACCTGTGATTTTATTGTCGAGCGTCAGCGTCATTGTGCCTACGCTTTTCACCCATGAATTATCCGATTTTGTAGTTCCGGTAAGTATCGTTCCGAAATCAATTTGCGGCAACATATCAATATGCGGTTGCACGCCTACGCCTTTTAATTTGGCAACAGCGGTTTTTTCGATGCCGTTGTCCATGCCCGACAAAGTAAGAGTTACTTCATAAGGACGCTCGCCGTTGCGCGTTCCAATCACCCATTCGGGCTTGAAGGCTACATTTATGTTACGTGCGGCTTCATTGGGATTAAGCGTTTGCGCCACATCGTTAACAGGAACTACAAAATATGCGCCGTCGGGACCGGAAACGGTCAATTTTACATTTTGAACTTGAGTGTTACCTGTACTGCCATAGTTAATTACGGCTGCGTATCCGTTTGCTTTGGTATTGGCATCTACAAAATTATCGAGAACACGACGCTCGTGCCAATCAAAACCTTCGATATAAAGACCGGCTTCGATACCCTCGCCGTCCCAATCGGAATAAAGTTTTACTTGGTCGGTATTTCCTACAAATAGCGCACGGGTTTTATGCGTTACGCCTATTTCCGTCAGAGGCGTGTAATAGGTAGTAAAGAATGACGTTTGCCCCGGAGCAAGTTCAAGCGGTAAAGTCAGGTCTTCAACTTTCGGGAAATGATTTTTATCGGCATCGGGCCAGCTCATGCTTGTAAGTGTAACTTTGGCTTCCGATATATTTTTAATTGACACACTTTTTTTGCGGAGTTGATTAACCGGCACCTGCCCGAAATGAGCGTCGTCTACATATACTTTGGGTAATGCGGTATTCAGGCGCACTTCGGCAAGTGATTTAGGGAAGCAGGTAAGCTCGGCAATAATCGAATCTTTAGTATTTCTTCCGGCCGTAATTCCCGTTCCCTCGACCTCAATCGTTCTTGATTCGCCGGGTTGCAAAATCATGGGAAGGGAAACCGAACTAAACGTGAATTCTTTCTCGCCATATTTCAGCTTAAGATTTTGAATTGTAACGGGAACTTTGCCGGTATTTGTTACCGTGAAAGTAGTTGTTCGTTTTTCTCCTACGCCTACGGTTTTAAAATCGTACAGAGTTGGCGTTACGGTAATTTGTTCCGGCTCGTAAGTATATTCGCGCATCAGAAATTTTCCCGAACGGCTGACTACACGAACTACCGCTTTGGCGGGTTTATGCTTGTCTATTACGGTTAATTTGAACGTAGCGATTTTATCGCCGGAAACGAATTTAGGCGAAAGTTCAAAGTTGTAATTGTCGGATAAGTCGTCTATCATACGAACATTGAATATACCTGCGCAAACGGCGTCGTCCGGCAATGCTTTTGCCGTGGCATCTACATTTCCGCAGACTATTTTATCTTCGATAGCAAGAGAATCCGGGCAAGGAGTGGCATAATTTATACCGGTAGGATAGCCGTAAGCATAGCCGTCTTTCGTATAGTCGTAATTGCCGTATGCGTATGCCGCGAAACGTCCGCCCGAAATCGTATGGTCTCCTGAGGAAATTTGTTGCGCTACGTAGCTATATTGAGTGCCGGCGATAGGTTTTATACTGCCCAGAAAAGCCGTGCGGAACGGCTTGCCGTCAAACTTCATGCCTCCTTCGTCTTCGGTATAGTATGTAATATACACGAAGTTGTCGGTATGCTCCGATGAGCGGAATATTGCGTATTTCGTCCAGCGGTCAATCGGAGTAAGAACGAGCATCATGCCCATGCCGTTACGGGACGGATTATCAGGTGTCTCGCCTTTGTCAATACCGTTAACCACGTGGTCGCGCCATGCCTTGCCGTAATGCCCTACGAGTACGGGTTTGGTTGCTCTGTAATGAGCCGGCAATTCTTGATTAGGAATATCGAAGTATTTACCTTTGTCAAGACGCAGGCATATTAATTTTGCACCGGCACCATCTTGACGCATTTGATAGATTTGGGTATTATCCTGCGTTGCTACAAATCGAACAAGGTCGCCGGCATCGTTCGGATCTACGTTTTTTGTACGGCTCAGATATTTCAGCGGTGCGGAAATATATTCGGTTCCAAGCAGTTCTACCGGCCACATCATTTCCATGTACATATTGCGCATGAAATTGGCAGGGCGGCCAAGCATTGTGGCATTATAATTCGGATACGCGCCTTTTGTATGGCCGGCAAGCACCCCGACTGGTTTGTCGGATTCTATCAATGTGCCGGTAAGGTCGCCGCCCACGAAAGTAAGTGCTTCGCGTTGCGCGGCGCGAATAAGATAAGTTTCACCTTTGTTGATAGTTATCTCGCGTGATTGACCTATACGAACTCCGCCTTCGGTTTCAGCAGTTGGAGTGTATTTTACCGTCGTTTTATCCTCAACACCGCAAATCAAGATTTGCGAAGGACGCATTTGGTCGGTTTTATCCTGATACAAATTCAGCGTATAATATTTGCGCCCCAGCCAATCTACGGGAATAACTCGGTAGGCTTCGCCCGACCACTTATAGCTGAGGAATACGGTTACGGAAATAGGATCCGGGGCTGTTACGTGCAAACCAAGCTGTTTGATTTCCTCGCTTGTTTTATTCATAAATGCTTCAGGAATCGGTATCCCGATTACTTTGTTTGCCGGAATAGTACGGCTGATTTTATAGCCGAGACCAAGCCCTTCAACTGTGGCAAGCGTATTGACTTTGGAAGAAACGAAAACTTGAATAGGCTCGCCCCGCGTAGACTCGCCGTTTTCGGTCCAACAATGTGGGATACCGAAAAAGTATTCCGTACTTTCGGTGATTTGTTCGTCGCCTGTTACATCTCCCGCAAGTGCCGGCACTGAATATACAAGCAAAATTGCAAGAAAAAGCGACAATGCTCGCCTTGTGAAAAACGAAGTAGAGCAACCGTTCATCGAAGAACTCCTTTATTTAGTTATCAAAAACGATAGAAAACTGTTTGTAAACTACGGAAATTTATTTTACTTACAAGAAAAAATTTACTTTCTGCATTTTTTTATGGCATTACTAAAATTTTAATGGAGCAAAGTTAAGTTTTCCGAAGTAGAATAGGGCGTTAATTCTAAATCGCTCGAAATTTAAAAATCCTCTTGCTTTAGATATTACCGATTGTATTTTCC